>DASTCK010000058.1:0-10883 GCA_035711225.1 Casimicrobiaceae bacterium
GTGGAGCATGCACGGGCGCGAGCGGTTCGCGAACACCGAGGGCTCGCAGGTGCGCAGCATGAACACCTTCTGCAGCATCGCGATGCCGTCGCGCACCGCGCCCGCGCTCGGGAACGGCCCGAAGTAGCGGTTGCGCCGGTCTAGCGCACCGCGGTGGAAGCGCAGCTGCGGGAAGGCCTCGCCGGTGATGCACAGGTAGGGATAGCTCTTGTCGTCGCGGAACAGGATGTTGTAGCGCGGCTCGAGCGCCTTGATCAGGTTGTTCTCGAGCAGCAGCGCCTCGCCCTCGGACCGCGCCACCGTGGTCTCGACGCGAGCCACCTGCCCGACCATCGCCGCGATGCGCGGCTCGTGGCCGGTCTTCTGGAAGTAGCTCGCGACGCGCTTCTTCAGGTCGCGCGCCTTGCCGACGTAGAGCGCGTCGCCGACGGCATCGAACATCCGGTAGACGCCGGGCTGGTGCGGCAGCGAGCGGATCAGCTCGCTCGCGTCGAACGCGGTCGCGCCGCGGTCGACGGCGACGGTGCGGGCGTTGAGGCGCGAGACCTTCGTCATCGCCGCCTCAGCGCGCGGGCGCGCTCCGCCCGAGGTGCGCGGCGACGTCGCGGAACACGGCGCGGAACATCGATCGCGTCAGGCGCCCGGTGTTGGTGTTGTAGCGGCTGCAGTGGTAGCTGTCGAACAGCGCGAGCGCCTCGGGACCGATCGCGTGACGCGCGCCGTGGGCGAACGGGTGCGCCCGCAGCGGCGCCCCGGCGAGGCGAACGACCGCCTCGTGCGCGATGCGTCCGAGCGCCAGGACCGCCGCGCCGGGCGGAAGCGCCGCGATATCCACCGCGAGGTAGCGGCTGCAGGTCGCGACCTCGAGCGGGAGCGGCTTGTTGGCCGGCGGCAGGCACTTGACGGCGTTCGAGATGCGGCAGCCCGACAGGGCGAGGCCGTCCCCGCGAGAGGTCGCGACGGGTGCCGACGCGAAACCGAAGTCGTGCAGCGTCTCGTAGAGCAGGATGCCGGCGTAGTCGCCGGTGAACGCGCGCCCGGTGGCGTTGGCGCCGTGCATGCCGGGCGCGAGCCCGACGATGAGCAGGGGCGCGCCGATCGGCCCGAACGGCGGCACCGGCAGGCACCAGTACGCCGGGTTCTCGCGCTTCACGACGTCGAGGAACGACGCGAGGCGCGGGCAGCGGCGGCACGAGCGGTCGTAATCGGGGGTCGGCTCGGGCAGAATGGCGGCGGTTCTCGCGGCGCACATCCCGCGTATTCTAGGTCACGCTCGAGGAGCGCCGTGCTCCCGCTCGAATCGCATCTCGAAACCTTCGCGCGCCTGCCGTCGCCGCGCGGCCGGCGCCCGCCGCTCCTGTTCGTGCACGGCGGCTACATCGACGGCTGGTGCTGGACGCCCTATTTCCTGCCGTGGTTCGCGGCGCGGGGCTGGCCGGCGCACGCGCTGTCGCTGCGCGGCCACGGGGGCAGCGGCGGCGGCGGGATGCTCTTCGCAGCGGGGCTCGACGACTACGCCGCTGACGTCGAGCACGTCGCCGGCCTGCTCGACGAGCCGCCGATCCTGATCGGGCACTCGATGGGCGCCGCAATCGTCGAGCGCATGCTCGCGATGCACCCGCTGCGCGCCGCGGTGCTGCTCGCCCCGGTCCCGCCGACCGGGCTCGTCACGGTGGCGACGCGGCTCGCGATGGAGCGGCCCGACTACCTCGCGCACATGATCCGCTTCGATCCGACGCGGCTGTCCGCCGACGTGCTCGAGGCGCTGCGCCCGTTCTATTTCAGCGACCGCGTCGAGCCCGCGATCCTGGCCGAGGCGGCCGACCACCTCGCGGCGGAGTCGTCGCGCGCGATCCTCGACCTGTCGTTGCGCCTGCACTGGCTGAAGCCCGAGCGCAGGGGCGCGCAACTGATGGTCCTCGGCGCCGAGGGCGACCGCATCAGCACGCCGGACGACGTCCGCGCGACCGCGCGGCACCACGGCGTGACCGCGACGATCCTTCCCGGCCTCGCGCACATGATGATGCTCGAGCCGGGATGGGAGCGCGTCGCGCAGGCGATCGCGCGGTGGCTCTCCGCGCTCGACGACTAGCCCGGGGGTCGGACTCCGCTTCGATCCCCGCGGAGCAGGGATCGGAGTGGGGTCTGACCCCGGTGTAGACATGGGGGCCGGACTCCACGTCGACCCCGCGGAGCGGGATCGGAGTGGGGTCTGGCCCCGGTGTAACCCGAACCCCCGATCGCGCTATTGCGCGGTGCGGCGACGCAGGAATTCGACGAACCGAGCCGGCGGCAGCGGCTTGCTGACCCAGAAGCCCTGGAAGCAGTGGCAGCCGCGCGCGTCGAGGAACTCGAGCTGCTCGCGCGTGCCCACGCCCTCGGCCACGACCTTGAGGCCGAGGCCGCGCGCGAGGCCGATGATCGCCTCGGTGATCGCGGCGTCGCCCGGGTCGGTCTCGAGGTCGGCGATGAACGAGATGTCGATCTTGAGCGTGTCGATCGGGAAGTGCTTGAGGTGGGTCAGCGACGAATACCCGGTGCCGAAGTCGTCGATCGCCACCCGGAAGCCGTGGTCGCGGAGCTGGTGCAGCACGCGGCGGATCGCGTCGAGGTCGTGCAGCAGGCTCGTCTCGGTCACCTCGAGCTCGAGCCACGACGACTCGCAGCCCGCCTCGCGCACGATCTCGACGATGCGCTGCGCGAGGTCCTCGCGGTAGAACTGGCGCGCCGACAGGTTCACCGACACGTTGAGGGGCAGCCCGGCGCGCCGCCACGCGGCGACCTGCGCGGCCGCGGTGCGCAGCACCCATTCGCCGAGCGTGTGGATCAGGCCCGCCTCCTCGGCGAGCGGCACGAACACCTGGGGCGGCACGTCGCCGTGCTCCGCGTCGCTCCAGCGGAGCAGCGCCTCCGCCCCGACGATCGACCGGTCGGCGATGCTGACCACCGGCTGGTAGTGCAGCTCGAGCTTGCCCTCCTTGAGCGCGGCGCGCAGCGCCGTCTCGAGCGTGTGCTGCTTCAGGCGCCGCTCGGCGAGGTTGGTGTCGAGGAACTGGTAGGTGTTGCGGCCCAGCTCCTTCGACCGGTACATCGCGACGTCGGCGTGCTTGAGGAGCTCGTCCGGGTCGTCCGAGTCGTCCGGGTAGACCGAGATGCCGATCGACGAGGTCACGTAGATGTCGTGCTCCTCGATCCGGAACGGCTGCGCGATCGCGTCGAGGAGCTTCTGCGCGATGCGGCCGAGCACCTGCGGGTCGTCGAAGTCCTCGACGATCACCATGAACTCGTCGCCGCCCAGGCGCGCGAGCAGGTCGGTCTCGCGCAGCGTCGCGGAGAGCGCGCGCGTCACGTGCTTCAGCAGCTCGTCGCCGATGCGGTGGCCGAGCGTGTCGTTGACGTTCTTGAAACGGTCGAGGTCGATGAACAGCACGCCCACGCGGCGCGCGCCGCGGCGCGCCTGCGCGATCGCCTGCGACAGCCGCTCGTGGAGCAGCAGCCGGTTGGGCAGGCCGGTCAGCGCGTCCCGCGTCGCCATGTGCTGCAGACGCTCTTCCGCGCGGATGCGCGCGGACACGTCCTGGACGAACGACAGGATCGACAGGATCTGGCCGTCATCGCCCAGCAGCGCCGAGTGGTACCACTCGCACCAGATCTCCTCGCCATCCTTGCGCCGGTTGCGCGTGAGGCCGGTCGCGCGCGGCTCGAGCCCGGTCATCAGCTTGCCGACGATGTCGACCATGCTGCCGACCGCGTCCTCGTGCAGCATCGGGTTGTCGGTGAGCGACATGCCGAGCACCTCGGCGCTCTCGAAGCCGAAGATGTTGCGCGCCTGCTCCGACCATCGCACGAGGTGCAGGTCGCGGTCCCATTCGAGCACCGCGAGCGGCGTGTTGCCGATGTGGCTCGACAGCTCCCAGTTGACGCGGCGCAGCGCCTCCTCGTTGCGCTTCTCGTCGTGGATGTCGCCGTGCACCGCGTAGATGCCGACCACGTTGCCGTCGGTGTCGCGGTTGGGCGCGTAATGGATCGACTCCCAGCGCGGCTCGGCGGTGCCGTGCTGCGGCAGCAGCATCTCCGTGGCGATCGTCTCGCCCGCGACCACGCGCGCCATCAGGGGCTCGAGGAGCGCGAAGCGCGCGGCGCCGATCACGTCCTCGACCTTGCGGCCGTTCAGGTCCTTGCGCGATTCGCCGAGCCAGGCCTCGTTGCGGCCGTTGACGAAGCGGTAGCGGTACTCGCGGTCGATGTAGGCGACGCGCGCCGGCACGTTGTCCATGATGAGCCGCAGCTCGGCCTCCGAGGCGCGCAGCGCTTCCTGCGCCTGCTTGAGGCCGTGGATGTCGTTCATCAGCACGAACGCGCCGTGCACCTCGCCCCCCGGCCCCATGTCGGGGACGACGCGGACCGTCATCCAGCGCTTGACGCCGTTGGCGCCGCCGATCAGGCGGTCGAACGCCGTCGACTCGCCCTCGAGCGCGCGCGCGACCATCGCCTGCGCGCTCTCGTAGATGCCGTGCCCCACGACGTCGCGGAGCCTGAGGTCGACGAGCGACTCGGGCGCGAGGCCGAAGAACTGGACGAACGCGCGGTTGACGTAGTGGCAGCGCTCGTCGCGGTCGATGTAGGCGACCGGTGCCGGAACACCGTCCATGATCGCGCGGAGCTGCGACTCGCGCGCGGCCAGCGCGTCCTGCGCGAGCTTGAGGTCGGTGATGTCGTGGCCCGCGACGTACTCGCCCTTCACGGTCCCGTCGAAGTTGAGGTCTGGCACGCAGCGCGCGCGGATCCAGCGCGTGCGCCCCTGCGCGTCGATGACCTCGCGCTCGTAGGTGACCGCCTCGCCGGCCATCACGCGCTGGCGCCCGGGCGCCAGCGCCTCGGTAGCCTCGTTGCCGATCACCTCGGTGCTGCGGCGGCCGATCACCTCCTCGCGCTTGAGGCCGTACAGCCGCAGGAACGCCTCGTTGACGAACACGTAGCGGCGCTCGGCGTCCAGGTAGACGACCGGCTCGGGGATGTTGTCGGTGAACAGGCGCAGCTGCTGCTCGCGCGTCGCCAGCGCCTGCTCGGTGACCTTGAGCTCGTGGATGTCGTACTCGGTGCAGTAGAGCCCGCGCACCTTGCCCGCACCGTCGAAGTCGGGCGCGATGCGCCCGTGCATCCAGCGCCTGTCGCCTCCGGGCAGCGTGCCCATGCGCTCGTACTCGACGTTCTCGCCGTCCTGCGCGCGCTTGAGGATCGGGCGCAGGAACCCGGCGACCTCGGCCGGAAGGATCTCGGCCGGCGTGCGGCCGTAGATCTCCTCCTGCGGTCGCGCCGCGACGTTGGCGAACGCCTGGTTGACGAACGTGTAGCGCAGCGCGCGGTCGAGGTAGGCGATCGGGCCGGGGATGTTGTCGGCGAACAGCCGCAGCTGCGCCTGCCGGCCCTTCAGCTCGTCGCGGATGCGGACGTCGTCCTCGATGTCGTTCAGCACGACGAACGCGCCGCCGGTACGCCCGCTGACCTCGCGGTCCGGGAACAGCGTCACCCGCATCCAGCGCATCTCGCCGGTGGAGCGGCGCTCGCGGCGCTCGTAGCTCACCGACGATCCGGCGAACGCGCGCTCCAGCGACGCGCTCATCTCGCTCATCGATTCGGGCGCGAGCACGTCGCGCAGGCCGTGGCCGAGCAGGTCGTCGTTCGGCACGCCGATCCAGTCGGCGAACGGCTGGTTGGCGAAGCGGATCTTGAGCTGGCGGTCGACGTAGAGGATCGGGACGCCGACGCTGTCGGTCACGAGCCGCAGCCGGTGCTCGCGCTGGCCCGCCTCGAGCTCGAGCCGCTTCAGGTGGTCGACGTCGCTGTAGGTGACCAGGAATCCGCGGACGCGGCCGGTGGCCCCGCGGTCGGGGTAGTAGTCGACGCGAATCCAGATCGGCGGGCGACCAGCGGTGACGAGCTGGCGCTCGAAGCCGGTGCGCTCGCCCTCGAGCGCGGCGTCGGTGTAGGCGTGGTAGAGCGTCCACACCTCGCGACCGAGCACCTCGTCCATCTCGCGACCGAGCACTTCCTCGGGCCGTCGGCCGAGCCAGTCGAGGAAGGCGCGGTTGGCGAAGCGGTAGCGGAACGTGCGGTCGACGTACGCGAGCGGCAGCCCGAGCGCGTTGAGCTTGCGCTGCGACAGCGCCTGCAGGTGGCCGCGCTCGATCGCATCCCCGACCGTCTGGACGGTGGGAAGGTCAACGCGCAGCGGCAGACGTTGCAGCGCCATGTCAGGCTTCCACGTACCGGGGATCGCGCCGCCCGGGCCTCCGGCGCCGCCCCGGCGGATCACGCTTTCGCGAAGCGCCCCCGAGCGAGGCCGCCCTTCGCGGACGAACCCATCGTGTAGCGCACAAGCAAGGATCAGGCCGGACGCCCGACAGACGGCAGATCGCCCCTCGGCCGGCGTGGCCGCGTTCGGGCCGCTACAATCCCCGACTGCGCCGCCGGGCCTCGGGAGGAGCCGGCGGGCGGCAGGGGGCCCGCGCCGCGCGCCCGTGAGCCGTGCCCGCGCCTCCCGCCCGATGGCGCCGACCATGCTCCCCTCCTCTTCGCTGGCTCCCCTCCGGGTTGCCCCGGCCCGGCGCTTCGTCCGCGCGGCCACCGCGGCGGCCGCCGTGCTCTGCCCCGGGGTCGTTCTTGCAGCCGCCGGCGCGCCCCTCGATCCGCCCGCCATCGGCCCGGTGCCGATCGACTTCATCCTGTTCGGGCTGGTGCTGGCCGGCGTGGCGCTCTTCCATCACCACACGTTGCGCGTGGCGCTCATCGGGCTTGCGACGATCAGCGTCTTCAAGATCCTGTTCTCGCCGTTCGTGACCGGCGCCGGGATCGCCGGCTTCGCGTCGCACCTCGTGCACGAATGGGTGCTGATCGCGAACCTGCTGCTGCTGCTGATGGGCTTCGCGCTGCTCTCGCGCCATTTCGAGGACAGCCGCGTGCCCGCCTGGCTGCCGCGCCTGCTGCCCGACGACTGGAAGGGCGCGTTCGTCCTGCTCTTCATCATCTTCGTGCTGTCGTCGTTCCTCGACAACATCGCGGCGGCGCTGATCGGCGGAGCGATCGCGACGGTCGTGTTCCGCGGCAAGGTGCACGTCGGCTACCTCGCCGCGATCGTGGCGGCGTCGAACGCCGGCGGCTCCGGCAGCGTCGTCGGCGACACCACCACGACGATGATGTGGATCGACGGCGTGTCGCCGCTGCAGGTCCTCGAAGCCTACGTCGCAGCGTTCCTGGCGATCATCGTCTTCGGCATCCCGGCCTCGCTCCAGCAGCACCGCTACTCGCCGATCACCGCCGACCCGGGCACGACGGTGACGATCGACTGGGCGCGCGTGGGCATCGTCGCGTTCATCCTGGTCTCGGCGATCGTCGCCAACGTCGTCGTCAACCTCCGCTATCCCGAGATCGCGGACCGACTGCCGTTCCTCGGGCTCACCGTGTGGCTCGCGATCCTCGTCGCGACGCCGCTCCGCGCGCCCGCGTGGAACGAGCTCCCGTCGGCCGCGCGGGGCGCCGTGTTCCTCTGCGCGCTGGTGCTCTGCGCATCGATGATGCCGGTGCACAAGCTGCCGCTCGCGTCGTGGCAAACGGCGATGGGGCTGGGCTTCATCTCCGCCGTGTTCGACAACATCCCGCTGACGGCCCTGGCGCTCCGGCAAGGGGGCTACGACTGGGGCTTCCTCGCCTACGCGGTGGGCTTCGGCGGGTCGATGATCTGGTTCGGCTCGTCGGCGGGCGTCGCGCTGTGCTCGAAGTTCCCCGAAGGCCGCTCCGTGTTCGCGTGGCTGCGGGCGGGCTGGCACGTCGCACTCGCCTACGTGATCAGCTACCTGTTCATGCTCGTGGTGATCGGGTGGCACCCGGAACCCAAGCACAAGGATCGGGTCGTCGGCGCCGCGCCGCCCGCGTCGGCTTCTTCCTACGCGCCGGTGCACCTTCGGCCCTCAACGGATCGCCGGGATCGGGCGTTAAGCTAGCCGGGATCACGCCACAGGAAACCGACCCATGAGACGCTTCGCTCGCTTCGCCGTCCTCGGCGCGGTGCTCGCCGGCGCCAGCGCCGCAGCCGCGCAGGACATCCTGTTCTTCGAGCAGCCCGACTTCAACGGCCGCCGCTTCGGGGCCGACCAGTCGATCTCCAACCTGGCCGACCAGGGCTTCAACGACCGCGCGTCTTCGGTGGTCGTCCGGCAGGGGACCTGGCAGCTGTGCTCCGATGCGTATTTCCGCGGTCGTTGCGTGACGCTGCAGCCCGGCGAGTACCGCAACCTGTCGCAGATCGGGCTCTCGAACGAGGTTTCGTCCGCGCGGGAACTCGGTATCGTCGGGCCCGGGCCCGGGCCCGGCCCGGGCGGCCCGGCCGCCGTGACGATCTACGGGGACTTCGGCTTCCGGGGACCCGCGATGGACATCAACGGCCCGATCGGCAACCTCGGCCGCACCGAGTTCAACGACCGCGCGCGCTCGATGGTCGTCCACGCCGGCACGTGGGAGATCTGCCGCGACGACGGCTTCCGGGGCGGCTGCGAGACGTTCGGGCCGGGACGGCACGCCAACCTCGGCCCGCTCGCGGGCGAGGGGTCGTCGATCCGGCCGATCGGCGGACCGGGCGCGCCGGGCGGTGGCGGCTATCCGGGCGACGGCTGGGGAAGCGGCGCGCGCGTGATCCTCTACCAGCAGCCCGGCTTCGGTGGGCGGCGCATCGCGGTCACCCAGGATTTCATGCCGAACTTCGCATCGACCGGCTTCAACGACCGCGCGTCGTCGCTCCGCGTCGAGCGCGGTTACTGGATGTTCTGCAGCGACGCCGACTTCCGTGGGACCTGCCGCACGTTCGGGCCGGGCGACTACCCGAACCTTCCCGCCGGCCTGAACAACCAGATCTCGTCGGGCCGCCGCATCAGCAACGAGTATCCGTACAACTCGTCGCCGAACTGGGGCGGCTATACGCAGCAATGACGGCAGCGCGCGGACAGGTCGTCGACGACATCGCGGGGCTGCGCCGCATCCTGGCGCAGCATCGCACGATCGCGGTCGTCGGTCTCTCCGCGCACTGGCACCGGCCGTCCTACTTCGCCGCGAAATACATGAAGGACCACGGCTACCGCGTCATACCGGTCAACCCGGGATACGCGGAAGCGCTGGGGGAGAAGGCCTATCCTTCGCTCGACGCGATCCCGGGTCCCGTCGACGTCGTCGACGTGTTCCGCAAGCCCGCGGAGATGCCGGCGATCGCGCGGGAGGCGGTGGCCAAGGGCGCGAAGGTGCTGTGGATGCAGCTGGGCCTCCGCAACGACGAGGCCGCCCGCATCGCGACCGACGCCGGCCTCGACGTCGTGATGGACCGTTGCGTCAAGATCGAGCACGCCCGCATCCTCGGCGGGCTCAACTGGTGCGGCGTCAATACAGGCGTCATCTCGGCGCGGCGTGGGGTCTGATCCGGGTGGGGTCTGAACCCGGATTCATCGGGGGCTGACCCCGGTTTGGCGTCGCGCTGTAACCGGGGTCAGACCCCAAGCAGTCAAAACCAGGGTCTGACCCCGAGCCGGCCCAGGCCGTGACCCCGCCGGCCGGTAGAATGCCGGCCCATGGCCGACCACCGCTACGGGTTCGACACCCTGTGCCTGCACGCGGGCCAGATCCCCGATGCCGCGACGGGGGCGCGTGCGCTGCCGATCTACCAGACGACCTCGTTCGTCTTCGACAGCGTCGACCACGCGGCCAGCCTGTTCAACCTGCAGACGTTCGGCAACGTCTATTCGCGCATCAGCAATCCGACGGTCGCGGCGCTCGAGGAGCGCGTCGCGGCGCTCGAAGGCGGGCGCGCGGCGCTCGCGTGCGCCACGGGCATGGCCGCGCAGATGGTGGCGCTGCTCACGCTCGCGCACCACGGCGACCACATCGTCGCCGCGCGCACGCTCTACGGCGGCACCTATTCGCAGCTCGCGGTGACGTTCGCGCAGTTCGGCATCGACGCGACGTTCGTCGATCCCGATGACGCCGACGCGTTCCGCCGCGCGCTGACGCCGCGCACGAAGGCGATCTACGCCGAGACGATCGGCAACCCGCAACTCAACGTGTGCGACATCGCGGCGCTGGCGGAGGTCGCGCACGGCGCCGGGATCCCGCTCGTCATCGACAACACGCTCGCCTCGCCGTGGCTGTGCCGGCCGTTCGAGCACGGCGCGGACATCGTCATCCATTCGGTGACCAAGTACCTCGGCGGCCACGGCACGACGATGGGTGGCATCGTCGTCGAGTCCGGGCGCTTCCCGTGGGACAACGGCCATTTCCCGCAGATGACCGAGCCCTCGCGCGGTTACCACGGCGTGCGCTTCTACGAGACCTTCGGCGACTTCGGCTTCACGATGAAGGCGCGCATGGAGACGATGCGCACGCTCGGTCCCACGCTGTCGCCGTTCTCGGCGTTCCTGCTCCTGCAGGGGATCGAGACGCTGCACCTGCGCATGCCCAGGCATTGCGAGGCGGCGATGGCCGTGGCGAAGCACCTCGCCGCGCATCCGGGCGTCGCCTGGGTGCGCTACCCCGGCCTGCCCGGCCAGCCGGACGACGCGCTGGTGCGCCGTTACCTGCCCAAAGGCGCGGGCGGCATCCTGACGTTCGGCGTGAACGGCGGCGCGAAGGCGGGCGAGCGGGTCATCGAGAGCGTCGCGTTCCTGTCGCACCTCGCGAACGTCGGCGACGCGAAGTCGCTGATCATCCATCCGGCGTCGACGACCCACCGGCAGCTGTCGGAGGACGAGCAGCGCGCCGCCGGCGTCACGCCGGAGATGATCCGGCTGTCGATCGGGCTCGAGTCGATCGACGACATCCTGTGGGACCTCGACCAGGCGCTCGCG
>DASTCK010000059.1:0-6949 GCA_035711225.1 Casimicrobiaceae bacterium
GCCGAGCGTGCCCGCGGTGGCGGCGGTCGCGGTGGCGGCTTTGAGGAAGCGGCGGCGTCCGCCGGTCTTGTGCGGCGCGGCGGCCGCGCGGGTCTTCTCGGTCATGGTCTCCTCCAAATGCGGTGCGGGACGCGCCGCGGGGCGTGAGGGTCCGGCGATCTCGCGTCGCCTGGACCCCGGGTCGGACGGGCCTGAAACGGACGGACTATATAGCGTAAACAGCCTGCGGGTGCATTGTGCAGCGCGGCAAACGGGCTGGCAAGGCGGTGGCAACCGCGCGGTCACGGTGGTACCACGCGATCAGCCCGAGGCGATCGGCCGCCGCTCGCGCAGCGCCTGAGCCAGCGTGCCGCTGTCGACGTACTCGAGCTCGCCGCCGACCGGCACGCCGCGCGCGAGCCGGCTCACCTTGAGGCCGCGCGCGGCGAGGAGCTCGCCCACGTAGTGCGCTGTCGCCTCGCCCTCGTTGGTGAAGTTGGTGGCGAGGATCACCTCGCGCACGCCGCCGTCGAGCGCGCGCTTGAGGAGCCGGTCGAGCCGGATCTCGCGCGGCCCGATGCCGTCGAGCGGCGACAGCCGGCCCATCAGCACGTAGTAGAGGCCGCTGTAGGCCTGCGTCTGCTCGACCATCATCAGGTCGGCCGGTGTCTCGACGACGCACAGCTGCGCGGCGTCGCGCCGCGGCGAGCGGCACAGCGCGCAGACCGCCCCCTCGGTGAACGTGTTGCAGCGCTCGCAATGGTGGACGGCCTCCACGGCGCGCTCGAGCGCGCCGGCGAGCGTCCTGGCGCCGTCGCGGTCGTGCTGCAGCAGGTGCAGCGCCATCCGCTGGGCGGCGCGCGGTCCCACCCCGGGCAGCGCGCGCAACGCCTTGACGAGCGCATCGAGGCTGCCGAGCGGCTCGCCCGCCGGCGCGCTTCGCGACTCGGTCGCGCGCTCCGCCATCGCGGTCGTCAGAACGGCAGCTTGAGGCCGGGCGGCAGCGGCATGCCGCCGGTGAGGCCGGACATCTTCTCCTGCGTCACCGCCTCGGCGCGGCGCACCGCGTCGTTCATCGCCGCGGCGACCAGGTCCTCGAGCATGTCCTTGTCCTCGCCGAGGAGCGACGGGTCGATCGCGACCCGCTTGACGTCGTGGCGGCAGGTCATCGTGACCTTGACGAGGCCGGCGCCCGACTGACCCTCGACCTCGGTGCGCGCGAGCTCCTCCTGCGCGCGCTTCAGGTTGTCCTGCATGGCCTGCGCCTGCTTCATCAGGCCGGCGAGCTGGTTCTTCATCATCAGATCGACATCCTCGTCTGCGGAGCGGAGGCTCAGCGCGGCTTGATGGAATCGGGACGCACGCGCGCGTCGAAGCGCGTCACGACGTCGCGCACGAAGGGCTCCTCGCGGAACGCCGCTTCCTGGCGCGCCTTCGCCTCGCCTTTCTCGCGCGCGTTGCGCACCGCGAGCGAGTCGGTGGCGGCCTCGCCGACCTCGAAGGCCAGCAGGAGCCGCGCCCCCGTCGCCTGCTCGAGCGCCGACTTGAGGCGGTCCGCGTAGGTCTTGCCGGCGAGGTGCTGGTGCGCGGCGGGCAGCGCCAGCGTGAGGACGGCGCCTTCGAGCCGCCTCATCTCGGTCTGCGCGGCCAGTTCGCGCGCCATCCCGTTGAGCTCGAGGCTCGCGACGAACGCGGGCCAGTCGGCGGGATCGGCGGGGAGCGGAACGCGCGCGGCTGCAGGCGCGGTCGCAGCGACAGGCTTCGAGGTCGGCGGCGCCGCAGACGCTGCCGCGTCGCTCCGCGTCTCGGCGCGCGGGATGCGCGCGGCCGGCTCGGCGCGGGGCGGTCGCCCCGGCGCGGTCGACGGCGCGGCGCCCGGTTCGAACGCCAGCATGCGCAGCAGCGTCATCGACAGGCCCATCGCCTCGTCGGGCGCGATCGCGAGGTCGGCGCGGCCCTGCGCCGCGATCTGCCACAGGAGCTGCACCGTCTCGGGGGCGAAGCGCGACGCGTACTCGGCCACGCGCTCGCGATCGTCGAACGTGTCGGCCGCCTGCGGCACGGCCTGCGCGACCGCGATGCGATGCATCAGGCCCGCCACCTCGGCGAGCGCCTCGTCGGCCGAGAGTCCGCGCGAGGCGATGGCGTCGGCCTGCGCCAGGACGCCCGCGCCGTCGCCGGCCGCGAGCGCATCGGCGATGCGGTAGACGACGTCCCGGTCGACGACGCCGAGCATCGTGCGCACGGCCTCGCCGCGCACCTCGCCACCGCCGAACGCGATCGCCTGGTCGAGCAGCGACAGTCCGTCGCGCAGGCTGCCCGAGGCGGCGCGCGCGATCAGCGCGAGCGCGTCGGCGTCGTGCGCGATGCCCTCCTCGCGCAGGATGAACGCGAGCCGCCCCGCGATCTCGTCGGGCGCGAGCGGCTTCAGCGCGAACTGCAGGCAGCGCGAGAGCACCGTGACCGGGACCTTCTGCGGGTCGGTGGTCGCGAGCACGAACTTGACGTGCTCGGGCGGCTCCTCGAGCGTCTTCAGCATCGAGTTGAACGCCGACTTCGACAGCATGTGCACTTCGTCGATCAGGTAGACCTTGTAGCGGCCCACCGTCGGCGCGTAGCGCGCGTTGTCCAGGATCTCGCGCATGTTGTCGATGCCGGTGTTCGACGCCGCGTCGATCTCGAGCAGGTCGACGAAGCGCCCGGCGTCGATGTCGGCGCAGGCGGCGCAGGCGCCGCACGGCGTGGGGCTCACGCCGTTGGTCAGGCAGTTGAGGCTCTTCGCGAGGATGCGCGCGATCGTCGTCTTGCCGACGCCGCGCGTGCCCGTCAGCAGGTAGGCGTGGTGCAGGTGGCCGCGAGCGAGCGCGTTCTGCAGCGCGGTGACGACGTGCCCCTGGCCGGTCAGCTCGGCGAACGTCTTCGGGCGCCACTTGCGCGCGAGGACCTGGTAGCTCATGCGGCGGGTTGGACGTTAGACGTAGGACAGACCGCGAGGCAACGCGAAGGCGCTACGATCCACGCTCGGTGTTTCCAGCCCTTGTCGCCTGAAATCGACTGGCTCCGCCAGCGATTTCAGGGTGGTCGACACCCGGCGAAAGGTGGGTTTCACTTTCGCCGGTTACGCATAGGTGGCGAGCCGTTCCCCCGGCACTTGCAGAGAATCGCTGTGGCTGCTTCCTTCCGGACCTGACCAGGTTCACGACCATGCAATGCGGGGCGACCCGCCAAGGAGACGACGCGTCCTGGCGGACGAACGAAGGCATTATAGCGCCAAGCGACCCAGACGCGATCGGCATGCACGCCCCGGGACCCCTGCCAACCCGTTGCCCCGCGCGCAATCGCGCGCCGGCCGCCGCCGCGATCGCGGCGCTCGCGCTCGCGAGCGGCTGCGGCGTGAACGAGCTGCCGCCGCCGCGCGAGGCGCAGACGCTGGTCGTCGCCGTGCGCCCCGGGCCGGGCAGCTGGTTTCCCGGCCCCGACGGCGCGCCGCAGGGCCTCGACCACGACCTCATCGAGCGCTTCGCGCGCGAGCGCAAGCTGCCCCTCACCGTGGTCACGGTGCCCGATGCGGGCGCGCTGATCGAGCGCGTCGTGGCCGGCGAGGCGCACATCGGCGTCGGCGGCCTCTACCGGCCGCCCGTCGTGCGCGCGCCGCCGGCCGAGGGCGCCGCCACGCATCCGCCGCTGCGCTGGACAGTCGGCTACGAGACCGCCGAAGCGGTGCTGGCCTACGCGCGGGACGGCGTGCGCCCGCGCGGGTTCAGGGACCTGGCCGGCGCGAGCGTCGCGTACGTCGAGGCGTCCGGCCTCGAGAGCACGTTCGCGCCGATCCGGCGCGAGCATCCCGAGGTGCGGTGGATGCCCATGAAGCTCATGTCCGCCGACGCGCTGCTCGCGCTGGTCGACGAAGGCAAGGTCGACTACGCGGTCGTCTCGTCGATCGATGCGGCGATCGGGCGCAACATCTACCTCGACGTCGACGTGGCGTTCCCGCTCGGCCCGAAGCGGGAGCTCGCCTGGGCGGTCGACGGCCACCAGGCGGCCCTCGTGCAGGAGCTCGACGCGTTCCTCGAGGAGCGCCGCCGCGACGGCACGCTCGCGCGGCTCGCCGAGCGTTACTTCGCGCCGCGCGGCGAGGTGACGCGCATCGACGCCGGCGTGTTCGCCGACCGGATCCGCCAGGCGCTGCCGCGCTGGCGCCCGGTGTTCGTCGCGGCGCAGGAGGCCACCGGCGTCGAGTGGCGCCTGCTCGCCGCGATCGCGTACCAGGAGTCGCAATGGGATCCCGATGCGACCAGCGAGACCGGCGTGCGCGGGTTCATGCAGCTCACCGAGGACACCGCGCGCCGGCTCGGCGTCGTCGATCGCCTCGACCCGCGGCAGAGCGTGCTGGCCGCGGCGCGCTACCTCAAGGACCTCAAGGAGCGCCTGCCCAAGCGCATCGAGGAGCCCGACCGCACCTGGATCGCGCTCGCCGCATTCAACATCGGGCTGGGCCACCTCGAGGACGCGCGCATCCAGGCGCAGCGCGACAAGCGGGATCCGGACCGCTGGCGCGACGTGCGCACCGCGTTGCCGCTGCTCGCGCTGCCCGAATACTACGAGAAGGCGCGCCTCGGCTACGCGCGCGGCGGCATGCCGGTCGCGTTCGTCGACCGCGTGCGCGCCTACTACGACATCCTCTTGCGCACCGAGGCGCCGCACCAGCCGCGGCTGCGCATCGAGACCGCGCAAGCCGGGCCATGAAGCGCGCTTCGCGGCGGGCACGGGACCGATCTTCTATCATGCGCGCGATGCCCGCCGCGCGCCTGTTCGTCGCCCTCGCCCTCGCCTGCCTCGCGATGCCGACGCTCGCGGCCCGCAGCGTCTTCGTCGACGAGCTGACCTGGACCGAAGTCCGCGACGAGGTCGCCGCGGGACGCACGACGCTCATCGTGCCGGTCGGGGGCACCGAGCAGAACGGCCCGCATATGACGCTCGGCAAGCACAACGCGCGCGTGCGCGCGCTCGCCGGGCGCATCGCGGGCGAGCTCGGCAACGCGCTGGTCGCGCCGGTCGTGCCCTACGTGCCGGAGGGCGGCCTCGCGCCGCCGACGTCGCACATGCGCTTCCCCGGAACGGTGACGGTCCCGGTGCCGGCGTTCGAGGCGACGCTCGAATCGATCGCGGCGAGCTTCAAGGTGCACGGCTCGCGCGACGTCGTGTTCATCGCGGACCACGGCGGCACGCAGGCGTCGCTGCAGGCCGTCGCGCGCCGACTCAACCGCTCGTGGGCATCCACGCCCGCGCGGGCGCACGCGATCGTCGAGTATTATCGCGACGGCGACGCGGCCTACCGCGACGCGCTGCGCGCCCGCGGCTTCCGCGACGACGAGATCGGCACGCACGCCGGTCTCGCCGACACCTCGCTCGCGCTCGCGGTGGACGCGTCGATCGTGCGGCAGGAGCGGCTCGCCGCCCCGCCGAGCGCGGCGCAAGGCACCTATGGCGACCCTCGTCGGGCGAGCGCCGAACTGGGCGCGCTCGGCGTCAACGCGTTCGTCGGCCGCGCCGTTGAGGCGATTCGCCGCGCCACGCGGCCGCGCTGATCACCCTACCCTGCCCGGACGCCTCGATGCCCGCACGATCCCGCCTTCCTCTCGCCCTGTCGCTCGCGCTTGGCGCCGCCGCCCTCGCCCTGGCGCAGGCGCCGGCGACCGTGACGACCGTGCCCGGCATGCCGCCGGTCCCCGACGCGTCGAACCTCTACAGCGAGATCGCGACCGGGAAGATGAGCCCCGCCGTCGCGGGCGACCTGGCGCGCGTGTACGTGCCGCACGTGCGCAGCAACGACGTCTACGTGATCGATCCTTCCACGCTCAAGGTGGTCGACAAGTTCAAGGTCGGCGCGAGCCCGCAGCACGTCGTCCCGTCGTGGGACCTGAAGACGCTGTGGGTCGCGAACAACGCCGAGCGCACGCCGAACGGCAGCCTGACGCCGATCGACCCGAAGACCGGCAAGCCGGGCGCGCCGATCCCGGTCGACGATCCCTACAACATGTATTTCTCGCCCGACGGGCGCTCGGCGATCGTCGTCGCGGAGGAGTTCAAGCGGCTCGATTTCCGGGACCCGCACACGTTCGCGCTGCAGGCGTCGCTCGCCGTGCCGCGCTGCGGCGGCATCAACCACGCCGACTTCTCGATCGACGGCCGCTACGCGATCTTCACCTGCGAGTTCACCGGCGGCGTCGCCAAGATCGACCTGGTCGAGCGCAAGGTGGTCGCCTACCTGCAGCTGATCCTGCCGGGCAAGCCGACGAAGGTCGTCAAGGGGCCCGACGGGCGGGACGAGACGATCTGCACGACCTGGAAGGGGATGCCCCAGGACATCCGCGTCTCGCCGGACGGCAAGACGTGGTACGTCGCGGACATGATGTCGGAGGGCGTCTACGTCGTCGACGGCGAATCGTTCCGCCAGACCGGCTACATCAAGACCGCGACCGGCGCGCACGGTCTGTACCCGAGCCGCGACGGCACGAAGCTCTACGTCGCCAACCGCGGGTCGAACAAGGTCCACGGGCCGCCCAGGGGCAAGGGCGGCGTGACCGTGATCGACTTCGCGACGCAGAAGATCGTCGCCGAGTGGCCGATTCCCGGCGGCGGCAGCCCCGACATGGGCAACGTCAGCGCCGACGGCAAGCAGCTGTGGCTATCGGGGCGCTACGACGACGTCGTCTACGTGATCGACACCGGTACCGGAAGCGTGCGCCAGGTCAAGGTCGGCGCCGAGCCGCACGGGCTCACCGTATGGCCGCAGCCGGGGCGGTATTCGCTGGGGCATACGGGCAACATGCGGTGAGGTGGCGACGGGCGATGGGCGATGGGCGATAGGCGATAGGAAAGGCCGGCGGCGCCGGGCGATGGTTCTCCTATCGCCTATCGCCTATCGCCTATCGCCTATCGCCTATTGCTTATCGCCTATCGCCTATCG
>DASTCK010000060.1:0-2346 GCA_035711225.1 Casimicrobiaceae bacterium
CACCCTCACGTTTCCGGACATCGAGCAGCTCGCCGAGAGATGCCGGTTTCGTAACTGCACACACCAGGAGGAACCCGGCTGCGCCGTCCAAGCGGCGATCGACGCCGGAACACTTCCACCAGCGCGCCTGACCAGCTACCAGAAGCTCATGCGCGAGACCGAAGTCGCCGCCGCCCGAACCGACACGCGCCTGCGCGCCGAAGAGGACCGCAAGGCAAAGACCATCAGCAAAGCGGTCAAGGACTACTTCCGAACCCACCCACGCTGACGCACGGCAGCCGCTCCTGCTTTCCATGCCTAGCGGTCGCCGGGCGAGGAAGCTCGGCGTCATGACTGCTTCTTTGCTGCTCGATGCCGCCGGCCGTCGTCGGTCGCCGGCCACGCTGCCCGGCCACCACTGCGGCCGCGCGCCGCGCAACAAGGGCCGCCGCTATCCGGCCGATCCGCCCACGGTCGAGGAGATCGTCTCCGTCATGCGGTGCGCTGGCGCGTCGCCGGAGGGGCTCCGCGCTCGGGCGCTGATCGTGATGCTGTGGCGCGCCGGGCTGCGGATCAGCGAGGCGCTCGCGCTCGCCGAAAGCGATCTCGACTGCGCGACCGGCGCCGTCCTCGTGCGGCGCGGCAAGGGCGGCAAGCGTCGCGAGGTCGGCATGGACCGCTGGGGCTGGCAGCAGCTCGCACCCTGGCTGGGCTACCGCCCCGCGCTGCCGGTCGGCGCCTTGCTGTGCGTCATGCACGGACCGACCGCCGGCCGGCCGTGGTCACCGTTGGCGGCACGGAGCGCGCTGCGCGACCTCGCCGCCGCGGCCGGCGTGCGGCGACGCTTCGCGCCGCATCAGCTTCGCCACGCGCACGCGGTCGAGATGGCACGCGAAGGCGTCCCGCTCACCGTCGTCCAGCGCCAACTCGGCCACGCGAACCTCGGGATCACGTCGATCTACCTGCAAGGGATCGACAACAGCGAGATCATCAACACGGTCCTCGCGCGGCCGGCGCCGACGCTGCCCGCGAGCGCCGGACTCTGCTGAGCGTCGCCGCACCAGGAAGGCCGACCGGCACCAACACCGCGTCTGCCGGTCGTGCCTCCAAGCGGTAGCGAGCGCCGGGCTTGCTCTGACTCGCGCCGAGCGTCGAAGCCGGCGCGCGGTGGATCCCGAGATGGGTGTGGCCCGCACCGTCTGAATGCAACTCGTCCTACCCTTCGTGAGCTGAGTCGGTTGGCGAGGGCTCCAGGAGGCGAACGCGTGGCATGAGAGTCTGCATCGTCGGTGCGTCCGGGAAGCTCGGGAAGTACATGGTCCAGCACGCATTGGACCGCGGGTACGAGGTGGTCGGCGTGTGCCGCGCGGGGAGCGTCGGCAAACTCGCCGACTTCGAGGGTCGGGTCAACATCGTGCCCGGCGCGACCGACGACCGCGAGGTCATACAGCGGGCGGTCGCGGGCTGCGACGGGGTGCTCGTCGTGCTCGTCCCGCGAGGGGTACACGGTTACGCGTCGGGAACGGCCCAGGCGGTCCTGGACCACGCGCAGCCCGGGGCACGGCTGGTGTTCTCGTGCGGGTGGCATATCACTCGTGACGGCCAGGACGTGTACTCGTGGAAGCTCAAGACGCTCGTGAAGGTCGGCGGGCCACTCGCGCGGCTCGCTCGCTTCGCTGACCTCGACGACCAGGTGGAGGCGTGCCGGCGGGTGTTCGCGAGCGACGCGCGCTGGACCGTCGTGCGTGGCAGCGACCTCGAGGAGGGCGACAGCCAGGGCCTGCCAGTGTGGAGCCGCCACGTGGGCGACCCCGTCCTCGAGAGCAACATCACGCGCCGCGTGGACTTCGCCCTATTCATGGTGGAGGCCCTCGAGAACGATGATCTCGTTCACGAGGCCCCCGCGATCGTCAGCCGCGAGAGCCCTTCGGCGCTCGCGCACGCGGCCGCCTGAGCGCCCTCTGCCTTAATCCAAGGCCGCCGCCTTCATGCGAGCAGCATGAGTGGCCGGCCGCGAGTGAGTGTCGCTTCCGCCTGCCACCGACAGCGAACGACGGCGCGGGAGGGGAGGTCGCGCGAGTGCTGGTCGTTGTCCCAGCCGGGTGTCTGTCGATGCTCGTCTGAGGCGCCCGCGCGTCGCGCAAGGCGGCGGCAAGACGCGTGGCGTGTCGAGCCGACGGCTATGGCATTGAGGCTGGCAGGTCGGGCTGCGCGCGCGGTTCGCGCAGGGCGTAGGCGATCGCGTTGTCGAAGGTCAGCTGAGCTCCTTGGCGGGCGGCGGCGTCCCAGGCGTCGGCTCCGTGGTGCCTGCGGGCGGCTGCGAAGAACGCAGCGTCGAGTCTGGCCTCGATGGCGTCCTGCTGCTGG
>DASTCK010000061.1:0-6084 GCA_035711225.1 Casimicrobiaceae bacterium
ATGGCCCGCATTGACGAACAGGTTCGCGATGGGCGTCGCGCCGAGGATCGGGCTGCCCAGCGGCGTCGCCGGCCGCAACCCGCACCACGGGGCCATCGAGGCGAGCGGCGCCTCGTAGTCCGCGGCTTGCGGGAACGCCGAGCGCGCTTCCGCGACGAGCTGGCGCAGTCGCACCGGGTCGGGCTCCTGCGACCATCCGGCGATATCGGCCATCCCGGCGACGCGCAGCGTCGGCCCGCCCGGCGTCGCCAGCGGCGCGTACACGACCTTGCGCTTCGCGTCCGTCACCGAGACGCGCGGCGCCGGGCCGATCACCGGCAGCGTGAGGCTGTAGCCTTTCAGCGGATACACGGGGAGCCTGAGGCCGAGCGGCCTGACGAGCCGGCCCGATGCCGAGCCGGCCGCGACGACGAACGCGTCCGCGTCGATCGGTCCCGAGGAGGTCTCGACCGCGACCACGCGCCGCCGCTCGGCGACGAGCCGGCGAACCTGCGTGCCGAGCGCGAAGCGCACGTGCGTCCGCGCCATCAGGTGCCGTTCGAGGCCCACGCAGAAGCGGTAGCAATCGCCGACCTCCTCGCTCGGCGTATGGATGCCGCCTGCGAGACGCACGCCGAGCCCGCCGTGGCCGGGATCGAGCGCCGGCTCGAGCGCGACGCACGCGCCGGGGTCGAGCGCTTCCTGCTCGCAGCCGAGCGAGCGCTGGTACTCCACGAGCGCCCGGGCGTTCGCGTAGCTGTCCGGGTCCGGGTGGATGACCAGCTTGCCGTTGCGCTGGTGGCCGAACTCGAGCGCCTCGCTTTCGACCAGCTCGTGCATCAGCCGACGGCTGTAGAACGAGAGCGCGAGCAGCCGGCGCGTCGTCTGCTCGCTCTGCGTGCGCGTGCACGCGAGCACGAAGCGCGCGAGCCAGCGCCACTGGTCGGGATCGAGCGCCGGATAGAAGCGCAGCGGCGAGTCGCGGCGCAGGAGCCAGGGCGGGATCTTCGGCAGCACGCCCGGCCCGGCGAGCGGCGCGACGTAGCTGTACGAGAGCTGCGCCCCGTTGGCGAAGCTCGTCTCGAGCGCCACGCCGTCGTTGCGATCGACCACGACGACGTCGTGACCGTCGCGCGCGAGCCACCACGCGGTCGCGAGCCCGATGACGCCGGCGCCGAGGACGGCGACGCGCACGCGCCCTCGCGTCAGCGCAGGGCGGCGGGCGCCGCGCGCGCCGTCGCGTCCTGCACGAGCGCATCCTGGGCCGGGGCGCGCAAGAGGCGGATCGACCCGCCGGGATGCTCATCCTCGATCGCGGCGGTCAGCGCCGGAACGTCGCGGCGGACGTGCCCGCCGACGCCAGGGAACGCCGGGACGGCGGTGATCGCGCGGCAGACGTGCGCGACGAGCTGGCGCGCTGCGCCGGCGAGGTCCGGCGGCATGAACGCGAGGAATGCCGACGAGAGGGGCACCTCGGGCGCGAGCGCGGCGAGACGCTCGCGCAGGACCTCGAACGGCTCGGACCACCGGGGGTCGCGCGCGCCGTGCGCGAGCAGGAACACGCCGCGTGGTGCCATCGCGCGATTATAGGAGGAGGCGCGACGCGCGGCGCGGTATCATCGCGCCGACGCGCCACCATCGCGCGCCGAGACGTTCCGATGTCGATTCCGCTGTTCCGACTCCCGCGCGCCGACCAGCGGCCGTGGCTCGAAGCGCAACTCCGGCGACCCCCGCCGTGGGGCGCCCAGGGCATGAGCGACGGCTTCCGCCTGCCCGGCCGCGAAGGGCGCTCGACGCCGGCTGCAGTGCTCGTGCCGCTCGTCAACCGCGACGAGGGGCTCACCGTGCTGCTCACGCAGCGCAGCGAGGGGCTGCCCGATCATCCCGGGCAGATCTCGTTCCCGGGCGGCCGGATCGAGCCCGAAGACGAGAATCCCGGCGCGGCCGCGCTGCGTGAGGCGCACGAGGAGATCGGGCTGCCGCACGCTCGTGTCACGCTGCTCGGATCGCTCGCGCACTACGAGACGGTGACCGGCTACCGCGTGACGCCGGTCGTCGGCTGGGTCGAGCCGCCGTTTCCGATCGCGACCGATCCGATGGAAGTGGCGGACGTGTTCGAGGTGCCCCTCGCCTTCCTGCTCGATCCGGCCAACCAGCAGCGCCATTTCCGGATGCAGGGGCTCGTGCGTCGCGACTTCTGGGCGATCCCGTACGGCGAGCGCTACATCTGGGGGGCGACCGCCGCGATGCTGATGATCCTCGACCGCACGCTGCGCGCGGTCGACGAGCACGCCTGACCTCGCCCGGCGCAATCCGGACGGCTCCGCGCGAACGATGCCGTCCCCGGTCGACCCCACCGCCCTGATCCTCTCCGGCGGCGGCGCGCGCGCGGCCTACCAGGTCGGCGCGCTGCGCGCGCTCGCGCGACTGGTGAAGCGCGGCAGCCCGCTCCCGTTCCCGATCCTGTGCGGCACCTCCGCCGGCGCGATCAACGCCGCGACGCTCGCGATCCACGCCGACGATTTCCGGCGCGGCGTGGCGCGCCTGATCCGCTGGTGGCGGCGGATACGCGTTCCGCACGTCTACCGCGCCGACCTGACGTCGCTGTCGCGCCACGGCATGCGATGGCTGGCCGACGTGCTGATCGGACGCACCGGCCCCGACGAGGCGGCCGCGATGCTCGACAATTCGCCGCTCGGCCAGCTCCTGCGGGAAGCGATCGACTTCGCGCGCGTCGACGATCGCCTGCGCGACGGCACGCTCACCGCGCTCGCGATCAACGCGACGAGCTACTCGACCGGCTTCGCGATCACGTTCTTCGCGGGGGGGCCGTCGGCGTCGCCCTGGCGGCGCCTGCGACGCGAGGGACGCGCGGCGAAGCTCTCGGTGGACCACCTGCTCGCCTCCACCGCGATCCCGTTCGTGTTCCCGGCGGTGCGCCTCGACGGCGACTGGTTCATGGACGGCTCGGTGCGCCAGCTCACGCCGCTGTCGCCCGCGCTGCACCTCGGTGCGCGGCGCGTGCTCGTGCTCGCCGTCGGACAGTTCGCCGGGCAACGCGATGCACCGCCGCCCCAGCCCGGCTATCCGTCGTTCGCGCAGACGGCGGGCCACGCGCTCTCGTCGATCTTCCTCGACAACCTCGGCGCGGACCTCGAGCGGCTCCAGCAGCTCAACCGGCTCGCGAGCGTCGTCCCCGCGGACGAGGTCGCCCGGCGTGGACTGAAGATCGGTCACGTCGATGCGCTGGTGATCGCGCCGACGCGCGACCTCGGCGAGACGGCGCTCCGCTACGCCGACCAGCTGCCCGCCGGCGTGCGCTACCTGCTGCGCGGCTTCGGCAGCACGCGCGGCACCGGCGCGAACCTGACGTCCTACCTGCTGTTCCAGCCCGGCTTCGTGCGCGCGCTCCTCGCGCTGGGTTACGCCGACGCCATGGCGCGCCGCGACGAGGTGGACGCCTTCCTGACCGCCGGTGCGAGCGGCTTCGTCCCGATCGTGCCGCGCGACGTCGACTGAGCCTCGTCCCGCGGTCGGTGTGCGGCCCGAGCGGAACGTTGCACGAGTCGGATCGGTCTGGGTGCGGTCCGGCCCCGGCAGAGGTGCCGGGGGCTCGAGCGCGCTCCGGGGAAACCCGTCCCATCCCGTACAATCGACGCGCCCATGGCCCTCTCCCTGACGCTCCCGAAGCTCGACGAGCGCCCGTCGCACCCGCCGGAGACCCGCACCGCCAAAGTCGTGGCGTGGCTCGCCGAGACCGGCAAGCGCGACCCGGTGGCCGCGGCGCAGTTGATGGGCGACTCGCTCGCGGCGACCAATCGCGTCGGCATGAGCGATGCGCGGCGCATGGAGCTGGCCGAGGCCTACTGGAACGCTGCGACGCAGCTGTGGCCACGGCTCGAGCGGACCGTGCTGGCCGCGCCGCACCCGCTGTCGGGGGCCCCGCTCGAGGCGGCCAAGGCGGCCCTCACGCTGGCGCAGGAGCTGTCGACCGCCTACAAGCACCTGCTCGCGAGCGAGGCCGGCCGTCGCCTCGCGCTCGGCGGCTCGCGCCTCGCGACCGCGCTGATCCATCGCTGCCTGCAATGCTTCGCACGCGTGCTGGCGGCCTCGTACCAGTCGTACGCGCCGGTGCCGCCGAACACCTGGCTCGACGCGCACGCGGTGTACGGCTATGCGCGCGACCGCAACCTGCACCTCGCGACGATCCCCGGCGACGCCACCGAGGCGACGCCCGAGCGCATCTACGTGCAGGCGCTGCTGCTCGCGCTCGCGAACCCGTACGGCTTCCATCCCGGGCAGCTCGGCACCGTGCTGAGCTACCTGCAGACGCACACGCACTGGGCGAAGCTCACCGACGTGCCGCCGGTCCATCGGCTGGCGAAATCCGTCGCCATCGTGCCCGCGGGACACGATTTCCCGCCGTTCTCGGCCAACAAGGGCGGCGCGATGGACGGCGCGCGCCTGTACCTGCTGACCTTCGACCTCGCGTTCCAGCTGCAGGAGGAGCTGCGCGCGCTGGAGACCGGCGGCCCCCTTCCCGCCGGGATAGCGCGCGACGCGGCCTCGCGGCAGGCGTACGTGGCGCTCCTGCAGCGGCTGCTGCGCCAGTGGGCGATCCCGCCGGCGCGACAGTTCAACCGTTTGCCGTCGCGCGCTCGCGTGGTGATGTGCGTCGGCTTCGCTGGCGCGTGGCAGTACAGCAAGGGCCGTCCCGCGGGCGTGTCGCCGCCGCAGCCGGGGGGACTGCCGCCGATGACGCATTGCCAGGTCATCAACCACACGCCGGCCGGCTACGCGCTGCGGCAGACCGATCCCACGCCCGCGTCGCTGCGCATCGGCGAGCTGGTCTCGCTGCGCGTCGAAGGCCGCGTCACGCTGCAGCTCGCGGTCGTCCGTTGGTTCCGCAACACGCTGAAGGGCACCGCGCTCGAGTTCGGGTGCGAGCTCCTCGCCGATCACGCCGAGGCGTGCGCCGCGTCGGGCGAGGCCACGCCGAACGCGCCGCTCGTGCCGGTCGTCGTGCTGCCCGAGGACGACGATGCCGACGCGTCCCCACCGCAGGTCGTCGTGCCGGCGGGCGCGTTCCAGGTCGAGCACGCCATCTCGCTGCATCGCGGGCCGCGCGTCGGCGTCGCCGTGCTCACCAAGCTGGCGGACCACGGACCCGGCTACGAGATCTACGAGTTCGTGCCGGTCGAGTGACGGGCCCGACGGACCTCGCTTCGCGCTTCGCCCGCGCGACCTTCGCCGGCCTTCTGGCACTGGTCGCGCTCGAGGTGCTGTGGGAGACGGCGCTCGCGCCGCTTCGCGCGGGCGGCGGCTGGCTCGCGCTGAAGGCGCTGCCGATCGCGCTGCTCCTACCCGGCGTCGCGCGCGGGGCGCGCCGGCCGCGCCAATGGCTCTCGCTGCTCCTGCCGTGGTACGCGGCCGAGGGCATCGTGCGCGCGTGGAGCGAGACCGGGCGCCACGCGATGGTCGCGGCGACCGTGGCGGTCATCGCCGTGGCGACGTTCGCCTGCGTGCTCGCGTGGTTTCGCGTGACGGCCGGCGAGCGCCGGACCGGCGGGGCGCCTCGCGGCTGACGACGCCTCTCAGGCCTTGCGGCCCGGGCCCGCCTCGGGCGCCTTCGCCGCGTGCGTGCCGCGCAACCCCGCCGGCAGCGGGAACACGATGTGCTCGACGGTGCCCGAAAGCTCGGTGACCGACGTGGCCCCGAGGTCGCGCAGCCGGTCGACGACTTCGCGCACGAGGACCTCGGGCGCCGACGCTCCTGCCGTCACGCCGATCCGGCGTCGCCCGGCGAGCCACGCCGGATCGAGATCGTCGGCGGTGTCGATCATGTACGAGGCGACGCCGCGCTTCTGCGCCACCTCGCGCAGCCGGTTGGAGTTCGAGCTGTTGGGGCTTCCCACGACGATGACGAGGTCCACCGCCGGCGCGAGCACCTTCACCGCGTCCTGACGGTTCTGCGTCGCGTAGCAGATGTCGTCCTTCTTCGGGCCCACGATCGCCGGGAAGCGTCGCTTGAGCGCCGCCACGATGCCCGACGCATCGTCGACCGACAGCGTGGTCTGCGTCACGTAGGCGAGGCGCGCGGGGTCG
>DASTCK010000062.1:0-3134 GCA_035711225.1 Casimicrobiaceae bacterium
AAGTTCAGAATCGTGACGCTGCAGGAGATCGTCGATTTCGCCAAGGCGCAGAGCGCGAAGCTGGGACGCAGCATCGCTATCTACCCCGAGACCAAGAACCCCACCTACCACCGCGACCTGGGACTTCCGCTCGAAGACAAATTGATCGCGGCGCTCGACGCCGCAGGCTGGAACAGTCGGACGGCCCCGGTCTTCGTGCAGAGCTTCGAGCCGGGCAGCCTCAAGGAGATGCGCGCCAAGGGCTTGCGGAGCCGAATGGTGCAGCTCGTCGACGGAGATGATATCGACCTGAAGACCGGCGCGATCACGTACGCGATTCCGCTCGATCGGCCCTACGATTGGGCCAGGGCAGGCGACTCCCGGCTCTTTTCCGCGATGGTGACTCCCGCGGGCTTGGCCGAAATCAAGACCTATGCGGACGGGATCGGACCGTGGAAGCCGTACATCGTGCCGGTGAAGGGCCGACTCGATGCGGCCGGGCGCCTGGTCGACGTGAACGGCGACGGAAAAATCGATCTGCGGGACGCCTCGACCCAGCCGCCGACGACGTTGGTGGCCGACGCGCACAGGGCCGGCCTCTTCGTGCACCCCTTCACGTTCCGGAATGAGAAGCGCCGCCTCGCGCTCGACTACCGGGGAGACCCGCAGGCGGAGTATCTGCAGTTCTTCCGACTGGGGGTCGACGGCGTGTTCGCCGATTTTGCCGATACGGCAGTTGCGGCGCGCGCCGTGCTGCTCCAGGAAGCCAAGCGCTGAATTGCCTCGCTCCTGAACCTGCGGAGCGGGCGCCTGATCAACGACGTGAATCGCCAGATTCGTGCGGACCTAGGTCAATCGTCGGCCGTCGCGAACGCGATCGCCCGGATCTCGGCGTCGCGCAGTTTCGCGCCCGCGGCATACAACCGATCGTACGCCGCACGGTTCAACGCTGCCGCGGCCAATGTCCGCGCCCGATTCGTCGCGACGGTTTCGTTCGCTTCGCGCACCTCGTTGCGCGCGGCGTAGATCGCCTCCGAATACCCGACGAGTCGGATCGCGGCGCGGGGACGGCGTTCGAGCGCGGCCAGCAGGGCGAGATACGCGGCGGCGGCGTGTTGCACGTCGAAGGCCGGCGCTTTCTCCCACGCCGCCTGCGCGATGGCACGGGCCCGAGCGCAATCGTCGAGCGCAAGCAGCGCGGCGACCAGATTGATGCGCGCAAACGTCAGCGCGTATTCATGGCGCGTACCGCTCAGCCACTCGACGAGAGCGGCGCCGGAGCGCGCTGCGCCCTGGGCGTCGCCGGCCGCGAGCTCGGCATCGATCAGGTTTCCGGTCGAGATCGCGGCATACCTTCCGGTGACGCTGCCGCGCTCGCGGTCCAAAGCGACCAGTCGCCGGCCGCGGTCCAACGCGTCGGCGGTGTCGCCGGTCATCCGCGCGACCCACTGCCCGGCTTCGGCGCCCCAGAGCAGTCGCTGTGCAGGCCAGGTCGAATCCTCGACGGCGCATGCCTCGTCGAGCAATGTCCGCGCGGCCGGCAAGTCGCCGGCTTGCGCGGCGGCGCTCGCGCAGCGCGCAAGCGCGTGGTACAGCGCGAAGCGGTCGGGCTGGGAGTTGTCGAGCTTGCGCGCGAGACGCAACGCCTTCTCGGCGGCCTGGCGTGCGTGCTGCTTGTAGGTGTCGGCTAGCGCGCAGCTCAGTTCGATCCACACCCGAAACCGCAACGGCTCGGGCAACGACGGATCGAGCCGCGCTTCGCACGCGGCGGCGAGCGCCATGCGTTCGGCATGCAGCGACGAGGGCAGCGCGCGCAGCAGCGTCGCACCGACCCGCAACTCCACGTCGACGTCGCCGTCCCGTCGAGCCCACTGCAAGGCGTCGCGGGCGTTGTCGAAATCCAGCTCGCGTTCCTGCATCCACTCGTCCGCGCCCACACGGCCACTGAAGTAGTCCGCGTACGCCGTATCGAGCATCGCGGCGACCGCAAGTGCATGGCGGCGTTGGGCCGTTGCGAGCTCTCCCGCCGCTTCGAGGCGTTCGAGCGCGTACGCGCGCGGCGATTCGAGCAGGTGGTAGCGCGGCTCCCGGTCGTTGTCGATCGACATCACGGTCACGAGCGAGCGGTCGACCAGCGTGTCGAGCGCGTCCAGCGCGGCCCAGCCGTCGAGTTCGCCGCCCTCACCGTCGTCGGCTACGACCTGCTGGATGAGTCCGAGCGACGCACTGCCCGCGATGGTGCCCAGGCGCCGAAATACCCTCTGCTCGCGCGGCGTCAGCAGGCCGTGGCTCCAGTCGAGCGCCGCCCGCAGCGTCTGCTGCCGCTCGGGAGCGCTGCGGTTCCGACTCGCCGTCAGAAGCTTCAGGCGGTCCCGCATCATTCCGAGCAGCGGCTGCGCGCCGAGCATCGGAGCGCGCGCTGCGGCCAGCTCGATCGCGAGCGGCAGACCATCGAGCGCCCGGCAGATCTCGATGACCGCCGCGACATTGGCGTCGCCCAGCGCAAAGCGCCCGTCGACCGCGTGGGCGCGCTCCGCGAACAACGCGACTGCGCCGTACTGCAGCGCCTGCGCCGCGGACAACGGCTCGCGCGGCACGCCGAGCGGCCCCAGGCGGAGCACGCACTCGGCCGCGAGCCGCAGGGGCGCCTGGCTGGTGACGACGATGCGCAGGCCGGGCGCGGCGTCGAACAGCGCTTTCGCGAGCGGGCCGACGTCGCCGAGCAGGTGTTCGGTATTGTCGAGGGCGAGCAGCAGCGTGAGCGGTGCCACCGCGGCCACCAGCGCAGCGAGCGGCTCGCCGTGACCTGCCTCGACGCCGAGCGCCGTCGCGACCGCGCCAGGCAACGCGGCAGGCTCCGACACCGATGCCAGCTCGACCCAGCACACGCCCTGCGGATACGCGTTGCGCCGGGCGTGCAGCAGGTGCTGCGTCAACAGCGACTTGCCCATGCCGCCCGCGCCGACGACGCTTACCAGCCGGTGACCGTCTATCAGCGCGCCGAGCGTATCCAGTTCGTACGCGCGCCCCAGCAGGGCGGGCAGCTCGGCGGGGAGGTTCGTGCGCAGCGATGGCGGCAGGGACTGCGGTGACGGGTTCTCACGGGTGGGGGAGATCGGTTCCGCGCGTGCGACGAAGCGATAGCCGCGCCCCGG
>DASTCK010000063.1:0-3352 GCA_035711225.1 Casimicrobiaceae bacterium
GGGTTGAACATCGGCGTTCTACTTGGTCTTGTGGCGGTACTCGCAAAGGTCGCGGATCACGCATTGCGGACAACGCGGCGAGCGCGCGAGGCACACGTAGCGGCCATGCAGGATGAGCCAGTGATGGGCATGCAGCCGGAACTCCTCGGGCACGAGCTTCGTCAATCTCTTCTCGACCTCGTCGACTGTCTCCCCGCGGGCGATTCCCGTGCGGTTCGCCACGCGAAACACGTGCGTATCCACGGCGATCGTCGGCTCCCCGAAGGCGACGTTCAGCACGACGTTGGCCGTCTTGCGTCCGACGCCGGGCAGCGCTTCCAGCGCCTCCCGCGACGTCGGTACCTTTCCGCCGTGATCGCGGACGAGGATCGTCGCGAGCTTGACGACGTTCTTCGCCTTGTTGCGATAGAGACCGATCGTCCGGATGTAAGGGATCAGTCCTTCCTCGCCGAGCTTGGCGATAGCCGCCGGTGTGTTGGCGACGCGGAAGAGCTTTGCGGTCGCCTTGTTCACGCCTTTGTCGGTCGCCTGCGCCGACAGCACGACAGCGACGAGCAGCTCGAACGGCGACGCGTGGACGAGCTCGGAGGTCGGCTGCGGATTCCCCGCCCGCAGGCGCTCGAAAATCGCGCGGCGCTTCTGCGGGTTCACGGCTTCGGCAGCGGCGATTCACCGGCGGCCACCGCGGCAAGGCGCGCGAGCCGCGGCGCATCGTTGGCGAGATCGGCGTCGTCCTTGAGCGCCGCATGCGCCTTCGCTGCCCAAGGGCGTGCGGCGGCGAGATCGCCGCGTGCGAGCGCGATCTCGGCGAGCTCCTCGTACACATAGCCATCCGGTTCGCCGATCGCGTCGAACTCGGCGACGAGCGCCCTCTGGATCCGCTCTGCGTCGTCGAGACGACCCACCGCGCGGTAGCCGCGCGCGACCGTCCATTGCGCGACGCGGATTCGCCCGGCGTCGCCCATCGTTTCGCGTAACGCGAGCGCCTTCTGCCAGAAATCGAGCGCCTTCGCCGCGTCGCCGGCGTCGAAATGCGTCCAGCCGATGTTGTGGTAGAGCGAAGCGCGCCAATCGCGGGCACGCGCGTCGACCGCCGCTTCCGCGAGCGCCAACGCCTTCAGGTTCCATGACATGCGCTCTGCGGACGGCGCCGCGATGCCCAGCATGTGGGCGGCGTCGACCGCATAGAACTCGTCATGCTCGCGTTCGGCGAGCACGAGCGCGTCGACGAACAGCGGCACCGCGCGCTGCGGCGCTCCCGAGGAGTTGAACGCGCGACCGCGCTCGAGCAGGTAGCGCACGCGCACATGCGCAGGAGCGCTGGCGAGCCTTGCCTCGACGCCGTCGAGCGTGGAGTGCGCGTCGTCGAATTTTCGCTGCAGCCCAAGCGCACGGGCGATCTGCGTTCGCACTTCGAGCGCCTGCGCGGAATCCGGCGGCCATTTTTCGAGCTCGGCGCGGAAGCGCTGCTCTGAGACCGCCGGCTTGTCGAAGCCCCACTGGCGGTCGAGCGCGCGCGCGAACGCGTCGGTCGTCTGGGAGGCGGCGTCTGCGGTCACCGCGAACATGACGATGAATAGCGAAAGGCTGAATCCGCGCATCACTTGGCCCGGGCGCCTAGGCTTGCGCGCCGGGCGCGCGCACGCGCGAGCGCCGCTGCGACGGCAGCCTGCCGCTTGGCGCGGTCGCCATCCGCTGGCGTTGCGCTCGGGGCTTTCGATGCCGTCGCGGCGATGCGGCGGATCCTCGCGCGATATCGATCGGCTGCCGCGCGCGCCTCCTCGACACTCCAAACCCTGCCCGCCGCGACCATCGCGATGCAATCGACGGGGCACGCCGCGACGCACAGTTCGCACCCCGTACACACAGCGGCGAGCACCGTATGCATCCGCTTCGCGGCTCCGACGATCGCATCGACGGGGCACGCGTCGATACAGAGCGTGCAACCGATGCAGGAGGCTTCATCGATCCGCGCGAGGCGCAGCGGACCGGGGTTCCCGCATTCCGGGTCGAGCGCAGCGACGGGACGGCCGGTGATCGACGCGAGCATCGCGACGACGATGTCGGCGCCGGGCGGGCACCGGTTGATCGGCGCGCCATCGGCGATCGCTTCGGCGTACGGACGGCACCCGTCGTAGCCGCAACGACGGCACTGCGTCTGGGGGAGGACGCTGTCGAGGCGATCGGCGAGCGAGGGTGATGTCGGTGGGCTCACCGGCGCATTCTACGGAACCGAACCGGCGCGCGCACGCGCAACGGCCGGGCGCGGCGTTCGGCGCCGATCGGCCCGTCCGCGCCCGTTTGCGGTTGCCGCCTCGGCAGCCGACAATGCGCTCGGGTCGACTCCCGTCCGGATCGTTCGCTACCAAGATGCCGCGCTCCCATGCCGCCGGCGACGGGCACAAGCATCGCCATCACGCCGACGCCCATGCGGCGCGTCGCGTGCTGTGGATCGCGCTGTCGCTGACGGCGGCGTTCGCCTTGATCGAGGCCGCGGGCGGCTGGCTCGCCGGATCGCTCGCATTGATCTCGGACGCCGGCCACATGGTCACCGACGCGGCGTCTTTCGTCGTCGCGCTGATCGCTGCGGCGGTGACGACGCGCCCGCCCTCGGTGCGCGCTTCGTACGGTTACGCACGCGCCGAGGTGATCGCCGCGTTCGTCAACGCGCTCGCAATGCTGGCGCTGATCGTATGGATCGCCGTCGAAGCGGTGCTTCGGCTGTTGACGCCGTTGCCGGTCGCCGGTCCGACCGTCATGGCGGTGGCCGGAGCCGGCCTCGCGGTCAATATGGTCGTCGCCTGGATGCTGTCGCGCCATGCGCACGGGATCAACGCGCGCGGCGCCTTGCTGCACGTGATCGGCGACCTGCTGGGATCGGTCGCTGCGTTCGTCGCCGGCGCTGTCGTCTATTGGACCGGATGGATGCCTATCGATCCGATCCTGTCGCTCGTCGTCTCGTTGCTGATCCTGCGCGCGACGCTGGCGCTGCTCAAGGAGTCGACCGGCGTGCTGATGGAACGCGTGCCCGCGCACCTGTCCTATGACGCCGTCGGCCGGGCGCTCGCCAAGCTGCCGGGCGTCACCGGTGTCCACGACCTCCATGTCTGGCAGATGAGCGCCGAGCGGGTCGCCTTGTCGGCGCACGTGATGCTCGTCGACGGCGCGGCGTGGCCGCGCGCGCTCGCCGCCGCGCAGCGGATGCTCGCCCGCGACTTCGCGATCGACCATGTGACGCTGCAGCCCGCGTGGCCCGTGCCGCCGCCTTCGGGCAAGGTCATCCCCGTCGCGCCGGCAACCGAGTCGACAAGCGGCCACGGACCTGGGCGGCGGCTGCACTGACCCGGTCCTG
>DASTCK010000064.1:0-19107 GCA_035711225.1 Casimicrobiaceae bacterium
GAGGGTGCGAGGGTGAGGCGCTTCCCGTGCTCGTAAACGTAGAGGGGATGAACGAGGTGGGTCTTCTCGTCGTGCCACTGGATGCCGAGGTCGTCGGTGGAGAACAGGTCTCGCAGCTCGTCTCCGACCAGGTCGACGATGGCCTGGAAATCGAGCGACTTCGACATCCCGTGCTGGATGCTGTTGATGACCGCCAGCTCGGAGCTGCGACGCTCGGTCTCCTTGAGCAGCCGCTGCGTCTCGGCGAACAGACGTGCGTTCTCGAGCGCCACCCCCATCGACGCGGCGATCGTCTCGAGCAGTCGGACGTCCGCCTCGGAGAAGCCGTGCGTGCGCTCGAAGTTCGAAACATGCAGGAGACCCCGGCATTCGTCGCCTGCCAGCAGCGGCACCATCACCAGCGATTTCTCGCTGTGGGTGCCCGGTTGCGTGACGCTGCCGAAGCGCTCCATCTGCGAGTCGACGTCGTCGACGACGAGCGTCCTGCGGGTGCGGATGACGTGCGGTCCGAATCCACGCTCCGGCATCGGCACGCTGGGGACCGAGAAGCGAGCGCCGTTCTCGACCAGGTAGGGGAAGTGGATGACGCCGGTGGCCGGATCGTAGATCCGGATGCCGACGTTGCCCGTGGCGACCACCTCGCACAGCTTGTCGCCGACCAGGTCGATGATGGCCTGGAAGTCGAGCTTCTCGCTCATCCCCCGCTGGATGCTGTTGATCACCGCCAGTTCGGCATTGCGCCGCTCGGTCTCCTTGAGCAGCCGCTGCGTCTCGGCGACGAGCCGCGCGTTCTCGCGCCGCGTTGCGTCGCCGCCGGCGTGCCGCGGCGCGCGCTTGGCCGGCGGTCGCTTGGCCTGCGGACGCTTCGCCGCGGCGGGGGAAGCCGCGACGCGAACGGTCACGCTTCCGCGCGATCGGCCCGTCGTCCCGGCCACGCGCTTGTGCTTGGCCGATGGCACAGCCGCGCCCGCCGTGCTCGACCGCGCGCGCGCCTTGGGAGCGGCGGGTCGCTTGCGGCGGGTGCGCGGTTTCGAGGAATCTGGCATGCGCCGGTCGCGCTCGAATGCCTGAACGCCGCGGGACACGGCGTCGCAGGTCGAGCATCGCGACGTCCCCCGGTGCTGCGGGGTCGTCGCGCGCGTAGTCTACCGGCATGGCGGGACGGCGGCGCCTGCCGGGCGGGGCCGTCGCTCGCGTAACATCCGCATTGCGCCCGACGGTCGGCCGCATCGGCCGACGCGAGCGTCGAGTGGCCCGCCCCCTTCCCGTGCCCGCCGACCCCACCTTACCGTCGCACGCGCCCCGTCGAAGGACCCGCGCGTTCCGCTGCGCCATCGCCTTCGCCTGCGGCCTCGCCCTGGCGCCGCCCGCGCCGGCCCAACCTGCCTCGACCGCGCCGACGGCAAGCAGCCCGGCCGCCCGGCCCAAGGTCTGCCTCGTGCTCTCCGGCGGCGGCGCGCGCGGCGCGGCCCACATCGGCGTCATCAAGGTGCTCGAGGAACTGCGCGTCCCGATCGATTGCATCACCGGCACCAGCATGGGATCGCTCATCGGAGGTGCCTACGCCAGCGGCATGTCGGTCCCGGAGATGGAACAGCTGATCGAGAAGATCACGACCAGCCTGCTGTTCAAGGAGAGCCCGCCGCGGCAGGAGGAGACGATCCGGCGCAAGATCGACGACCGCTCGATCCTGTTCGGCCTCGAGCTCGGATTGCGCGACGGCGACATCCTGCTGCAGAAGGGCGTGGTCAGCGGCGTGCAGCTCGAGGCGGTGCTGCGGCAGCTGTCGAAGGTGCAGGGACACAGGCGCTTCGACGAGCTGCCGATCCCGTTCCGCGCGGTCGCCACCGACCTCGTCGAGGGGAAGGCCGTCGTGTTCGACGAGGGCGAGCTGGCGCGCGTGATGCGCGCGAGCATGTCGGTGCCCGGCGTGATCGCCCCCGCCGAGATCGGCGACATGCTGCTCGTCGACGGCGGCCTCACCGACAACCTGCCGGTCGACGTCGCCCGCGCGATGGGCGCGGACATCGTGATCGCCGTGAACCTGGGCACGCCGCTGCACACGCGCGAGCAGCTCGGCTCGGTCCTCGGCGTCACCGCGCAGATGATCAGCATCCTGACCGAGCAGAACGTCCGCGCGTCGCTCGCATCGCTCAAGCCCACCGACATCCTGATCCAGCCGGCGCTCGGCAGGTTCTCGGCCGCGGATTTCGACAACCTGCCGAAGACCGTGCCAATCGGCGAGGCGGCTGCGCGCGAGGCGTCGGCACGGCTCGGGACGCTCTCGCTCGCGCCGGAAGCCTATGCCGCGTTGCGGTCCCGGCAGCAGGCGCCGCCGGCCCCGGAGCGCGGCGTCATCGCCGACATCCGATTCCCCGGCCTCAAGCGCGTCAACCCCGAGTCGCTGCTCGATTACCTCGACTCGAGACCCGGCGAGCCGCTCGACCCCGAGCGCCTCGACCGCGACCTCCGCCGCCTGTACGGTTCGGGCGACTTCGAGCACGTCGACTACCAGATCATCGAGGAAGCCGGCCGCCAGATCGTCTCGGTCAGCGCAATCGAGAAGAGCTGGGGGCCGAACTACCTGCGCTTCGGGCTCGGCCTGCAATCGGACTTCAAGGGCGCGAACGCGTTCAACCTCGCTGCGAGCTACCGCAGCACGTGGCTCAACCCGCTGGGCGCCGAATGGCGCACCGACGTGCAGATGGGGCAGGTCGGCTACCTGGCGACCGAGTGGTACCAGCCTCTCGGCACTCGCAACGGGCTGTTCATCGCGCCGCGCGCGACGGTCCTCCGGCGCGAGCTCGATCTCTACCAGGGGGACGACCGCATCGCGCGCTACGACCTGCGCACCGCCTACGGCTCGCTCGACATCGGCGCGCAGTTCACGCGCTACGGCGAGGTGCGGCTCGGCGTCTCGTTCGGCCGCACCTCGGCTTCGCTCGACACGGGGCCGCAGGAGCTCGCGCCGCCGCAGAACAAGGTCGCGCGCGGTGCGTTCACGTTCCGCGCGATCGTCGACCAGCTCGACGACGCGAACTTCCCGCACGAAGGCTTCGCGGCCGTACTCGATGTCGTCTCGTCTGCACGCTCGCTGGGCGCCGAGGACAACTACACGCGGTGGGACGCCATCGGCGTCGGCGCCAGGTCGTGGGGACGGCATACCGTGCTGCTGGGCGGCCGGTTCGCCGGCGCGGCGAGCGGCGACACGCTGCCGCCGTACGACCTCGTCCAGTGGGGCGGCTTCCTGCAGCAATCCGGCCTGCCCGCCGGGGCGCTGCTCGGCCAGCAGCTCTCGTTCGGCCGCGCGATCTACTACTACAAGATCCTCGAGAAGCGCCTGATCGACGGTGTGTACGTGGGCGCCTCGGCCGAGGTGGGGCGCATGGACCGGCCGCTCGTCCCCAACAACCTGACCGGCACGATCGTCTCCGGCGCGCTGTTCGTCGGGGCGGATACGCCGATCGGGCCCGTGTACCTGGGCTGGGGCATCGCGACCGGCGGGCACAGCAGCGGCTACCTGTTCCTCGGACGGCCATGACCGGCGTCAAAGCAGATTTCCACGCGGCACGCTTCAATCCCGGATCGTGTCCACACCCAAGGAGAGCCACACCATGAAAGCCACCATCGCCATCGCGGCGCTCGCCGCGGCAACGATCCTCGCGTCGCAGGCCGCGGCGCAAACCGGCGGCGCGATGGTCGCGAAAGGCCCGGGCGTCGCCGGTGCCGCGCAGACCGTCAAGGTCACCGCGACGATCACGGCGATCGACCCGGCGACGCGTTCGGTCACCCTCAAGGGGCCGCAGGGCCGCGAGATCGCCGTCATCGCCGGGCCCGAGGTGCGCAACTTCGCGCAGATGAAGGTCGGCGACCAGGTCGACGTGCAGTACGTGGAGGCTCTGACGCTCGAGCTGAAGAAGGGCGGCGGCATGCCCGTCGCGAAGACCGACACGGCGGGCGCAGCGCGCGCGAAGCCGGGCGAGCAGCCCGCCGGGATGGTCGGGCGCCAGGTGACCGTGGTCGCCGACGTCGTCGCCGTCGACAAGGAGAAGCAGCTCGTGACGCTCAAGGGGCCGAAGCAGACGCTCGACCTCAAGGTGCGCGATCCCAAGCAGCTCGCGCTGATCGCCAAGGGCGACCAGGTCGAGGCGACGTACACCGAGGCGGTGGCGATCGCCGTTTCGCCGGCCAAGCGTTGAGCCTTTCGGGCCCGCTGGCCCGGCATCGCTTCCGGGCCGCGTCCAGCGGCCCGGGGATGAGGAGAAGGTCCCGCCTCGCGGCTCGCCTCGCGCAGCGACGCCATGCGCTCGCTCATCGACGCGCGGCAGTGCCACGTGGTCGCGGCGATGCACGACGTCGCGACGGGGCGCGTCGGGGCCTTCGGGTGACGCGCGCCCCGGGACGTTCCCCGGCCGCCTGTGCCCGGCGGCCACCGGCTATGCTTGCCCGATGTCGCTGGTCACGCTCAGGGACGCGGAGCTCGCGTTCGGCCTGCACCCGCTGCTCGATCGCGCGAGCCTGGCCGTCGCCGACGGCGAGCGGATCGGGCTGATCGGCCGCAACGGCACCGGCAAGTCGTCGCTGCTCGCGGTGATCGCCGGGGAGCGCGAGCTGGACGACGGGGAATGCCGGCGGCGCGATGGTTCGAGCGTCGTGCTGGTCGAGCAGGAGCCGGCGCTGCCCGCGGCGTCGACGCTGCGCGAGAGCCTCGCGCTGCGGGGACGCCTCGAGCGCATCCCCGACGAGCGCGCACGCTGGCGAGCCGAGGCGCAGCTCGTGGCCTTCCTGCATCGCTTCGGGCTCGACGAGGCGACGGCGCCGGAGACCTGCTCCGGCGGGGAGCGCAAGCGTGCGGCGCTCGCGCTCGCGTTCGCGCGCGAGCCGGACCTCCTGCTGCTCGACGAGCCGACGAACCATCTCGACATCGACGCGATCGGCGAGCTCGAGGAGCTCGTGCGAAAGCTCCCGGCCGCGGTCGTCGTCACGCACGATCGCGCGTTCCTCGACCGGGTCGCGACGCGCATCGTCGAGCTGGACCGCGGCCTGCTGCGCTCGTATCCGGGCAACTTCGCCGCGTACCAGGCGAGGAAGGACGAGCAGCTCGCGGCCGAGGAGGTGACGAACCGCAAGTTCGACAGGTTCTGGGCGCAGGAGGAGGCGTGGATCCGCAAGGGCGTCGAGGCACGCCGCACGCGCAACGAGGGCCGCGTACGCCGGCTGGATGCGCTGCGGGAAGCGCGCAACGCACGTCGCAGGCGTCTCGGCGACGTCAGGCTGGCGCTGGACGCGGGCGAGCGCTCCGGCAAGCTCGTGGCGGAGCTCACCCACGTCACGAAACGCTTCGACGGGCGGCCGATCGTGCGCGACCTCACGACGCAGGTGATGCGCGGCGACCGCGTCGGGTTGATCGGGCCGAACGGCGCGGGCAAGTCGACGCTGCTGAAGCTCATCGTCGGCCAGATCGCGCCGGACGAAGGGCAGGTTCGCCGTGGCACGAGGCTGGAGGTCGCGTATTTCGACCAGCTTCGCGAGCAGCTCGACGAAGCGCTCACGCTCGTCGAGACGGTCAGCCCGGGGTCCGAGTGGGTCGAGGTCCGCGGGCAGCGCCGCCACGTGCTGTCCTGGCTCGGCGACTTCCTGTTCCCGCCGGAGCGCGCGCAGGCCCCCGTCTCGACGCTGTCGGGAGGCGAACGCAACCGGCTGATGCTCGCGCGGCTGTTCGCGCGGCCGGCGAACCTCCTGGTGCTCGACGAGCCGACCAACGACCTCGACATCGAGTCGCTGGAGCTGCTCGAGGAGACGTTGCAGGCCTACGACGGAACGTTGCTGCTGGTGAGCCACGATCGCGAGTTCCTCGACAACGTGGTGACGCAGACGCTGGTGGCGGAAGGGGGCGGCGTGTGGCGCGAGTACGCGGGGGGCTACAGCGACTGGCTCGTGCAGCGGCCGGCCGCGCGGGTCGAAGCGTCGCCGCCGCCAAAGCCGGCGGCGCCGCGCGCCGGGCCGGCCCCGAAGGCGAAGCTGACGTTCAGGGAAGCGCGGGAGATCGAGGCGCTGCCCGCCGAGATCGAGGCGCTCGAAGCCGAGCAGCACGCGTTGACGCAACGGATGTGCGCCCCCGGCTACCACCGGCAACCGCCCGACGCGCTCAGGGCCGATCGCGAGCGCGCCGAAGCGATCGAGCACCTGCTCGCGCAGAAATTCGAGCGCTGGGCGGCGCTCGACGCCAAGGCGGGTCGGTAGGCGGGAGGCGCGGGATCGCGGCACGCGCAAGTGCCGCGCCGTGCCGTGCGCAAGCTTCGCGGGCTAGGGCGCCTGCGACCCGGCGCTCTCGCCCGTGCGCTCCGGCGCGGCGTGCGTGATCGCCGCGAGAATGCCGCGCAGGAGCGCCGTCGGCGTCGGCGGGCAGCCGGGCACCTCGACGTCGACCGGAATCACGTTCGACACGCGGCCGAGCGTCGCGTAGCCCTCGCCGAAGATGCCGCCGGTGCAGCCGCAGTCGCCGACCGCGACGACGAGCTTGGGCTCGGGCGTCGCCTCGTAGGTGCGCTTCAGCGCGATCGCCATGTGCTTGCTGACGGGGCCGGTGACGAGCAGCAGGTCGGCGTGGCGCGGGCTCGCGACGAAGCGGATGCCGAGCCCCTCGATGTTGTAGGTCGGGTTGCCGAGCGCGTGGATCTCGAGCTCGCACCCGTTGCACGAACCGGCATCGACCTGCCGGATCGCGAGCGCCCGACCGAGCGTGCGCAGGACCTCGCGTTGCAGCCGCGCGACGATGTCGGTCTCGCCCGGCGCGGGCGGCGCCTCGGTGACGATGCCGGTCTTCGCGATCTGCTTCAGGATCGTCAGCATCAGAGATCGACTCCGCTGTACGTGAGGTTGAACGACTTGTTGATGAGCGGGAAGTCGGGGACGATGTTGCCGATCACCGCGTGCTCGAGCACCGGCCAGTTCGACCACGACGGATCGTGCGGGTGGCAGCGCCGGATGCCGCCGCCGGGGCCCGCTTCCAGCGCGACGACCACCGGGCCGCGCCAGCCCTCGACGCAGCCGAGGCCGAGCCTGTAGGCCGGCGGCTCGGGTGCCGGCACATGGAACGCGCCCGCCGGCGCGCCCTCGACGATCGAGCGGACCAGGCGCAGCGACTCGTCGAGCTCGTCGAAGCGCACCGCGACGCGCGCCGCGACGTCGCCGTCCTCGCGCCCGGCCTGGCGCACCGCGAGCGCATCCCAGGGGGCGATCGGGAAGTCGCAGCGGAGATCGCGCGCCTGGCCGCTGGCCCGCGCCGCCATGCCGGTGAGCCCGAGGCGCACGGCGAGCTCGGGACGGACGCGGCCGCAGGCGCGGAAGCGGTCCTGCAATCCGTCGTGCTCGTCGTAGATCTCGCGCAACACGCGGATCTCCGCGGCGAGCCGCCGCGATTCGTCGGCCATCGCCGCGGCGTGCTCGGGCGCGAGGTCGCGCGCGACGCCCCCGGGCACCACATGGTCCATCATCATCCGGTGGCCGAACGCCGCGAGGTTGGTGCGCAGCACCTGCTCCTTGAGACGCGAGAACTGCGCGAGCCCGAACGCGAACCCGCCGTCGTTGCCGAGATAACCCAGGTCGCCGAGGTGGTTGGCGATGCGCTCCCGTTCGAGCGCGAGCGCGCGCAGCCACAGCGCGCGCGGCGGAACGGCGGTGCCGCCGATGGCCTCGAGCGCCTGCGCGTACGCCCAGGCGTACGCCACCGTGCTGTCGCCCGACACGCGCCCCGCCAGGCGGAAGCCGTCGTGCGCCGTCATCGACTCGAAGCGTTTCTCGATGCCCTTGTGCGTATACGACAGCCGCTCCTCGAGCCGCAGCACCTTCTCGCCGACGACCTGGAAGCGGAAATGACCGGGCTCGATGATGCCGGCGTGCACCGGGCCCACCGCGATCTCGTGGACGCCGTCGCCCTCGACGCGCACGAACTCGTAGTCCTCCTGGCCGGGCTCCCACGCGGGCGAGGCCTCGAAGTCGCGGCGCAGCGGGAAGCGGTCGATCGGCCAGCTGGCCATCCATGCCCACGGGCGCTGGTCGTCCGCATCGGACGCGACCCCCACGAGGTCGAAGGCCGCCCGCTGCATGCGCGCGGCAGCGGGGAACACCGCCGACACGTCGCCGTAGCGCGCGTCCGGCAGGTCGGGAAGGGTGGTCTCGAGCACGGCGAACCCGGCGTCGTCGCGCAGCAGCACGCGGACGCGCGCGCCGCCATCGCGGTCGCGCTCGTCGCTCGCCCACAACGCCACCAACGTCGCGCCGGCGTCGCTCGCGAGCTTGCACGCCGCGACGAGCTGACCCGACGCGACCGTCACCCGGAACGCAGGCACCGGCGAAGCGACCGTCGCAGGCGAGAGTCCGAGGCGCGAGAAGTCCATCGCCGTCAGCCGATCAGGAGGGCCGCCTGGCGGTACCAGCCCGCGAGCGCCGGGGGAATCCACAGGCCCAGCATCAGCACGATCGCGAGGTGCACGAACACGGGGATCATCGCCGGCCGGTGCGGCAGGCGCGCCACGCTCGGCTCGCCGAAGGCCATCGGCTGCACCTTCGAGAACACCGAGGCGAACGCGATGCCGAGCGCGACGAGCAGGAACGGGGTCGCCCAGGGCTCGGCGTGCATCGCCGTGGTCAGGATCAGGAACTCGCTCGCGAACACGCCGAACGGCGGCATCCCGAGGATCGCGAGCGTGCCGATCATCAGCCCCCAGCCGATCAGCGGGCTCTGCGTGATCAGACCGCGGATGCCGTCCATGAGCTGCGTGCCGCTCTTCTGCGTCGCGTGGCCCACCGCGAAGAAGATCGCCGATTTGGTGAGCGAGTGCACGGTCATGTGCAGGAGCCCGGCGAAGTTGGCGATCGGCCCTCCCATGCCGAACGCGAACGTGATGATGCCCATGTGCTCGATCGACGAGTAGGCGAACAGCCGCTTGATGTCCTTCTGGCGCGAGAGCAGGAAGGCCGCGACGACGACCGAGAGCAGGCCGAAGCCCATCATCAGGTTCTTCGCGAACGCCGTCGGGATCGCGCCCTCGACCAGCACCTTGCAGCGGATCACCGCATACAGCGCGACGTTGAGCAGGAGGCCCGAGAGCACCGCGGACACCGGCGTCGGACCCTCGGCGTGCGCGTCGGGCAGCCAGTTGTGCAACGGCACGAGCCCCACCTTGGTGCCGTAGCCGACGAGCAGGAAGACGAACGCGATCGACAGCACGGTGGGCTCGAGCTGCGACTTGACCGCGTCGAGCTCGGTCCACAGCAGCGCGCCGCCACCGCCGCCGAGGAGCTTCTCGGCCGCGAAGAACAGCAGGATCGTGCCGAACAGCGCCTGCGCGATGCCGACGCCGCACAGGATGAAGTACTTCCACGCGGCCTCGAGGCTCGCCGGCGTCCGGTACAGCGAGACCAGCAGCACGGTGGTGAGCGTCGCCGCCTCGAGCGCCACCCACAGGATGCCGAGGTTGTTGGTCAGGAGCGCCAGCAGCATCGTGAAGTTGAACAGCTGGTACATGCTGTGGTAGAGGCGCAGCCGCGACGCATTCACGTGCCCGCGCTCTCGCTCGATGCGCATGTAGGGGCGCGAGAACAGCGAGGTCGTGAACCCGACGAAGGCCGTCAGCGCGACCAGGAACACGTTGAACGAGTCGACGAAGAACAGCCGGTCGAGCGCCAGCATCGGCCCGTCGACGACGACGCGGACGGTCAGCGCGGCCGCCGCGACGAACGTGCCGAGGCTCGCCGCGACGTTGACCAGCGGCGCCTCGTCGCGGTGGCCGATCGCCGCGAGCACGAGCCCGCCGAGCAGCGGGATGCCCAGGACCGCCACGATCTCGATCACTCGCCCTCCTTGAGCTTCTCGAGGTGGCGAAGGTCGAGGCTGTCGAACTGCTCGCGGATCTGGAAGAAGAACACGCCGAGGATCAGCACGCCGACCAGCACGTCGAGCGCGATCCCGAGCTCGACGACCATCGGCATCCCGTAGGTCGCCGACGTCGCCGCGAAGAACAGCCCGTTCTCCATCGACAGGAAGCCGATCACCTGCGGGATCGCCTTGCGGCGCGTGATCATCATCAGGAACGACAGCATCACGCAGGCCAGCGCGATGCCGAGCGTCGAGCGCGTCACCGTGCTCGCGAGCTGCGAGATCGGCACCGCGAGGTTGAACGCGAACACGACCAGCACGATGCCGATGAGCATCGTCGTCGGCACGTTGATGAGCCCCTCGACGTCCCACTTGACGTCCAGCTTGCGGATCAGCCGGTACAGGATCCAGGGGAGCAGCATCACCTTTAGCACGAGCGTCAGGCCGGCCGACCAGTACAGGTGGGTCTGCCCGGTGCCGTAGGCGACGATGGCGGTCGACGCGGCGAGCGCCAGGCCCTGCGCCGCGAACAGGTCGATCAGCGACAGCACGCGCCGTTGCGCCAGCATCGCGAACGCCAGCAGCAGCAGGAACGCGGCGAACAGGTTGATGAGCTGGGCGTAGAGCGGGAGCGCGGCCATGGCTGCCTAGCTCCCGAGCAGGAGCTTGACGAGCATCGCGAGGACGGCCAGCAGGAACGCGGTCCCGAGGAACTCGGGCGCGCGGAAGATCCGCATCTTGGCCGACGCGGTCTCGATCAGCGCGAGCGCGAACCCGCCCGCGCCGAGCTTGGCGACCAGCACCGGGACCGCGATCGCGATCGCGAGCCAGTCGTCGCTGCCGTCGGCGATGCCGAAAGGGAAAAACAGCGCCAGCCCGATGCACGAGTAGTTGAACAGCTTGAGCGCGGACGCCCACTCGATCAGCGCGAGGTGGCGCGCCGAGTACTCGAGCAGCATCGCCTCGTGGATCATCGTGAGCTCGAGGTGCGTCGCGGGGTTGTCCACCGGGATGCGCGCGTTCTCGGCGAGCGAGACCATCGTGAAGGCGACGCCCGCGAACGCGAGGCTCGGGTAGATCGCGAGCTCGCGGTGCGCCAGCGTGTCGACGATCGACGGCAGCGAGGTCGAGCCGGAGATCAGCGACGCGGTGAAAAGCACCATCAGCAGCGCCGGCTCGGCGAGGAAGCCGACGAACATCTCGCGACGCGCGCCGAGCGAGCCGAACGCGGTGCCGATGTCCATCGCCGCGAGGGCGATGAACACGCGGGCGAGCGCGAACAGCCCCACGAGCGCGATCGCGTCGGCGGCGAGCGCGAAAGGCAGGTCGGTGGCCAGCGACGGCACGATGGCCGCCGCGCAGGCCATGGCGCCGAACACGACGTAAGGCGTGAGCCGGAACAGCGGTGAGGCGTTGGTCGCGACGACCGCGTCCTTCATGAACAGCTTGCGGATCGTGCGGTACGGCAACGTCAGCGGCGGCGCGCTGCGGTTCGAGAGCCACGCGCGGCACTGGTTGACCCAGCCGACGAGCAGCGGCGCGAGCGCCAGCGCGATCGCGAGCTGGACGAACTGGGACAGGAGCGCAGCCGCGGTCATCGGATGAAGAACAGCAGCGCGAGCAGCGTCACGAAGCTGTAGGTCAGGTAGACCGAGATGCGGCCCTGCTGGATCAGCCCGACGAAACGCGCCACCAGCTCCGCGCCGCGCGCGATCGGCAGGTAGACCCAGTGCCACCATGGGTCGCCCGGACGCACGAAGTAGACGGGCTTCGCGTCGAAAGGCGAGGGCAGGTGGCGCTCGAGCCGGAAGAACGGCTCGAACACCTGCCGCACCGGCTGGCCGAAGCCTTCCGCGGTGTCCTGCATCCGCGGCGTCTGCAGCGGGTAGCCGCAGTCCCAGGGATCGGCGTGGCGCACGCGCCCGTGGTAGTAGCGATGCACGACCTGGATCGTCAGCAGCACGACCGCCACGATGACGACCAGCACGATCACGGGACTGTAGCTCGAGCGGTCTTCGCCGAACGGCGCGAGCAGCAGCCAGTTGCCTGCGGCCTCGCCCGCCGAATGCCCGACGAGCAGCAGGTTCACCGGATCGAGCGCCGCGATCACGACGCCCGGGAACACGCCGAGCAGCACGCAGCCCGCCGCGAGCGCGACGAGCGCGCCACGCTCGTACTTGCCCGCGTCCTTCGCGTAGGCGAGGTTGGCCTCGCGCGGCCGGCCCAGGAACACCACGCCGTAGAACTTGACCATCACGTAGGCCGCGAGCGCGGCAGCGAGCACGAGCGCGGCGGCGGCGATCGGCACCAGCATGTTGACGAACGACTGGGGCAGCGTCGGCGTGAACAGGAAGGCCTGGAGCAGCAGCCACTCGGAGACGAAGCCGTTGAGCGGCGGGAGGCCCGCGATCGCCAGCGTCCCGACCAGCGCGAGCCAGGCGACCCACGGCATCCGGTGGATCAGCCCGCCCAGCTTGCCGAGGTTGCGCTCCTTCGTGGCGTGCAGCACCGAGCCGGTGGCGAGGAACAGCAGGCTCTTGAAGAACGCGTGGTTGAGCGAGTGGTAGAGCACGGCGGTCAGCGAGATCGCGGCCAGCAGCGCCTTGTCGTACGACTTGAACAGGATCGTGAGCCCGATGCCCGCGACGATGATCCCGATGTTCTCGATCGACGAGTAGGCGAGCAGGCGCTTCATGTCGGTCTGCGCCGCGGCGAAGATCACGCCGAACAGCGCGCTGACGAGCCCGAGCGACAGCGCGATCGCGCCCCACCACCACAGCTGCAGGTGGACGAGGTCGAACGCGACGCGCAGGAGCCCGTAGATCGCCGTCTTCAGCATCACGCCGCTCATCAGCGCCGAGACGGGCGACGGCGCCGCCGGGTGCGCTTCGGGCAGCCACACGTGCAGCGGCAGCAGGCCCGCCTTCGCGCCGAAGCCGGTCAGCGCGAGGAAGAACGCGATCGAGGCCCACGCCGGCGAGAGCGTCGCTTCGCGCATCGCGCCGAACGTGTAGTCGCCGCTGCCGCCCTGGAGCACGCCGAAGCACAGCAGGATGGCGATCGCGCCGATGTGCGCGATCAGGAGGTACAGGAAGCCGGCGCGCCGGATCTCCGGAATGCGGTGCTCGGTGGTGACGAGGAAGTAGGACGAGAGCGCCATCGCCTCCCACGCGACCATGAACGCGTAGGCGTCGTCGGCGACGAGCACCATCGCCATCGCCGCCATGAACACGTGGTACTGGAAGCAGATCAGGCCCGGCGGCGTGCCCTCGCTCGAGCGGAAGTAGCCCGACGAGAACCACGAGATCGCCGCCCCCGCGGCGCCCAGCAGCACGAGAAAGAACGCGGAGAGCGCGTCGACCCGCACGTGGAACGGCAGGTCGGGCAGGCCGAGCGGCAGCGTGGTCGCGTCCTGCTCCGCCCCGATCGCGCGGAACGCCACGATCGCGAGCGCGACGCCGACCGCGGCCCCCGCGGGGAACAGCACGCGGCTGACGATCCGAAGCCGCCGCAACGCGACCAGTCCCAGCACGCCGATCGCCAGCCACGCAGCGATCGCGGCGAGGACCATCGTCGTCGCGGCGGGCGCCATCGCGGCCGTCCCGGTCACGCGCGCAGCGCGTGCGCGGCGCTGCCCCCGGTGATCATTTGACGCGCATTCCCGGCAGCGCGCCGGCGTCGGGGGCGAGCAGGTAGATCCCGGGGCCGTCGCCGGACGCGGCGAGCACCATGCCCTCGGAAAGTCCGAACTTCATCTTGCGCGGCGCGAGGTTCGCCACCATCGGCGTGAGCCGGCCGACCAGCGTCGACGGGTCGTAGGCCGACTTGATGCCGGCGAACACGGTGCGCGGGCGATCCTCGCCGACGTCGAGCGTCAGGCGGATCAGCTTGTCCGCGCCCTCGACGTGGTCGGCCGCGACGATGCGCGCGATCCGCAGGTCGATCTTCGTGAAGTCGTCGATCGAGATCGTCGCGCCGCCTGCCGTCGCGGCGGCCGCCGTCGATGCCGCGGAGGCCGGTTTCGCGGGTGCGGGGGCGGGCGCGGGCTGTCCGGGCGCGATCAGCGCCTCCACCTGCCTGGGCTCGATGCGGGTCATCAGGTGCTCGTAGGGGCCGATGCGCGACACGCGCGTTCCGAGGTCCGCCCAGGCGAGGTCGCGGTCGATGCCGAGGAACGCGGCCGCACGCCTCGACGTCGCAGGCAGGATCGGGGCGAGGCAGACCGAGAGATCCTTGAAGCCGACGACGCAGTCGCTGCACACGCGGTGGAGCGCCTCCCGCTTCGCCGGGTCCCTGGCGAGGAGCCACGGCTGGTTCTCGTCGAAGTAGCGGTTGATGTCGTCCGCGAGCTCCATGATCCGGCGCACCGCCTTGCCGAACTCGCGGTTGTCGAGCGCGCTGGCGATCTCCGGCGCCGCGTCGTCCCCGAACGCCTTCGCCCAGGGCGGCCGGTGCGCGTCGCCGTCGAGCACCCGCCCGTCGAAGTGACGATGCAGGAACGTCGCCGCCCGGCTCGCGATGTTGACGTACTTGCCGACGAGGTCGCTGTTGACGCGCGCGACGAAGTCGTCGGGATTGAAGTCGAGATCCTCGACGCGGTCGTTCAGCTTCGCCGCGAGGTAGTAACGCAGCCACTCGGGATTCATGCCGAGGTCGAGGTACACGTCCGGGCTGATGCCGGTGCCGCGCGACTTCGACATCTTCTCGCTCTGGAACGTGATGAAGCCGTGCACGAACACGTTGTCGGGCACCCTGTAGGGCTTCCCGGCGAACTTCAGCATCGCGGGCCAGAACAGCGTGTGGAAATACACGATGTCCTTGCCGATGAAGTGGTACTGCTCGACGTGGGGGTCCTGCAGGAACGCCGCGAAGTCGATGCCGCGCGAGGCGAGGTGCGCCTTCAGGCTCGCGAGGTAGCCGATCGGCGCGTCGAGCCACACGTAGAAGTACTTGCCCGGGGCGTCCGGGATCTCGATGCCGAAGTAGGGCGCGTCGCGCGAGATGTCCCAGTCGGTGAGCTTGCTCTCGGCGCCGTGGCCGCCGAGCCACTCGCGCACCTTGTTCAGCACCTCGGGCTGCAGCGACCGGCCGTGCGACGGCGCCGTGGTCCAGTGCCGCAGGAACGCGACGACCTCCGGATCGGACAGCCTGAAGAACAGGTGCTCGGAGGTGCGCAGCTCGGGGCGCGCGCCGGTCAGCGTCGAATAGGGGTCGATGAGGTCGGTCGGCGCGTAGGTCGAGCTGCAGTTCTCGCACGCGTCGCCGTACTGGTCCTTCGCGCCGCACTTCGGGCAGGTGCCCTTGATGTAGCGGTCGGGCAGGAACATCGCCTTCACCGGGTCGTAGAACTGCTCGACCGGCTTGCCGTAGACGAGGCCGCGCCCCTTGAGCTTGCGGTAGATGTCCACCGACAGCTCGACGTTCTCCGGCGAGTCGGTCGAGTGCCAGTGGTCGAAGCCGATGTGGAAGCCGGCGAGGTGCTTCGGTCGCGTCGCCGCGACGCGCGCCACGAGCTCGCGCGGGGTCACGCCCTCGCTCTCCGCCTTCAGCATGATCGGCGCGCCGTGCGCGTCGTCGGCGCAGACGAAGTGCACGTCGGCGCCGCGCATGCGCTGGAATCGCACCCAGATGTCGGCCTGGATGTACTCCATCACGTGGCCGATGTGGAACGGACCGTTCGCGTACGGCAGGGCCGTGGTGACGAACAGCGTCCGGCGGGCGGCGGGCATCGATGACCTTGCGACGAGCAGGGCGAAACGATCGATTCTAGCAAAGGGGCAGCGCGCGCCCGGTCGGGCGCCCCGTCCGATCGGCTAGAATGACGGTCCCGCGCCCTCGTCCGCGCGCGGAATCCCGCGCCGCGCGCCCCTCCCGATGCCGATCGCCGAAGCCGACGTCCAGTCCCGCCTCAAGGCCCTGATCGACCCGAACACGGGGCGCGATTTCGTCACCGGCAAGGCGGTGCGCAAGGTGACGGTCTCGGGCAACGACGTCGCCGTCGACGTGCAGATCGGCTACCCGGCGCGCAGCCAGCACGAATCGCTGCGCCGCCTCGTCGCCGACGCGCTGGCGGGGCTGCCCGGCGTCGGCCGCGTGAACGTGACGGTGGGCCAGAAGATCATCTCGCACGCCGTGCAGCGCGGCGTCAAGCTCGTGCCGGGCGTCAAGAACATCGTCGCGGTGGCGAGCGGCAAGGGCGGCGTCGGCAAATCGACGACGGCGGTCAACCTCGCGCTCGCGCTCGCCGCCGAAGGCGCGACGGTCGGCGTGCTCGACGCCGACATCTACGGCCCCTCGCAGCCGACGATGCTCGGCATCAGCGGACGCCCCGAATCCAAGGACGGCAAGACGCTCGAGCCGCTCGAGGCGTACGGGCTGCAGGCGATGTCGATCGGGTTCCTGATCGACCCCGACACGCCGATGGTGTGGCGCGGGCCGATGGTGACGCAGGCGCTGGAGCAGTTGCTGAAGGACACGAACTGGCGCGAGGTCGACTACCTGGTCGTCGACCTGCCGCCGGGCACCGGCGACATCCAGCTCACGCTGTCGCAGAAGGTGCCGGTGACGGGCGCGGTGATCGTCACGACGCCGCAGGACATCGCGCTGCTCGACGCGCGCAAGGGCCTCAAGATGTTCGAGAAGGTCGGCGTGCCGATCGTCGGCGTCGTCGAGAACATGGCGATCCACGTCTGCTCGAACTGCGGGCACGCCGAGCACATCTTCGGCGAGGGCGGCGGCGAGCGCATGTGCCGCGACTACGACGTCCCGTTCCTCGGCAGCCTGCCGCTCGACATCCGCATCCGCGAGCAGGCCGACTCCGGCCGGCCGACCGTGGTCGCCGATCCCGACGGCCCGGTCGCGCAGGTCTACAAGTCGATCGCGCGCAAGGTCGCGGTGGCCGTCGCGCAGAAGGCGCAGGATTTCTCGGCGAAGTTCCCGACGATCTCGGTGCAGAACACCTGACCGCCGGCGGCCGACGCGCGCGCCGCGCGTTTCGAAGGGGAGCGCTGCAACCGTGATCAAGTCCGACCGCTGGATCCGCCGGATGGCGGCCAAGGGGATGATCGAGCCGTTCGAGCCCGGCCAGGTGCGCGAGGCCGGCGGCCGGCGCATCGTCTCCTACGGGACGTCGAGCTACGGCTACGACATCCGCTGCTCGAACGACTTCAAGATCTTCACCAACATCAACTCGACGATCGTCGACCCGAAGGCGTTCGACGAGAAGTCGTTCGTCGACTTCCGCGGCGACGTCTGCATCATCCCCCCCAACTCGTTCGCGCTGGCGCGCACCGTCGAGTACTTCCGCATCCCGCGGAACGTCCTGACCATCTGCCTCGGCAAGAGCACCTACGCGCGCTGCGGCATCATCGTCAACGTGACGCCGTTCGAGCCCGAATGGGAGGGCTACGTCACGCTCGAGTTCAGCAACACGACGCCGCTGCCGGCGAAGATCTACGCGAACGAGGGCGTCGCGCAGGTCATCTTCTTCGAGTCCGACGAGGTCTGCGAGACCTCGTACAAGGATCGAGGCGGCAAGTACCAGGGCCAGCAGGGCGTCACGCTGCCCAAGATTTGAAGGGTCAGGCCCGGAACCAGGTTCCGAACCTGGTTCCAGAAGTTGACGCCCGACGACGAGGACGACCGTGCCCGCCTCCAAGCGCTCCTCGATCGCGATCCTCGCACTCTGCCAGGTGCTGGCAATGGCGCTGTGGTTCTCGGCATCCGCGGTCGTGCCGCAACTCGTCGCCGAGTTCCGCCTGTCGGGGTTCATGCAGTCGGCGCTGACGAGCGGCGTGCAGCTCGGCTTCGTCGCCGGATGCCTCGTCAGCGCGTTCTTCGGGCTGGCGGACCGCCTCGAGCTGCGTCGCTTCCTCGCCGGCTCCGCGCTGCTCGGGGCGGGCGCGAACGCGCTGCTGCTGGTGGTCGATCCCTCGTCCGCGTGGATGCCGCTGATCCGCTTCGTGACCGGCATGGCGATGGCGGGCGTCTACCCGGTGGGCATGAAGCTCGCGTCGACCTGGGCGGACGGCGACATGGGGCTGATGGTCGGCATCCTGGTGGGCGCGCTCACGCTCGGCTCCGCGTCTCCGCACCTGTTCAACGCGGTCGCCGGCGTCGACTGGCGCGTGCCCGTCGCCGCGTCCTCGATCGCCGCGGTGGTCGCCGCGGTCGTGATCGGATTCGCGGGCGTGGGACCCAACCGCGCTCCCGCGCCGCGCTTCGACCCGCGCGCCGTGCTGGAGGCCTGGCGCGACGTGCCGCTTCGCCTCGCCAACCTGGGGTACCTGGGCCACATGTGGGAGCTCTACGCGATGTGGGCGTGGATCGGCGTCTTCCTGGGCGCGAGCTTCGCGGTCTCGATGCCGGCCGACGTCGCGCCCACCGCGGCGAAGCTCGCGGCGTTCGCCACCATCGCGTCGGGCGGCATCGGCGCCGTCGTCGCGGGCTGGCTCGCCGACCGTCTCGGGCGCACGACGCTGACGATCGTCTCGATGGCGATCTCGGGCAGCTGCGCCGCCGGCATCGGCGTGCTGTTCGGCGGACCGCCGGCTGCGCTCGTCGCCGTGTGCCTCGTCTGGGGCGTTTCGATCGTGGCGGACTCCGCGCAGTTCTCCGCCTCGATCGCCGAGCTCGCGGACCGCGCGCGCGTCGGCACGATGCTGACGGTGCAGACAGCCCTCGGGTTCACCCTCACGCTGGCGACGATCCACCTGATGCCGCCGCTCGTCGACGCGCTCGGCTGGCGCTACGCCTTCGTCCCGCTGGCGATCGGCCCCGCGGCCGGAGTGTGGGCGATGGCGCGGCTGCGCGCGCATCCGCGCTCCGCGGCGCTGGCCGGCGGGCGCCGCTGACCGACGGACGCCCCTCCGGCGCCACGTCCCCGCCGGTTGCGAATAATGCGTATTCCATGCGCCGCCGGTGCGGCGTAGCATGGCCTTCCCGGATGCCGCGGCGCGGCGTCCCGCGTCCAACCCTTCGCTGGAGGGACCATGGCCTATCACCTCGAGGGGCGTCTCCTCGAAGTCTGCAACTGCCGCGTGCTGTGCCCGTGCTGGATCGGCGAGGATCCCGACTACGGCACCTGCAACACGATCATCGACTGGCACTTCGACAAGGGCAAGGTCGACGGCGTCGACGTGTCCGGACGCACGATCGCGATGATCGCGCACGTGCCCGGCAACATCCTGCAGGGCAACTGGAGGGCGGCGGTGTACCTCGACGAGCGC
>DASTCK010000065.1:0-20814 GCA_035711225.1 Casimicrobiaceae bacterium
GAGGCGAGGGTCCGGGATCTCGACGATCCCGACGTTCGGCTCGATCGTGCAGAACGGGTAGTTCTCCGCCGCGATGCCCGCGCGCGTGAGCGCGTTGAACAGCGTCGACTTCCCGACGTTGGGCAACCCGACGATGCCGCATTTCAGGCTCATGGCTTCTCTTTGGTGTGCAGCATGTGCATCGCGCGCTCGAAGTCGCCCGTCGCGATCGAGGGCCACGCGTCGAGCGCGCGGTCGATCGCCGCGTGGATCGCCGAGCGCTCGTCGATCCGCGGCGGCTTCAGCACGTAGTCGACGACGGCCTGCTGCGGCAGCTCGGAGTCGCGCGGATGGCCGATGCCGAGGCGCAGCCGCCAGAAGTCCGGCGTCGCGAGGTGCGCGCGGATGTCCTTCAGTCCGTTGTGGCCGGCGACGCCGCCGCCCAGCTTCATCTTCACCGATCCCGCGACGAGGTCCAGCTCGTCGTGCACGACGAGGATCTCGGCGGGCGCGATCCCGTGGAAGCGCGCGATCGCGCCGACCGTGCGTCCCGACTCGTTCATGTAGGTCATCGGCTTCACCAGCCGCAGCTCGCCGTCGCGCGCGACCTCGCCCGCGAAACGCGCCTGCGGGGCGAAGCCCACGCCGAGCTTCTGCGCGAGCGCGTCGGCGAACCAGAAGCCGGCGTTGTGGCGCGTGCGCTCGTAGCTCTTCCCCGGGTTGCCGAGGCCGGCGACGAGGCGGATCGGGGCGTGGGCGGGCATGGTCGTGGACGTGACGGTCGCAACGAAAAGGCCCGCCGGCTTCGACAGCGCAGCGGGCCTCGTCGCGGCGATCGGCGCGTTACTTCTTCTTCTTGTCGTCCTTGTCGGCCTTCGCCGCCTTCTCGTCCTTCTTGTCGCCGGCCTTCGCGTCCTCGGGCTTCGCCCCCTCGGCGCCAGGCGCCGCCGCCACGGGAGCGCCCGGCACGGCCGCCGCGGCCTCGGCCGCCGCCGCGGTCTCTTCCTCGGTCTCGACGATCGCCTTCGGGATCACCGCGGTCGCGACGACCGGGTCCTTGCCGTGCGTCAGCGTGACGACACCGGCCGGGAGCTTGAGGTCCGAGGCCTTGAACGCCTTGTTGGTCTCGAGCCCCGACAGGTCGACCTCGATGAACTCGGGCAGGTCCCCGGGCAGGCAGCTGACGTCGATCTCGTTCAGGACGTGGCTGACGATCGCGCCGCCGACCTTGACCGCCGGCGACTGGTCGCCGTTGACGAAGTGCAGCGGCACCTTCATGTGGATCTTCTTGTTCGCGTCGACGCGCTGGAAGTCGACGTGGAGCACCTGCGGCCGGTACGGATGCATCTGGACGTCGCGCAGCAGCACCTGGTGCGCGCCGCCGTCGAGCTTCATCGTCAGGATCGACGCGTGGAACGCCTCGTTCTTGAGCGCGTGCATCAGCGCGTTGTGGTCGAGCTCGATGGTGGTGGGCTCGACGGTCCCGCCGTAGACGATGCCGGGGGCCTTGCCGCCGCGGCGCAGGCGGCGTGAGGCGCCGCGTCCTTCGCCCCCGGTGCGCGGGAAGGCGGTGAATTCGATCTTGGCCATCGTTGCGACTCCTTCGTGGTGTCTGCGGCCTCCGGCGCGGGCTTCTCGAAGCCCTGCCGTCGTCCGCGGGTGGCCCCGGCGCGAGCCGGGAAAGCCTTGAATAATAGCAGGAAAAGGCGGCGATGCGCGATAGGCTAGGGGCGATGGGGTCGAGCGCTGCCGCCGCCTATCGCCTGTTGCCCATGTCCCGCGCCTCTCGTTCCATTGGGCAATGCTCAGGTATCCGGTTCAGGAACCCGGTACCGAAAACGCTGCGCGGTGGCCCCATTGCCCTGTCGCCCACCGCCCATCGCCGCCATTCCGCTAAGGCATGTACTGCCCGCCGTTGACCTCGATGATCTGCCCGGTCACGTAGCCCGACAGCGCGTCGGACGCGAGGTACACGAACGCCCCGGCGCACTCGTCGGCGGTGCCGAGGCGCCCCATCGGGATCGTGCCCTTGAAGGTCTCGAGCATCTGCGGCGTCGAGTAGCGCTCGTGGAACGGCGTCGCGATCACGCCGGGGGACACCGCGTTGACGCGGATGTTGTCCTTGACCAGCTCCTTCGCGATGCCGCGCGTGAAGGTGCTGACGAAACCCTTGGCGGACGCGTACATGGCCGCGCCGGCACCGCCGCCGTTGCGCGCCGCGATCGACGTCACGTTGATGATGTTGCCGCGCCCGGCCCGACGCATGTGCGGCGTCACCGCGGCCGTGGCCATCACCACCGAGCGCACGTTGAGGTCGATCACCTCGTCGAAGAACGCGTCGTCGATCTCGGCGATGGGCACCCGGCGCACGAGGCCCCCGGCGTTGTTGACGAGGATGTCGATCCCGCCGAGCGCCCCCGCGGCCTCCTCGATCACGCGGCGCACCGCCGCGCTGTCGTTGAAGTCGCCGCCGACGAGGTGCGCCTGTCCGCCGGCGAGGCGGACGTCGGCCGCGACTTCGTCGGCGCGATTGCGGCTCGCGTTGTAGTGAATGCCGATCTTGCAGCCGAGGCGCGCGAAGGCGCGCGCCGCCGCCGCGCCGATCCCGGTCGACGCGCCGGTGATCAGGATCGACTTGCCCGCGAGATCGGGCGCGATGGCTTCTGTCACGGCTCCTCCGTTCTGGTTTCGCGACCGGCCACGGCTTGCGCGACGCGTCCCATCGCCTGTCGCCTATCGCCTGTCGCCTATCGCCCTCAGTCGATGAACAGCGACGAGACCGACTCCTCGTTGCTGATCCGCGTGATCGTCTCGGCGATGAGCTGCGCGCACGAGAGCTGGCGGATGCGCGGGCAGGCGCGCGCCTCCTCCGAAAGCGGGATCGTGTCGGTGACGACGATCTCGTCCATGTCCGAGGACGCGATGCGCGCCACCGCGCCGCCCGACAGCACCGGGTGCGTGCAGTACGCGACGACCTTCTGCGCACCGTGCTCCTTGAGCGCCGTCGCCGCCTTGCAGAGCGTGTTCGCGGTGTCGACGATGTCGTCCATGATCACGCAGCTGCGGCCCTCGACGTCGCCGATGATGTTCATCACCTCGGCGACGTTCGCCTTCGGCCGCCGCTTGTCGATGATCGCGAGGTCGGAGTCGAGACGCTTCGCGATGGCGCGCGCGCGCACGACACCGCCGACGTCGGGCGACACGATCAGCAGGTTGTCGAAGTTCTGCTTCCACAGGTCGCCGAGCAGGATCGGCGTCGCGTAGACGTTGTCGACCGGGATGTTGAAGAAGCCCTGGATCTGGTCGGCGTGGAGGTCCATCACCATCACGCGGTCGACGCCGACGGTCGTCAGCATGTCGGCGACGACCTTCGCGCTGATCGCCACGCGCGCCGAGCGCGGGCGCCGGTCCTGGCGGGCATAGCCGAAGTAGGGCAGAGCGGCGGTGATGCGCGTCGCCGACGCCCGCTTGAGCGCGTCGACCATCACCATCACTTCCATCAGGTTGTCGTTGGTCGGCTGGCAGGTGGACTGCAGCACGAACACGTCTCGGCCGCGCACGTTCTCGAGCAGCTCGACCATCACCTCGCCATCGGAGAACTTGCCGACGACCGCACGGCCGAGGCTGATGTTGAGGTGCCGGCACACCGCCTCCGCGAGCTTCGGGTTCGCGTTGCCGGTGAACACGCGCATCCGTTCGAAGGCCATGGTCGCTAGGGTCCGGCTCGATCCATCAGGCGTGCGGCGCTCGAAACGACACGGGCAGGTCGCCGGCCCACCGGCGGCCTGCCCGACGCGTCAAAAGTGGCTGGGGAGGAAGGATTCGAACCCTCGAATGCCGGAATCAAAATCCGGTGCCTTAACCAGCTTGGCGACTCCCCAGCGGAAACCGGCGCTCGCAGCCCGCCACCGGGCCCGTCGCGCGCGGGGACCGCTGGATCCCCGCATCTTCAAACCGAGACTTTACGCGAAAGCGGCGAGCGGATGCCGCGACAGCGTACGCACGACGCGCACCTTCAGTTCCTCGGGAAGCGTTCGCGCCGCGTCCTGCGCGTCGCGCTCGCTCGCGAAGGCCGCGAACACGCAGGCGCCCGAGCCGGTCATGCGCGCCTGCGGCGACACCCGCTTCATCGCGGCGAGCGCCCGGGCCACCGCCGGCGTCCGGGCGCAGCAGGCTTCCGACAGGTCGTTTCGGCCGTAACTCTCGGAAAAGACGTCTATTTTCGCCGGAGGCGTCGTCCGTGTCAATTCCGGCGACGCGAAGATGGCGGCCGTCGAGACCTGCGCGTCGGGAAACGCGAGCACCAGGCTCGTCCGCGGCGCCGTCATCGCGGTCAGGCGCTCGCCGACGCCGCGCGCCAACGCCGTCTCGCCGAACACGAAGAACGGCACGTCGGCACCGAGCGTCGCGGCCAGGTCGATCAGCGCCGCGCGCGAAAGCCCGAGGTCCCACATCCGGTTCAGCGCGAGCAGCACGGCGGCCGCATCCGAGCTTCCGCCGCCGAGCCCCGCGCCGAGCGGGATCGCCTTGTCGATCGCGATCGCGACGCCGGGCCGGCACCCTGTGGCCTCGCGCAATCGCCGCGCCGCGCGCAACGCGAGATCGTCTTCCGCGGCGACGCCGGGGACGTCGCCTTCCCGCACGATGGCGCCGTCGTCGCGCAGCGCGAGCGTGATCGTGTCGGCGAGATCGACGAGCGTGAAGAGCGATTCGAGCGTGTGGTAGCCGTCCGGCCGCCTGCCCGTCACGTGGAGGAACAGGTTGACCTTCGCCGGCGCGGGCACGACGGCGCGGCGCGGCCAACCGGGGTCAGATTCCAATCCGACCCCGGTGGAGACGGCCGCGCGCGGACCGGTCGCGCTCACCGCCACGCGTCGATCACGACGCGCACCTCGAGATCGGGGTAGGTCGCGACGAGCCGCTGCGGCTGCGACGCACCACCGTCCGCATACGCGTAGCTGACCGTCCAGCCGTCCTGCCGCAGCGTCGCCGCACGCCCGCCGGCGTCGCGCTCGATCGCGTGCGCGCTCCCCGGATGCGGGGCCGCGCGAATCCACCAGGCGAGGCTCTCGACCGGCAGCGGGAACGCGAGCACGCGTCCCGCGAGCTCGGCGGCATCGCGCGCACGCTCGGGCGGGCGATCGGGCCGCTCCAGCGTCGCGCCCTCGCCATCGCGCGTCAGCCGCGCGAGCGTCGTGCCCATCGGCGTCGACAGCGCGATCTCGTCGCGCCCCGGGGCGTGCGTCCAGTCGAAGTTCGCGGCGGCGCCGTCCGCGCCGCGGCGCGCCGACAGCCGGCCGCTCACGTCGAACGGCGCGTCGACGAACGGGCCGGGCGCGGGGACGGTCGTGGGACCGGGAAGCGTCGCGCACGCGCCGAGCGCGAGCGCGCAGGCGACGAGCGCGGCGCGGCGCACGGGCGGCGGGATCCTAGCGCGACAGCCGGCGAACGGTCTCGAGCAGCACCGGGTGGTCGGGCGAGTCCTTGAGCTGCGCCGCCCAGACTTCCTTGGCGCGGTCCCGCTCCCCCTTCGTCCACAGCACTTCGCCGAGATGCGCGGCGATCTCCGCATCGGGGCGACCGGTGAACGCCCGTCGCAGGTAGGTTTCCGCCTCGTCGTAGCGGCCGAGCTTGAACAGCGCCCAGCCCATGCTGTCGAGGATGAACGGGTCGTCGGGCGAGAGCTTGAGCGCCTTCTCGATCAGCGCGCGGCCTTCCTCGACGCGCGTCGTGCGGTCGACGAGCGTGTAGCCGAGCGCGTTGAGCGACTGCGCGTCGTCCGGCTTGAGCTCGATCAGGTGCCGCAGATTGGCCTCGGCCACGTCGATGCGGTCGACTTTCTCGGCGACCATCGCGAGGTCGTAGACGAGGTCGGACGCGTCGGGGAACGTCGCGAGCCCCTTCTCGAGCACGGCGTAGGCGCCCTTGAGATCGCCCGACTCGCGCAGGAGCGACGCTTCGGCCTGGATCACTTGCACGCGCTGCTCGATCGTGACCGCCGGCAGGTCCGCGAGCCAGCGGCGGCCCTCGTCGACGCGGTTGAGCTTGCCGAGCATCGCCGCGGCGCGCAGCTTGGCGAGCCACGCGCGCTCGCCCTCGGTGACCGCCTTGTAGCGCGTGAGCGCCTCCTCGTAGCGCTTCTGCTCCTCGGCGATCTGCGCGAGGTAGAGCTCGGCCGTGCCGTCGTCGTCCTTGCCGAGGAGCTTGCCGAACTGCGCCTCGGCCGCCGCGTAGTCCTTCAACTGGTAGGAGAGGATCGCGACGCCCATCGCGTACTCGCGCGTCTCCGGCTCCTCGGCCGCGAGACGCTCGAAGATCGCGCGCGCCTCGGCGAGCTTCTTCTGCTCGACGTAGAACTGCGCCAGCGCACCGCGCGCGGCCCGGGACCCGGGCTGGGCGGCGATGAACGTGCGCAGCCACGCGATGGCGTCGTCGTTGCTGCGCTTGCTCAGGATCTCGGCCTTGAGCAGCGCCGCGCGCTCCCAGTCCGGCTTGAGCGCGAGCGCGCGATCGACGCGCTCGGTCGCGACCTGGATCATCGCGGGATCGGACGGCCCGGCGTTGATCGCGGCGAGGGCGACGGCGAAATGCGCCTCGGGCGACGACGCGTAGGGCTCGGCCAGGTCGCGGATCATCTCGTACACGGCAGCCTTGTCGCTCTGCCGCGCGAACGCGCGATTGAGCTGCAGGAACGCGTCGGCGACACCGCCTCCGGTGAGCGCCTGGTCGGCGAGGAGCTTCTCGAGCCGTGACTTGAGGTCGTCCTGGCTCGGCGCGTCCGGGTCGCGCTCGCGCGGCGCGGGTCCGCCGGAGGAGAGCGCCGAGATGATCTGCTTCGGGCGCTCGGCGTCGGGCTCGAGCTGCGACCAGTAGCGCGCAGCCGCTTCGGTGAGGCCGCGCTGGCGCGTCGCGTACGCGATTTCGGTCGCGCGGCGGGCGAGCCGCGGGTCCTTCAACTCGCGAGCGACGTCCAGGTAGGCCCGGGCGGCAACCGCCGCGTCGCCCCGCTGCAGCGCAATGTCCGCGAGCAGCAGCCGGTAGAAGAGGTCGGCGGACAGCCCGCTCGGCAGCTGGGTCGCCGCCGGTGCGTCGGCCGGCGGCGCCGGCGACTGGGCGAGCGCGACGGCGGGCAGCGTGGACGCGAGGGCGATCGCGAAAGCGGCGAGGCGGTGGCGGAAGGGGAGCGGCGTCGACATCGGGGGGCGGTCCGGAGGAGCGCGGGCAAGGGCCGGGCGTTCGATCTTAGGCTATCCTCCGCGGCGCAACAAACGAACGGCACGCGCCTTGCGGGCGCGTGCTTCCCGCCCGTGCCCGAGCTTCCCGAAGTCGAAACCACCCGCCGTGGCGTCGCGCCGGCGCTCGTCGGCCGCCGCGTCGTGGCTGTACGCGTGTACGACCGGCGACTGCGGTGGCCGGTTCCGATCGGCCTCGAAGACGAGCTGATCGGTCGCACGCTCGTGGCCGTCGACCGCCGCAGCAAGTACTTGCTCTTCCGCTGGACGCCACGATCGTCGGCACCGGCCGCCTCACCCTCGGGACGCGTCGCTTCGCCCGCGCTCACACCTGTCCCGCAGGTACGCGACGTGGGCACGCTGCTCATCCACCTGGGGATGACGGGGAGCCTGCGCGTGCTGCGGCGCGCCCCCGCGCGCGCTTCGCACGAGCATGTGGACGTGGAATTCGACGATGGTGCGACGCTGCGCTTCCGGGACCCTCGCCGCTTCGGCACGCTCCTGTGGATCGAGGGCGACGCCGCGCTCCATCCGCTGCTCGCCTCGCTCGGCGCCGAGCCCTTCTCGGAGGCGTTCAATGCCGACGCCTTCCACCGGGCCACGCGCAGGCGGCGCGTGGCCATCAAGCTCGCGCTGATGGACAACCGCATCGTCGTGGGGGTGGGCAACATCTACGCGAACGAGGCGCTGTTCCGGGCCGGCATCCGGCCGACCCGCGCCGCCGGCCGGCTGTCGCGCCAGCGCCTGGCGGCACTGGTGGACGCCGTGCGCGAGACCCTCGCCGCCGCGATCGCCAAGGGGGGGAGCACGCTCCGCGACTACGTCGGAAGCGACGGCGTCCCCGGCGAGTTCCAGCTCCGCTATTTCGTCTACGGCCGCGAGGGCCGGCCCTGCCGCGTGTGCCGCACGACCATCAAGGCGGTCAGGCAGGGGCAGCGGTCGAGCTTCTATTGCCCGGCGTGCCAGAGATGACGAACCCCGGGGAGTGGGGAGTGGGGAGTGGGCAGTGGGCAGTGGGCAGTGGGGAGTGGCGGCTGCGGGGCAGGCGAGCCGCTGTGCCCGGCCCCGACTTGTACCCCACTCCCCACTCCCTACTCCCCACTCCCCGGCCTTCCGGCACAACTCGTGCTTCACCTGTGTGATACAGTCGCCGCCCGCCGCGGGCCGGCGGTCCGCAGGGGGACAGGATGCACGCACGCGATCTGGCTGCGCGCTTCGAGGCGTACGGGGACTGGCGCCGGCGCCTGGCCGGCGGCGTCTCGGCGCTGCACGACTGGCTGGCGGAGCAGGACCTGGCCGACGCCCAGGTCGACCTTCGCGTCGGGCAACTGCTCGAGCGCCTGCAACAGGACAAGCTCGTCGTCGCGTTCGTCGCCGAGTTCTCGCGCGGCAAGTCCGAGCTCATCAACGCGATCTTCTTCGCGGACTTCGGCGCGCGCCTGCTGCCCTCCGCGGCCGGGCGCACGACGATGTGCCCCACCGAGATCCTGCACGACCCGTCGCGTCCGCCGTCGATCCGGCTCCTGCCGATCGAGACCCGCCTCAAGGACGGCACCGTCTCCGAGCTCAAGAACTACGCCGACGAGTGGGTATCGCTGCCCCTCGACCTCGCTTCCGCCGAGCGCATGGGCGACGCGCTCGCGCGCGTGTCGCAGGTCAAGCGCGTGCCCGTGGCGCTCGCGCGCCGCTACGGCCTGCACGACGAGGACCTCGTGGCCTCGTTCGAGCATCGCGACGACGGCAGCGTCGACATCCCCTGCTGGCGGCACGCCATCATCAACTTCCCGCATCCGCTCCTGAAGCAGGGGCTCGTGATCCTCGACACGCCGGGCCTCAACGCCATCGGCACCGAGCCCGAGCTCACGCTGTCGCTCCTGCCGAGCGCCCATGCGGTGCTGTTCATCCTCGCGGCCGACGCCGGCGTCACCAAGACCGATCTCGAGGTCTGGAAGGAGCATCTCGCCGGCGCCGACCCGACGACCCGCTCGGGCCGCCTGGTGATCCTGAACAAGATCGACGGCCTGTGGGACGAGATGAAGTCGGCGATCGAGATCGAGGCGGAGATCGGGCGCCAGGTTCGCGCGAGCGCGGACACGCTCGGGGTGCCGGCCGACCAGGTGTTCCCGGTCTCGGCGCAGAAGGCGCTGCTCGCGAAGGTCAACGGCGACGACGCGCTGCTCGCGAAGAGCCGCCTGCCGCGCCTCGAGGCCGCGCTGTCGGGCAACCTCGTGCCCGCGAAGCGCGACATCGTCGGCGCCGCGGCGCTCGCCGAGGTTCGCTCGATGACGGCCGCGGTCGAGGCGATCCTCGACGCGCGCGCAGGGGGCATCGCCGAGCAGCTCGCCGAGCTCCGGTCGCTCCGCGGCAAGAACCAGGACGTCGTCGAGCACATGATGCAGCGCGTGCGCGACGAGAAGGAACGCTTCGAGAAGGGGCTCTCCCGCTACTCGGCGCTCCGCACGGTGTTCACGCAGCAGACGACCGAGCTCTACGACCTGATCGGCCTCGACGCGCTGCGCGCCAACGCCGGCCGCACGCGCCGCGCGATCGAGGCGAGCCTGTTCACGAAGGGCGTGCGCGGCGCGATGAACGATTTCTTCGCGCAGGTCCGCGCCGACCTCGACGCCGCGGCGCGGAAGTCGGCCGAGATCCACGAGATGATGAGCGCGATGTACGTGCGCTTCGCCAGGGAGCACCACCTCGACGCGTTCACGCCGCCGCCCTTCTCGATGCTCAAGTACGGCAAGGAGGTCGAGCGGCTCGAGCGCGCCTACCAGCAGCACATCAACACGCTGTGGAACATGGCGAGCAAGGCCAAGTTCCCGCTGATGCGCCGGTTCTTCGAGACGGTCGCCTCGCGCGTGCGCCACCTCTACACGATCGCCAACCGCGACGTCGAGGCGTGGCTCAAGTCGGTGATGTCGCCGCTCGAGACGCAGGTGCGCGAGCACCAGATGCAGCTTCGGCGCCGCCTCGAGAGCATCAAGCGGATCCACCGCGCCAGCAGCGAGCTCGAGGAGCGCATCGCCGAGCTGGTCGCCCAGGCCGAGGCGCTCGACGCCCAGGCGGCCGCGCTCGAGGCGCAGGTCTCCGCGATCGAGACGATCGCGGCCGGCGACGAGCTGCCGCTGGCGGCGAACGCCGCGTAGGCGGCGCCCCCGGGGCGTCTGGCCGCCGAGGGGCGCGTCCGCCCGGAAGGCGGGGATCGGCGAGGGGCGATCGGACGGACGCTTCGCCCGCCGCGCTTCCGATCTCCGGTCTCCTGCCTTATTTCCGGTCGACGATCTCCGCCTTTTCCTTCATGAGGCCTTCGTACTTGAGCCGGAGCTCTCCGCGCGACTCGACGTGCGCGGGGTCGACGGGGATGCAGTCGACCGGGCACACCTCGCGGCACTGCGGCGCGTCGTAGTGGCCGACGCACTCGGTGCAGCGCGCCGCGTCGATCACGTAGATCTCGGGACCCTGCGAGATCGCGCCGTTGGGGCACTCGGGCTCGCACACGTCGCAGTTGATGCACTCGTCGGTGATCATCAGCGCCACGCCGAGCCTCCGTCACTCCGGCTCGGCCGCGCGGGACCTGAGCCGCACGGCGACCGACGGATGCACGAAGCCCGTGACGTCGCCACCGAAGCGGGCGACCTCGCGGACGATCGTGGCCGACACGAACATGAACTGCTCCGACGGTGTCAGGAACAAGGTTTCGACCTCGGGCCACAGGCGCCGGTTCATGCCCGCCATCTGGAACTCGTACTCGAAGTCGGAGACGGCGCGCAGCCCCCGGAGCACCGCGCGGGCACCCTGCTCGTGGACGAACGCCATCAGGAGCGACGAGAAGCCGGTGACCTTCGCGTTGGGCAGGTCGGCGAGCACCTCGCTCGCCATCGCGATCCGCTCGTCGAGCGCGAACATCGGCTTTTTCGCCTCGCTGGCCGCGATGCCGACGACGACGCGGTCGAACAGCCGCGCGGCGCGGCGCACGAGATCCTCGTGCCCGCGCGTGAACGGGTCGAACGTGCCCGGGTAGACGACCGTCAGCATGGGGGGCCCTCTTTCGCGAGCAGATGATAATGCACCTGCCCCGCGCGCCCGCGGCGCACGACGGCGAGGCCGGCGGGGGCATCGAGCGCGCGGCGCGCTTCGGCGTAGATCGCGCCGCCGTCCGCCAGCCGGTCGCGCGCCGCGGGCATGAGCCACGGCCACGGGTCCTCGTCGAACGGCGGGTCCAGGAAGACGACGTCGAAGCGTCGCGACTCGCGCGCGAGGAACGCACGCGCGTCGCCGCGGTGGAGCTCGAGGGCCGCCTCGCCGAGCAGCCGGGCGTTGTCGGCCATTGCGCGCACCAGCGCGGCGTCCCGATCGACCGCCACCGCCAGCGTCGCGCCGCGCGACAGCGCTTCCAGGGACATCGCGCCGCTGCCCGCGTAGGGCTCGAGCGTCGAGCGCCCGGCGAGGTCCTGCCCGAGCCAGTTGAACAGCGTCTCGCGCACGCGATCGGGCGTGGGGCGCGCGCCCGGCACGCCGGGGAAGCGCAGCATGCGCCCGCGGTGGCGGCCGCCGATGATGCGCACGCGATTGCTGACGGGAACGCTCATCGGTCGGGCTCGATCGCTCGCGCGGGTAGAATTCCGGTGGATCCGCCCGACGCGGCCGCGAAGAAGCTCGCGCGCCGCAACCGACGGGACCCGGCGTGCGCGGCTCCTGCGTCGCCCTCCCGGGCGGCCGGTCCCCCGCACGCTCCCGGCGCACGCCACCCCCCCGCGATGCTAGACCTCTTCAAGCGCAAGACCGACGAAGCGGCGCCGAAACGCTCGTGGACCGAGCGGCTCACCGGCGGGCTCGCCGCGTCGCGCGAGCGCCTCGCCGGCGCGCTCACCGGCGTCTTCCGGCGGCGCGCGCTCGACGACGAGGCGCTCGAGGAGCTCGAGACGGCGCTGCTCGGCGCCGACGTGGGCGTCGCCGCGACCGCATTCCTGATCGACGACCTCAAGGCGCGCTATCGCCGCGCAGGGCCGGACGCCGACGCGCGCGCGCTTTTGCGCGAGGCCCTGGTCGCGCTGCTCGCGCCGCTCGAGAAGCCGTTCGCGATCGGTCCCGAGCGCCCGTTCGTCGTCATGATCGCGGGCGTCAACGGGGCGGGCAAGACCACGTCGATCGGCAAGCTCGCGAAGTGGCTGCAGCAGCAGGGGCACTCGGTGCTCTTGGCCGCGGGCGACACGTTCCGCGCCGCGGCGCGCGAGCAGCTCACCGTCTGGGGCGAGCGCAACAACGTGGCGGTGATCGCCCAGGCCGGCGGCGATCCGGCCGCGGTGGCCTTCGACGCGGTCGCCGCCGCAGCGGCCCGGGGCATCGACGTCGTGCTCGCGGACACCGCGGGCCGCCTGCCCACGCAGATGAACCTGATGGACGAGCTCGCGAAGGTGAGGCGCGTCATCGGCAAGGCGAAGGAAGGCGCGCCGCACGCGGTGCTGCTCGTCCTCGACGCGAATACCGGGCAGAACGCGCTCGCGCAGGTCGCGGCGTTCGACCGCGCGGCACGCCTGACGGGGCTCGTGCTGACCAAGCTCGACGGGAGCGCGAAGGGCGGCGTCGTCGCGGCGATCGCGCGCGAGCATCCTGTGCCGCTCGCGTTCGTCGGCGTCGGCGAAGGCGTGGACGACCTGAGGCCGTTCGTCGCGGCGGAGTTCGTCGACGCGCTGCTCCCTTCGCAGGATTGATCGCTCGCGACGGCCTGCAAGGCGATGGCCGCCATCGCCGCCCTCCTTGCTGCCGCCCGGTTGCAAGCACTCACTCGCGGATAGGTTCCGGGGCTGCACTGGAGCTGCCGCGGCGGGCCGCGGGCAGGTCGCGCCTGCGTCGTGCGCGCCTTGGTCGCGACCCGTCGCGTCCTGTCGCGCCCTGCCGTCGCCCGAGGTCGACGGATGCCCGCCGGTCATATCCGACTGGATTGGTCGGGAACTTTGGGCGAGCTTAGCACTCCTATGTCGCGAGTGCTAAACTGGGTGCCGGGCAGGAGGATCCCGTCGGGTCCCCCGGCCCCCGGACGAGAGGAGTGTCAGATGACCGGTTCCGCGCTGGCGTTCCCGACCCCCGCATCGCTGGGGAGTCTGGACCATTACATCCAGGCGGTGAATCGCTTCCCCCTGCTCACCGCCGAGCAGGAGGTCGATCTCGCGCGCCGCTGGCGGGACGCCGAGGACGTCGGGGCCGCCCGGCAACTCGTGCTGTCGCACCTCCGGCTGGTCGTGGCGATCTCGCGCAACTACATGGGCTACGGCCTGCCGCAGGGCGACCTGATCCAGGAAGGCAACGTCGGCCTGATGAAGGCGGTGCGCCGCTTCGACCCGGAGCGGGGCGTGCGCCTCGTGTCGTTCGCGCTGCACTGGATCAAGGCCGAGATCCACGAGTACATCCTGCGCAACTGGCGCCTCGTGAAGGTCGCGACGACGAAGGCGCAGCGCAAGCTGTTCTTCAACCTGCGCAGCATGAAGACCTCGGCGCACGCGCTGACCCGCGAGCAGGCCGCGTCGATCGCCAAGGAGCTCAACGTCAAGCCCGAGGAAGTGGTCGAGATGGAGACGCGCCTGTCGGGGCACGACATCGCGCTCGACCCGACGCCGGTCGACGACGAGGAGCACAGCTACGCGCCGATCGCCTGGCTGACCGACAGCGAGGACGAGCCCGCGCACATCCTCGAGCGCAAGCAGAGCGAGCAGGGCCGCACCGAGGGCCTGAAGCGCGCGCTCGGCAAGCTCGACCCGCGCAGCCGACGCATCATCGAGGCCCGCTGGCTCAAGGAAACGAACCCGGCGACGCTGCAGGAGCTGGCCGACGAGTACGGCGTGTCCGCCGAGCGCATCCGCCAGATCGAGAGCAAGGCGCTGAAGCAGATGCGCGGCGCGTTCGCCCTCGCCGCCTAGGCGCGCCCCGCCCCCTCGAGACGCCGGCCTCGCGCCGGCGTTTCTCTTTCCTCGCGCCGGAGGCATCGGCGGGACCGCTGCATCCCGCGCGGGGTTGCCGGTCAGAGCTCGACCTGCGTGCCCAGCTCGACCACGCGGTTCGCCGGCACGTGGAAGAAGTCGCTGGCCTTGACCGCGTTCTTCGACATCGAGCTGAACAGCCGCTCGCGCCAGCGCGCCATTCCCGGCCGCACCGACGCGATCAGCGTCTCGCGCGACACGAAGAACGACGTCTCCATCATCTCGAACGGGAAGCCGACGCGGCCCGCCTCCTCCATGAGCTCGGGCACGTCGGGATCCTCCTTGAACCCGTAGTGGCCGAGCATCCGGTAGAAGTCGCAGCCGAGCTCCTCCACCTCGATGCGCTCGTCGGGCGCCACGAACGGGATCTCGCGCGTGACGACGGTCAGGAACACGACCCGCTCGTGCAGCACCTTGTTGTGCTTGAGGTTGTGCAGCAGCGCATGCGGGACGCGGTCGGGCGTCGAGGTGAGGAACACCGCCGTCCCCTCGACGCGCACCGGCGGCGCCAGCTCGATGGACTGGATGAACTCCTTGAGCGGAAGCGCGTCCTCCGAAAGCCGCTCGAAGAGCACCTTGCGGCCGCGCTTCCACGTCGTCAGCAGCGTGAACACGACGCCGCCGATCAGCAGCGGGAACCAGCCGCCGTCGGGGATCTTGAGCGAGTTGGACGCCAGGAAGGCCGCGTCGATGAGCACCAGCGGCACGGCGATCGCGAGCGCGAGGTAGCTCGCCCAGTGCCACATGCGCCGCATCACGAAGTAGATGAGGATCGAGTCGATCAGCATCGACATGGTCACCGCGATGCCGTACGCGCCGGCCAGCGCGCTCGACCCCTGGAAGCCGACGACCAGCAGCGCAACCGCGATCAGCAGCGTCCAGTTGATGAACGGCACGTAGATCTGGCCGATGGTCTTCTCGGACGTGTGACGGATCGCGATGCGCGGGCAATAGCCCATCTGCACCGCCGCGCGCGCGATCGAGAAGGCGCCCGAGATGACCGCCTGGGACGCGATGACCGCGGCTGCGGTCGCGAGGATCACCAGCGGAATCAGCGCCCACGACGGGGCGAGCAGGTAGAACGGATTGACGATCGCCGTGGGATCGGCGAGGAGCAGCGCCCCCTGCCCGAAGTAATTGAGCACCAGCGCCGGGAGCACGAAGAACAGCCACGCGCGCCGGATCGGCGCGGCGCCGAAGTGCCCCATGTCGGCGTAGAGCGCCTCGGTACCGGTCACCGCGAGGACGACGGCGCCGAGGGACAGGAACGCGAGCTTCGGATTCGTCGCGACGAACTCGAGCGCCCAGCCCGGCCAGATCGCCTTCAGCACCGTCGGGTCGGCGGCCAGCTGGATCACCCCGAGCGCCGCCAGCGCGATGAACCACAGCGCGCAGATCGGCCCGAACAGCGCACCCACCGAGCCGGTCCCGCGCTTCTGAATCGCGAACAGCGCGATCAGGATCACCAGCGCGACCGGCACGATGAACGGCTTCAGGGCGGGCGTCATCACCTCGAGGCCCTCGACGGCCCCGAGCACCGAGACCGCCGGCGTGATCATCGCGTCGCCGAAGAACATCGCCGCCCCGAAGATCCCGAGGCCGACCAGCCACCAGCGCAGCCGGCTCTCGCGCGTGAGCCGCCCGGACACGAGCGCGGTGAGCGCGAGGATCCCGCCTTCGCCGCGGTTGTCCGCGCGCATGATCAGCGTGACGTACTTGAGCGTCACGATGATGATCAGCGACCAGAACACCACCGACAGGAGCCCGAGCACGTTCGCCGGCACGAGCGCGACGCCGTGACGCGGGCTGAACACCTCGCGCATCGTGTACAGCGGCGACGTGCCGATGTCGCCGAACACGACGCCGATGGCGCCGAGCATCAGCATGCCCATCGGCTGGCGGACGCCGTGCGTCGCGGTGGCCTTCATGAGGGAGCCGGGCGCTAGCCCGGCGTCGGGTCGTCGCCGCGGCGCGAGAAGCGGATGTTGAGCTGCTTGAGCTTGCGGTACAGGTGCGTGCGCTCGAGCCCCGCGCGCTCGGCGACGCGGCTCATGTTGCTCTGCTCGCGGCCGAGCAGCTGCTCGAAGTAGATGCGCTCGAACGCCTCGCGCGCCTCGCGCAGCGGGAGGTCGAAGAAACGGGCGGTGAGCTCGGGCGCGACCGGCCCGCTGCCGGTCGCCGCGGCGGTCTCGCCGATCAGCCGCTTCGCGTGGTCGGCGCCGATGTCGCCGCGCAGCAGCCGGAGGTTCGACACGACGCTCGCGAGCTGGTCGAGGTTGCCGGGCCAGTGCGCGTTGGCGAGCGTCGCGAGCGTCGCCGGTTGCAGCGTCGCGAGCAGCGGCTCGCCGGTGCCGCCGGCGCGCCACAGGCGCTCGATCAGCGGCGGGATGTCCTCGCGCCTCACGCGGAGCGGGGGCAGCATCACGGCGCCCGCGGACAGCGCCGACAGCAGCGTCGCGTCGAACTTCCCTTCGGCGGCGAGCGCGCCGAGCGACTCCGAGGAGGTCGAGACCAGCGTGATGTTGTGGCGCTCGAGCTTGCCGAGCAGGAACGAGAGCCCCTTCTGCTCGGCCTTCGAGTACTGGCCGATCTCGGCGCAGTAGAGCGTTCCTTCCTGCGCTTCCTCGATGAGCGACGCGGGGTTCGCGGCGAGCCGCGCCCCGTCGGCCAGCGCGACCCAGGGAGCGTCCGCGCTGCGCAGCGCCTGCGCAACGACATCGTGCCCGGTGCCGGGCTCGCCGATGATCAGGATCGGCCGCCGCGCCGCGAGGAGCGTCTCGAGCGCGTGCTCGACCTCGCGCACCGGCGCGCTCGTGCCGAGCGCGGCGAGCGACACGCGCGTCGGCTCGCGCGCCGCCGCGCTCTTGAGCGCGCGCGTGATCGTGCCGAGGAGCTTCTGCAGGCCGATCGGCTTCTCGAGGAAGTCGAACGCGCCGATGCGCGTCGCCTCGACGGCCGTCTCGATCGTGCCGTGCCCGGACATCATCACGACCGGCATCGTGAGCTGGCCCGACGAGCCCCATTCGCGCAGCAGCGTGACGCCGTCGGTGTCGGGCATCCAGATGTCGAGGAGCACCAGCGCGGGCTGCATGCGCGCACGGTAGGCGCGCGCCTCGTGCGCGTTCTCGGCGACGGCGACGCGATAGCCCTCGTCCTGCAGGATCTCCGACAGGAGCTCGCGGATGCCGACCTCGTCGTCGACGACCAGGATCTCGCGCATGTGCACGCTCACCGGCGCCCCTCGGCGGCCGCTTGCGCGCCCGCGAGCGGCAGCGCGACGATGACGCGGGCGCCGCGCGGGTCGCCGTTGGCGATGGCGACGCGCCCGCCGTGCTCGTCGACGATCTTGCGGACGATCGCGAGCCCGAGCCCGGTCCCCTTGGGCTTGGTGGTCACGTAGGGCTCGAAGGCGTGGTCGATCACGTCGGCAGGGAAGCCCGGGCCGTCGTCGGCGACGGTCAGCACCGCTTCGCCCTCCTTCACCTCGACGCCGATCGCGTAGGACGCGTCGGCGCGCTCGGACTGGGCGTCGATCGCGTTCTGCAGGAGGTTGTGCAGCACCTGGCGCAGGCGGGTGGGTTCGCCCTGGACCATGACCGGGGCGTCGGGAAGGTCGAGGACGACGTGGGGTCGCAGATTGTCGTACAGGGCGAGCACATCCAGCAATAGGGCGGAGAGGTCGACCGGCTGCATCTGGCCGGGCCGCGGTTGCCGAGCGTACACCGCGAAGTCGTCGACCATGTGCTTCATCGCCGTCACCTGGTTGACGATCGTCTGCGTGCCGCGCCGCAGGGTCTCCGCGTCCGCGCCCTCGAGGCGGGACTCGAGCTTGACGGCCAGCCGCTCGGCCGAGAGCTGGATCGGCGTCAGCGGGTTCTTGATCTCGTGCGCGAGCCGGCGCGCGACCTCGGCCCATGCGGCGTCGCGCTGCGCCTGCACCAGCTCGGAAACGTCGTCGAACACGACGACGTAGCCATGGGGCGCCCCCGGCAGCCTCGATCCGCGCATGAGCAGCGTGCGCGACAGGCTGGCGACGCCGATCGGCGCCTCGCGCTGCCATTGTCCCTCGCGAGCGCCGCGGAAGCCTTCCGCCACGAGTTCCGCGAACGGCGCGAGCGCCGGCAGCCTGCGTCCCCATTCGGGCAACGCGACGCCGGCGAGCTCGGCGAGCGGCTGCTGCAGGATGACGCTGGCGCTCGGATTCGCGGTGCGCAGCCGATAGCGGTCGTCGAACGCGAGCACGCCGGCGGACAGGTTGCCGAGGATGCTCTCCAGGTAGGCGCGCGTCGTCTCGATCGCGCGTCGGGCGTCCTCGTTTCGCGCATGGGCGTCGGCGAGTTGCCCGGTCATCGTGTTGAACGATTCGGTCAGCACGCCGAGCTCGTCGCGCGAGGTGACCGGCTGCCGGCGCGTGAAGTCCCCCTGCGCGACCGCGCGCGTCCCCTCGGCCAGGAGCCCGAGCGGCGCGGCGAAGCGCTCCGACAGCACGACGGCGAGGCCGAGCGCCGAGGTGAGCGCTAGCAGCAGCGTCAGCGTCAGCGTCAGCGCGTAGAGCCGCTTCAGCGCCTGGCGCGAGAACGAGATCTCCTGGTAGTCGCGGAAGCCGGCCTCCGCCTTCTCGATCTCCTGCGCGAGCGAGCGGGGCACCGGCTCGATCACCTGCAGCAGCTTCATCGGCTCGTTGGGGTCGGCGCTGTTCACCGGCACGACGACGCGCAGCCGGATGCCAGCCGGCGACTGGTCGATCGCGGCATAGGCGAGCTGGAGGCGCGCGCGGCGCAACGCCTGCGCGGGCGGCGCCTCGGGCGACACCGGCCCTCCGGCGGCGCCTGCGACGGCGAGCACCGAACCCGCCGCCGAGAAGAGCGCCACCTCGGCGACGCCCGCCTGCTCGGTGGCGCGCGACAACGCGATCGGATAGGCGCCCGAGGCGTCCGCGACCTGCGCGGCGATCTGCGTCGCCTTGTTGGTGGTCTCGCGCGACAGGTAGTCGAGCGCGTTGCGCCCGAGCGCGAGGCCGCCTTCGAGCGCGCGGTCGACGCGAACGTCGAACCAGCTCTCGATCGACCGGCCGAGGAACTGCACGGAGACCGCGTAGACGAGCGCGCCGGGCAGCACGGCCACCAGCGCGAACAGCAGCACGAGGCGCGCGGCGAGCTTGCTGCCGAACACGCCGCGCTTGAAGTTGCGCCGGAGCTGCCATAGCTGCCACGCGACGATGAGCATCAGCAGGCCGACCATCGCGAGGTTCAGCACGAGCAGCGTGTCGTAGCCGCGCGCGAACAGCTGGGTGTTCTCCGTCGCCGTCGCGAGCAGGAACAGCCCGATCGCCGAGAGGCACGCCGCGGCGAGGAGCAGCCAGCGCAGGCCGCGCGAGGTGAGCAGGTTCGTCAAGTCGCGCCCCGGGGGCTCACGGCGTGAACGGGAAGCGCTGCCAGTCGCTCGCGAGCTGCCACTCGCGCGACGCCAGCGCATCGACCTGGAACGGCTTGGGGAGCTGCGCGACGTCGAGGCGCAGGCGGACCGCCGCGTCGTAGCGCACGCCGCGCGCGAAATCGGCCGCGCGAGCGATCGGTCGCGACGTGACGCGCCCGATCAGCCGCTCGACCTCGGCGATCGAGTTGAGCGTCTGCGCGATGAGCCCGGTCGACACGCGGTAGTGCTCGGCGAGCGGCGCGTAGGCGACGCGCCAGGTCGTCGACGTGGCGAGCACCTTCTCGTCGAGCCAGTACCAGCGCGGCCGCGTGAGCTCGACCTCGAGCACGAAGTAGAGCGGAACGCCCTTCTTCAGCGCTTCCTCGAGCGTCGGATTGAGCGAGAGCTCGAACTCCGCGTTGAGCAGGACCTCGCCTTCCTCGACGCGGAGCTCGGCGTTCTTGACCGGGATGACGTCGGCGCGAGCGGGCTGCGCCGGCCAGGCCGCGACGAGGGCGCCGGCCGCGCAGAGCGCGATCAGGCGCCGTCGCGCAGGCGCGGCGAGCGGGGGATCGCGCGGTGGGGAGGTCCGGGGCGTCATGCCTCGCGTCGATGCACGCACATGCGCCCGTCCAAGCGGCGCCCGCGTCACGCCTTGCGGAAACGGGCGTAGAAGAAGCCGTCCTGATTGTGGGGCGCGCCCGGGAGCGAAGGCAAGAGTTGGCCCCCGCGGGCGTCCACTTCGGGCGCGAAGACAAGGCTTTCGCGCAACGCATCGGGCGTCCGGGCGGCGAAAGCGCCTGCCTGCGCCTCGTTCTCCTCGACGAACACCGAGCAGGTCGCGTACAGGAGCGACCCGCCGCGGGCGAGGCAGGTCCACAGCGCGTCGAGCAGCGTGCGCTGCTGCACGGCGAAGGCCGCCACGTCGCTCGCGCGCCGCAGCCACTTGCCGTCGGGATGGCGGCGCACGATGCCCGAGGCCGTGCACGGCACGTCGGCGAGGATGCGGTCGTAGGGACGACCGTCCCACCATGCTGCCGGCGCCGCCGCGTCGCCGGCGACGAGCGCGACGCGGCCGCCCGCGAGCTTCAGCCGCTCGAGGTTGTCGCGCACGCGCGACAACCTCGCGGCGTCGCTGTCGAGCGCAGTGAGCTCGACGTCGGCGCGCTCGAGGATGTGCGTCGTCTTGCCGCCCGGCGCGGCGCACGCAT
>DASTCK010000066.1:0-2420 GCA_035711225.1 Casimicrobiaceae bacterium
CGACCGCCCGGCCGACGAGGCCGATCGACAAACCGAACAGGAGCCCGTCGAGCACGGGACGATACCCGTCCAGTAGCACCATGCGCTTGATCTGGCTGGAGGTGGCGCCGAACGACATCCGCACGCCGATCTCGCGTGTGCGATTGGCGATGACGTGCGACTGGATGCCGTAGAGGCCCGCCATCGCGAGAAGGAGCGTGATCGCGCCGAGGCCGATCGCCGTGAGGCCGAACCCGCGCATGACCTGGAACGGTCCGGCGAGCACCGTGCGTCCCGTCCCGATCCTGTCGATCGCGACGTCCGGATCCGCGCGCCGGATCGCCTCGCGCATCGCGCCCACGGCGGTCGGCACCGATCCGGATGCGCGCGTGACGACCGTGACGAGCGGCTGATAGTGCTGCTCGAACGGCGCGTAGGCGAGCGGCCGCGGATCCGCGAAGAGGCTGCCCACGTCCGTGTTGGCCGCGATGCCGACGATGGTGGCCGTCGCGCGCGCGGCCGGCTGGCCGGCGAGCGCGACCTGCCGTCCGACGGCGTCGGCGGTTCCAAAAATCTGCCGTGCGGTGAACTCGCTGACGATGAGGACGCGCGGCGCGCCCGGCCCATCGCGATCGTCGAAGCCGCGTCCGCGAAGGATCTCGACTCCGAGCGTCCGGAAGATCGACGGCGTCGCGGCGACCGCGGTGACCATGCGCGGCGGCGTGTCCGCCGCGCCGGCCTGTTCCGCCGGCGCCATCGAGAGATGCAGCGCGCTCGACACGCCGAAGGGCAGTCCGCCCGTGAGCGACGCCGATTCGATCGACGGATGGCCGCGCAATTCGCCGAGCAGACGATCGAGCGTCCGCCGCGCGCGCGCCTCGCTCCACTCAGGCCCGTCGAGATTGAGGACCGCGACCCCGATCCGATCCAGATCGACGCCGGAGTCGTGCCGCGCTTCCGCGATCGAGTACTTCACGAACATCGTCGCGATGATGAAGAACCCGGCCGCGATCGCGACCTGCCACCGCAGCAGGGCGCGCTGGCGCCGGCGGCGCGGCGGCCCGGGGGTCGAACCGGCGGCGAGCGCGCCGCGCACGTCGATCGTGCGCGTCAGCTGGATCGCCGGCTCGAGGCCGAAGACGACCAGCGCCACGAGGAGTGACGACACGGCGACGCCCAACGCCGTCACGTTCAGCACCGGATGAAACGACAGCGTCGTCCGTCCGCCGAACGGCATCGCGAGGCTGATTTCGGTGTCGATCGCGGCGCGCAGCAGCTCGAACACGACGTAGGACGCGATCGCCCCGCCCGCCGCGAGAATCACGCTCTCGAGGCACTGCTCCCGCACCAGCCGCCACCTCGACGCGCCGAGCGCGCGGCGCACCGCGATCTCGCGCAGCCGTGTCGTCCCTCGAGCGAGCACGAGGTTGCCGAGGTTCGTGCAGGCGACCACCAGCACCAGCCCGACGAGCGCGACGAGCGTCATCCCGAACCGGCGCACGGCCGTGTCCTCGTCCGCGATCTCGGCCATCGTCTTTGCCCGCCATGGCCGATCCGTGGCGGTGGGGCTCTTCCCCGGGTACCGCGGTGGAAACGACTGGTCGAGGCGCGCGGCGATCGTCCGCACCTCCGACGACGCCGCGGCGATCGTCACTGTTGAAGCCAGGCGGCCGAAGATCGTGAGCCGCCGGCTCTCGCGCCCCCCGTCTGATTGGGTGCCGAGCGGAATCCAGAACTGCGTGCTGGCAAGCCATCCGCGCGGACCTGTGAACGTGGGCGGCGCGACGCCGATCACCTCGTATCGCTGGCTGGAGATCGTCACGACAGTGCCGACGACGCGGGGATCGGACGCGAAGGTTCGCCGCCAGAGCGCGTCGCCCAGCATCACCACGCGCGCGGCGCCGTCATCGTCGGCCGGCTGAATCGCGCGTCCGCGCGCGGCGCTCACGCCGAGCGTCGCGAAGTACGAGCCGCTGACGGCCTCGCCCATCAGCATCTGTGTCGCGGAAGGCAGAGCCACGCGTTCAATGAGCGTCGCCGACGCCGCCATGTGGGAGAACGATGTCTGCGCCGCTCGCAGATCGTGGAAGTCCGGCGCCGACACCGTGCCTGCGAGCAGCCGTCCGCTGTAGGGCGTTGCGACGATGGCGACCCGACCGGGCTCTCGGACGCCGAGGCCGCGCAGAAGGACCGAGTCGACGATGGAATACACCGCCGTCGTGATCGCGACGCCGATCGCGAGCGAGAGGATCGCGAAGACAGTGAAGAGGGGTGTGGCCCCGAGCCGCCTCAGGGCAAGCCTGATGTCGTTGACCACGCGGGGTAGCGTAGCATCACTCGTGGCGCAGGGCGGCAGCATGGACGTGTATCGCCCGAGGCCCGCCTGCGTGTACGAGCGGTAGAACTGGGACGGCTGTCGAGCGAGGACGTCATCAGGGGAG
>DASTCK010000067.1:0-14631 GCA_035711225.1 Casimicrobiaceae bacterium
CGCGGTGAGCTCGGCGACCGAGCCCAGCTCGAACAGCCCGTCGATCGCGGCGCGGAGCTCCGCGGCTGCCTGCGCCGTCAGGCGGCCCGCCACGCACGCGGCGAACTTCGCGTCGAGGTCGTCGTTCGACAGCGGGCGGTCCGGGTCGCCGTAGGCCACCGCCGCAAAGCCGCTCACGACGCTGCCGTCGTCGAGCGCGATCGTGAGGCGCGTCGGTCGCGCGAGCGGGAACATCGCCTCGAGCGACGGGTCGCAACGGAGCTCCACGCGGTCGGCCAGGGCGCGCAACGCCGGCGCGGCGACGCGCTCGTCGGTGTACACGGACGCGTCGCAGCGCCCGTGCAGCAGCGCGAGGCCGAGGCTCACCGGGAACGACTCGCGCGCGGCGAGGACGTTGCGCGGCTCGCGCTCCGCGTTGTCGCGGACCGGGATCGCGAACGTCTCCGCCGTCACGCGTGCGATGCGCGCCGGGTCGATCGCATGCTTCTCGCGCAGCGCAAGCGCGACGTCGATGCCGCTCTGGAAGTTGCGGCAGCACGCGTGGACCTTGAAATAGTTGCGCAGCACTTCCCAGTCGCGCCCGAGGCCGCGGTCGAGCGCCGCGGCATCGAAGCGATCCGACGCGACCTGCCCGAAGACATGGGAGACGTCGTCGTCGCAGCCGCGGAACCCGGCGACGACGTAGCGCGGCGCCATCACGGCGCTGGCGGCACCGACGCCCGAGTACAGGTCGCGCACCGTGGCCCCTTCGACGGCGGCCTGCCACGACGTCGCGAGGGTCAGCGGCGCGGCGACGTTCATCGTCTCGCGGATGCCCGCCTCGCCCTGGCCCATCAAGCGGGCGACCGCCGCCGCCGCGCCGACCGTCCCCCACGTCCCGCTCGGATGCATCGACGGGCGCACGCGACAGGCGACGCCGAGGCGGGCGGCGATCTCGTAGCCGGCGACGTACGCCGTGGCGAACGCGGCGCCGGTCGCCTCGCGCTCCTCCGCCATCGCGAGGACGGCCGGCAGCACGTAGGTGCCGACGTGGCCCCGCGCGAACTTGTGGCCCTCGTCGAGCACCTGCGCGCACGACGCGGTGGCGTTCACGAGCGCCGCGTCGGCGGCGTCCCCCGAGGTGCCGTCGGCGAACGTGCTGCTGCCGAGGCTGCCGCGCCGGCGCAACGCGAGCGAGAGCTGCCGCACGCGCGGCTCGGCCATCCCGGCCAGCATCACGGCGAACGCATCCAGCACCATCTGCCTCGCACGGTCGCGAACCGACGGCGGCAGGTCGCGCGGGGCGAGCGTGTGAACGAAGCGGGCCGCATGCGTGAGCGAGGCGCCGGCGCTTCCGGGGCCGGCGGCGACCGTCGCCGCCTGATCGCCCGCTGCGTGCATCCGGCTCACTCGACCCGGATCTTCGCCTCGCGGACGACGCGCGCCCACTTGGCCTGCTCGGCGCGCAGGCCCGCGCCGAAGTCGTCGGGCGTGCCGCCTGCGGGCTCGAGGCCCAGGTTCGCCATCAGCTTCACGACGTCGGGCTCCTTCAGGATCGGCACGATCGCGGCGTCGAGCTTCGCGATCACCGGAACCGGGGTTCCGGCGGGCGCCAGCGGGCCGAACCACGAGCCTACCTCGAAACCGGGCAGCCCCGACCCGGCGACGGTGGGGAGCTCGGGCATCGCCGACGAGCGCGCGGGCGTCGTCACGGCGAGGGCGCGCAGCTTGCCGGCGCGCACGATCGGGAGCGAGGCCGCCATGCCGTCGCCGGGGCCGCTGGCGCGAGCGCGCCGCCCGCCTCCGTGGCAAGCGCGACCGTCACCGCGGCGAGCGCGACGCGGCCCGCGAGCCTTCGCGACGCGCTCACGCGGCGGTGAGCTGCGCGATGCGCGGGGAGTCGATCGACACGGCGCGCAGCGCGCGCTTCTCGCCCGGGTCGAAGTGCGTGCGGGCGTGCTGCAGCGCGACGTTGTCCCAGAGCACGTAGTCGCGGAGCTGCCAGCGGTGACGGTAGACGTAGCGCGGATCCTCGATGTGCGCCCACAGCTCCTTCAGGAGCGGCCGGAACTCCGCGCGCTCCATGCCGAGGATCTCCTTGGTGACGGCGCGGCTCGCGGTGAGCACCGGGCGCCCGGTGTCCGGGTGCGGCTCGACCAGCGGCCGCACGAACTCGTCGACGTAGGCGACGCCGTCGCGCTCGTAGGTGATCGCGTGTCGCGCCGATCGTCCGGCGATGCGCGCCTTGGTCGCCGCGGGAAGCTCGTCGTAGGCGACGCCGACGTTGCTGAACATCGTGTCCCCGCCGGTCGAGGGCAGCACGAGCGCGTAGAGCGATCGCGCCGACAGCAGGTGCTCGAGGAAGCTCAGGTCGGCGTGGAACGACAGCTCGCCGTCGCGGAACACGCCGTCGTCGTGCATGTTCGAGACGTGCGAGACGCGGCGGCCCGCCTTCGCGTAGCCCTTGCCGCCGCGGGAGCTCACGCTGCCGACGGCTTCGGAGAGCCGCACCTGCTGCTCCTCGTCGAGCTCGTAGCCGCGGATCAGCACGAGGTGGTGGGCCGCCAGCGCGTCGCGCACGACGCGCCGCCCGGCGTCGTCCGGCGCGCGCGGGTCGAGTCCGCGGATCTCGACGCCGACGAAGGGCGAGAGGCGATGGAAAGTCGGGCTCAAGGCGGGTCCCCGCAGACGCGTGAGACGGCCACGGTGCCGAACACGGCGCTCCGCGGCCAGCGGCCGGTCAAGGACCGGCGCGAAGAGTTTTACAATGTGAAACTCCTGCCGCCATGCCCGCCCGTCCCTCCCGCCACGGCACCCAGGCCCTCGAGCGCGCCGCGCGGCTGCTGCGCGAGCTCGCCGCGCGTCCGCGGTTCGGCCGCGGCCTCACGGACCTCGCCGACCGTTGCGGCCTCGACAAGGGCACCGCCCACCGGATCCTCGCCTGCCTGGTGCGCGAGCGCCTGGCGGCGCAGCGCCCGGGCGACCGACGCTACCTGCCCGGGCCGCTGCTGTTCGAGCTGGGGCTGGCGCTGCCGGCGTATCCGGCGCTGCAGGCCGCGGCGCGCGCGCCGCTCGCCCGTATCGCGCGCGGCCTCGGCGTGGTCGCCGGACTGACGCTGCGCAGCGGCATGGAGGGCGTGTACGCGGCGCGAACCGGCTTCGTCGCCGTCAAGGGGATGTCGATCGAGGTCGGCGACCGTCGTCCGCTGGTGATGAACTCGGCGGGCGTCGCGATCGTGATCGCGCTGCCCGCCGACGACGCGCGCGCGGTGATCCGCGACAACCTGCGCGCGATCGAATCGATGGGCCGCGAGCGCGTGCGGCTGATCCGGCGGATGATCGCGCAGTCGCGCGAGGCGGGCTACGGCATCAACCGCGACAACACGGTGGTCGGCGTCTGGGGCTTCGGCGTGCCGCTGCGCGACCGCGCGGGCACCGTGTTCGGCGCGTTGAGCGTCGCGGCGCCCGCAGCGGCGTTCGAGCGGGTCCAGGTTCCCGCGCTCGTCGCGATGCTGCGCGAGGAGGCGGGACCGATCGAGCGCGCCGCGCCCGTGCCCGACGCCGATCCGGGACGCGAGCCCGCACGCGCGCTCGTCATATGAAGCAAGGCCCGAATTCCCGGACCTCGACCGTCGCCCATTGCGCGGCCGGGATGTCGGCCGCGATCTCGACCGCCTCGTCCCTCGACGCGCACTCGACCAGGAAGTAGCCGCCGATCATCTCCTTCGACTCCGAGAACGGCCCGTCGACGAGCGTGCGCCTGCCCTGCCGAAGGCTCACGCGGACCCCTTCGGTGTCGGTGCGCAGCGACTGCGCCGCGCGCAGCACGCCGCGCTGCTGCAGCGTGTCCGCGTAACGAAGCATCCTGTCGTAGGCGTCGCGGCCTTCCGCCTCGGTACGCGCCGCGCGCTGGCCGTGCGGCTCCAGGATCAGCAGCATGAATTCCATCGGGGCATTCCTCCACGGCTCGGGCCGAGTGTAGCGTGCGACGAACGGCGAAGGGCGAAAGGAAGAGCGAAGAAGCAGGGGTTCGTGGGGTTCCGACGCGACACCTTCTCGCCTTCCGTCGCGCGCTTCGTCCTCCCTCCCGCTGCCCGCCTCCTGTCGTCCCGGCCTAGCGCGCGGCGAAGCGCCCGAGCCGGCGCACGTCCGGCTCGACGCCGAGGCCCGGCGTGTCGGCGAGCGTCGCGACGCCGTCGCGCACGTCGAGCGGGAACACCTCCTCGCGCAACGGATTCGGGTTCGCGTCGACTTCGAGGAATCCGCCGCGCGAGCCGGACGCGGCGAGGACGTGCATCGACGCGGCGAGCCCGATCCCGCCCGCGAGCCAGTGCGGGCAATACGCGACGCCCCGCCGAGCGGCGTGGCGCGCGACCGCGAGGCCGCCGCCGACGCCTCCCCACTTGCCGACGTCGGGCTGGACGAACGCGAGCGTCGCGGAATCGACCGCGGCGCGGAACGCGTCGAGCCCGCGGAGGTTCTCGCCCGCCGCGAGCGGCGCCGCGCTCACGGCGGCGAGCGCGCGCCACGCGTCGAGCGGCTCGTCGGCCGCGATCGGCTCCTCGACCCAGTGCGGCGCATGGGGCGCGAGCTCGGCGATGCGCGCGGGCGCCTCCCGGGGCGTCCACGCCTGGTTCGCGTCCACCATGAGCGTCGCGGCCGCGCCGAGCGCGTCGCGCATCGCCGCGAGGTTCGCGCGATCGCGGTCGGTGCCGAACCCGACCTTGAGCTTGAATGCACGGTAGCCCTCGTCGCGCTTCGCCGTCGCCATCGCGACGACGTCGTCGGGGCCGAGGCCGCTCGCGTAGACGCGCACCGACGGATCGCTGCCGCCGAGGAAACGCCACAACGGGAGGCCGGCGCGGCGGGCCGCCATGTCGAAGGCCGCCTGGTCGATCGCGCCGATCACCTGCGCGAAGGGCCCGGGCTCGCCGCACTGGATCGCCATCCGGTGCGTGCGGCGCTCGAGCGTCGCGCGCAGCGCATCGGGATCGTCGCACGACGCGCCGGCGAGCAGCGGGGCGAAGAGCGCCTCGACGAGTCGCGCGCGATGCTCGGCGCCGCCGGGCGGGAAGTTCGAGAACGATTCGCCCCACCCGGTCGCGCCGTCGCTCGCGTCGAGGCGCACGAGCACCATCGGGCGATCGGCGATCATGCCGAGCGAGCTCGCCAGCGGCGCGGCGATCGGTGCGCGGTACAGGCGACACTCGACGTTCGTGATCGTCGGCATGGCCGGGGAAGGGAGCTCGTCGGGCCGGGAGCGGCGAGAGTGCCGCGCGCGCCGGTCGCTGTCGAGTCCCGCGCGCGTTTGGCGTTCGCGCGCCGTTCGGCGATGATGCGGGCGAGCCGGCTATCCGGAGGAGGCGCGAATGGGCGGACGACACTGGGCAGCGATCCTTCCACTGATCGCGTGCGCGGCGCTGGCGGTGCTCGTGCCCGGCGGGGCGGCCGCGCAGGGCTATCCGGCGAAGCCGATCCGCCTGATCGTGCCGTTCCCGCCTGGCGGCGCCGTCGATTTCTACGCGCGCGCGGTGCAGCAGCCGCTCTCCGAGACGCTCGGCCAGACGGTCGTCATCGAGAACCGCGCGGGCGCGAGCGGCATGGTCGGCATCGACCTGGTCGCGAAGGCGCCGCCCGACGGCTACACGCTCGGGCTCGGCAACATCGCCTCGCTCGCGATCAACGCCGGCATCTACGAGAAGATGCCCTACGACCCGGCGAGGGACCTGACGCCGATCACGCACACGATCGACGTCAACTACGCGCTGGTCGTGCACCCGTCGATCGCGGCGAAGACCGTGCCCGAGCTCGTCGCCTACGCGAGGGCGAATCCCGGGAAGATCGCCTACGGCTCTGCGGGGAGCGGCAGCCTGCCGCACCTCGCGACCGAGCTGTTCAAGTCGACCACCGGCACCGACATCGTGCACGTGCCCTACAAGGGCGGCGGGCCGATGGTGACCGACCTTCTCGGCGGCACCGTGCAGATGGTGATCGCCGACCAGGCGAACCTGATGCCGCACGTCAAGGCGGGCAAGCTTCGCGCGATCGCCGTGGCGAGCCCGAAGCGCTCCGCCAACCATCCCGACCTGCCGACGATCGGCGAGTCGCTGCCCGGCTTCCAGGCCGTCGCGTGGAACGGGCTCGTCGGACCGCCCAACCTGCCCGCCGACATTGTCGCGAAGCTCAACGCGGCGATCGTCAAGGTCATGGCGATGCCCGAGGTGCGCGACAGGCTCGCCGGCGGCGGCCTCGACATCGTGGGCGATTCGCCGGACGAGTTCGCGCGCTTCATCCGCGCCGAGATCGCCAAGTGGACGGCGATCGCGAAGCAGGTCGGCGCGAAGGCGGAGTGAGCCTCGACGGCCGCGCGGACGCGGTCTGCGGCGCGAGTTCCCGGCCGGCCGCACGCGCGGCGCCGGCGCGACCCGTTGCGCGGGACGATGTTCCCGACGCCCCCGCGCTAGGCGAACGTATCGCGCGACCAGCCGCCGCCTGCCACGGCGTCGACGCTCGAGCGGCTGATGCCGATGTCCGCCAGCTCGCGCTCGCTCATCGCCGAGAGGTCGCGCCGATCCTGCGCGGCGCGCCTGCGCGCGGCGAGCCAGGCGTCGAGGTTCCGGGCGTGCCGGCGGATCGCGCGGACGCCGAGCGCGATGGCGATCGCGAGGCGGGCCAGCGTGTCGGTCGGCGCGGTGAGGGCGGCGGGGGCGTAGGGCGTGTTCATGGTCGTGGTTCCGGGCTGGGTCGGGAAGGGCGTTGCTCGCCGTCACGCGCGCGGCTTGGCGACACCGCGCGAGCGGGCGTAGCGCTCGAGCTCGGCGAGCGCCGTGCTGCGCCGGGCGACGACGTCCACGCTGGGCAGCCGCACGACGGTCCCCGGTCCGGCCGCGCTCGCGGCCGTCGTCGTGACCGGCGGCCGGCTCGCCGGCGCGGTCGTCGCGACCGGGGGCTGCAGCGCGATCGCGACGACGAGGCCGGCGGCGGCGAAGGTGGCGGGTCCGAGCAGTTCATCGACGTGGGGCATGGCGTTCTCCGTTCGGCTTTGGTACGCTGGTCATCCTAAGCACCCAGCCACGCCCATGGAAGCGCAAAGTTCTGACCGTTCTGGTCGGTTTTTCTGACCAATTAGCCCCCAAGCGTCAGGCACCTGCCCGACCCGCCCGGGGCGACCTCACCGTCCATGCCGAGCGCCCGCCTGCCGCTCAACACGATCACCGCCTTCCGCGCGGTGGCGGAGCTCGAGAATCTGCGCGCCGCGGCCGACGTGCTGCACCTGACGCACAGCGCGGTCAGCCAGCAGATCCGCGGGCTCGAGGACCAGCTCGGCTTCCCGCTGTTCGACCGGCGCGGCCGTCGCGTCGTGCTGAATCCCGCAGGCCAGGCTCTCTTGCGCAGCGTGCAGGCGGCGCTCGCGACGCTCGACGACGGCGTCCAGGCGGCTGCCGCGGCGGCGAGCGGCGAAGCCCAGCGCCTTCGCGTCACCGTGCTGCCGTCCTTCGCGAACCGGTGGCTGCTGCCGCGCATCGGACGCTGGCGCGACCGCCATCCGGCGCTCCCGCTCGAGATCGACGCCTCGATCCGGATGGTCGACCTGATGCGCGAAGGCTTTCATGCGGCCGTGCGGCAAGGCGTCGGCCCGTGGGCCGGGCTCGCGTCCGAGCGGCTCTTCGAGCAGCCCCCGATCATCGTCGTGGGCTCGGCGTCGTCGGCGCGGCGCCTGCTCGGCGCGCAACCGGAGGCGCTCGCGCGCGAGCCGCTGCTCGGCGACAGCGACCTGTGGAAGGACTGGTTCGCGGCCGCAGGGCTTCGCACCAACGTGCGCACGGTCGCGGTGTTCAACGACGCGGGGCTGATGCTGCAGGCGGCCGAGCAGAACCTGGGCCTCGCGCTGTCGCGCGAGCTGCTCGCCGCCGACGCGCTGTGCGACGGGAGGCTCGTGCGCCTGTCGCCGATCTCGATCACCCACCCGGACGCCCAGCCCTACCACCTCGTCTACCCGCCGGGCCTGCGCGACTGGCCACCGCTCGCGTCGTTCCGCCAGTGGCTGCGCGACGAGCTCGGCGCGTCGCTCGAGGCGCTGCACCCCAAGCCGCCCGTTGCGCGCCGCAAGCGCGCCGCCGCGCATCGGTAACGGGTCTCGACGCTACGAGGGCTGCGGCCCCGGCCGCCCCGATTCGACGCTGAAGCGGGCCGCGGTCGCGATCGTCGCGGCCGGATCGAGCACGTCGCCGACGACGCGCAGCGCGGCGTCGAGCCTGCCGGGCGCGAGGCGCAGCGCGACGTAGCCGCGCTGGTCCGCGCGGCCGTAGCGGATGTGCGGATTGAGCGGCAGCGCCGCGGCGACGCGTTCCTGCGAGAGTCCCGAGCTGGTGATCGACGTGCCGCAGATCTCGGAGGCGATCACCGCATCGGCGGGGTCGTCGACGCGCCGCTTGAGGTCGCAGACGTAGTTGCAATGCACGTCGCCGGAGAGCACCACGGGGTTGGCGGCGCGGCGCTCGACGATGGCATCGAGCACGCGGTCGCGCGAGCCCGGGTAGCCGGCCCAGCCGTCGGTCCAGTAGCGGCCCTCCCTGCTCCACGTGAACGGCGCCAACAGCGTCTGCTGCGCGACCAGGTTCCAGCGGACGTCGCGCTGCCCGAGCCCGTCGGCGAGCCAGCGCTCCTGCTCGCGCCCGAGGATCGTGCGTTCCGCGCGCGCGATCTCGGGACAGTCGGCGAGGTTGACGGTCGCGGAGCCCGCGCGCCCCGGCGGCGGGCAGGCGTGATAGTCGCGGTACTGGCGGTCGTCGAGCACGTGGAAGCGCGCGAGCGATCCCCAGTCGTAGCGGTCGTAGACGCGCAGGTCGGGGCCGCGCGGCCTCATGCGCGCGGGGAGGGGCATGTGCTCCCACCAGGCCTGGTACGCGGCCGCGCGCCGCACGAGGAAATCCGGCGCGAGGTCCTGTCCGCGATCCGATGCGTAGTCGTTCTCGACCTCGTGGTCGTCCCAGGTGACGATCCACGGCGCCGCGGCGTGGATGCGCCGGAGATGCGCGTCGGACTTGTATTGCGCGTAGCGCGCGCGGTAGTCGCCGAGCGTGATCGTCGGACCGCGTCCCGAGTGCGTGCGCACGCGGTTGGCGCGCGGCGCGCTCTCGTAGATGTAGTCGCCGAGGAAGACGACGAGGTCGGGCGCCTCGTCGGCCAGGTGGCGCCAGGCGGCGTAGTGACCGTCGTCGTAGCGCTGGCAAGACGCGATGGCGAACGCGAGCGCCTCGTCGCGACCGCGCGCGGGCGCGGTGCGCGTGCGCCCGATCTCGCTTCGCGCGCCGCCGGCCGAAAAACGGTACCAATACCACCGCGACGGCTCGAGGCCGCCCACCTCGACGTGGACGCTGTGGCCGATCGGCGCGTCGACGGTTTCGCTACCGTGTCTCACGACGTTGCGAAACGCTTCGTCGGTCGCGAGCTCCCATGCGACCGTCTCGCTCGCCGACGGTGCCGCACCGGGCGCGAGGCGCGTCCACAGCACGATCCCATCGGGGCGCGGGCAGCCGGAAGCGACGCCGAGCGAAAACGGATCGCTGGCCCATTCGCGCCGGTTCATGCACCCGACGAATCCGGGCGCGACGCCCGCGGCGAGCGCCATGGCGAGGAGCCCGCGCCGGCGCGGATCGACGGGCGACGTGGCGGACATCGGACGATCCGGGTCCATGACGCGGCGATCTTCCCATGGACGGCGGCGGGGTGACGAGCATCGCCGCGGCGGGCGACGTCGTGCGGCGGTGGCCGTTGTCCGGTCTCGCGGCGGCTTGTACGATGGTCCGGCGAATGACCCCGACATGCCGATGATCGCGCGAGCGCATCGAGCCCTCGTCCTCGTTTCCGCCCTGGCGCTGATGCTCACCGGTTGCCGCGCGCTCCAGAACGCGCTGATGTTCCACCCGGTGCGGCTCGCCGTGCCCGCGCCGGCGCCGCCTGCCGGATGGCGCGTCGAGGCCGTCGCGCTCGAGCGACCGGATGGGGTGACGGTGCGCGGCTGGCTCGTGCTGCCGCCGACGCTCCCGGCGCGCGCCGTCATCTACTCGGGCGGCAACGCCGAGGAGATCTCGTGGCTGGTCGCCCAGGCGGACCGGTTCGGCGGCCGCGCGGTGGCGCTCGTGAACTACCGCGGCTTCGGCACGAGCGGCGGCACGCCCGGCGAGGACGCGCTGGTCGGCGACGCGGTCGCGCTCCACGATCGGCTCTCGGCGCGACCCGACCTGGTGCGAAGCGGCATCGCCGCGATGGGGCGCAGCCTCGGCACCGCGATCGCCGTCCACCTGGCGTCGACGCGCCCGGTCGACCGCGTGGTGCTCGTGTCGCCGTACGACAGCGTGGAGGCGGTGGGCGCGCACTACTTCCCTTCGACGCTGGTGCGCGCGCTGATCGCCGACCGCTACGATGCCGCCGCGCTCGCGCCGGGCGTGCGCGTGCCGATGCTCGCGGTCGTCGCCGGCGACGACGAGGTCATCCCGGTCGAGCGCTCGCGCAGCCTCCACGACGCGTGGGGCGGGCCGAAGCGGTGGCTCGAGATCGCGCGCGCCCGCCACAACGACCTGCAGGCCGACCCCGCGTTCTGGAGGGAGATCGGGGCGTTCCTCGCCGCGCCGTGAGCGGGCGCAGGCACGGCGTTGCAAGGAGCCGGCAAGGCGTCGAAACAAGTGCCGGGACGGCGCGTCGGGGATGGCACGCCACGCCGGTCGACACCGCTGCGCCCTTGCGACAGCCTCCTTCCACGCCTTCGACTTTGCCTCAGTCCGGCTCCCTCGCCTCCCGCTTCGCGCCCGGCGCGTGCTTGCGCAGCCTGACCGGCGCGCGCGCCGCCTCGCGCCTCGCGCGAAGGCGGATGTTCAGCATCTCGACCGCGATCGAGAACGCCATCGCGAAGTAGATGTAGCCCTTCGGGACGTGCGTCTCGAAGCCCTCGGCGATCAGCGTCACGCCGACCAGCACGAGGAACGAGAGCGCGAGCATCTTGATCGTCGGGTGGCGCTCGACGTATTCGCCGATCGGCTTCGCCGCGAACATCATCACCGCGACGGACGTCACGATCGCGAGCACCATCACCTCGACGTCGTCGGCGAGCCCCACCGCCGTGATCACCGAGTCGAGCGAGAACACGATGTCGATGATCGCGATCTGCACGAGCACGCCGACGAAGCTCGACGCGGCGCTGCCGAGCGCCGCCGCGTCGCCTTCTTCCTCGCCCTCGAGCGCATTGTGGATCTCGTGCACGCTCTTCCACAGCAGGAACAGCCCGCCGCCGATCAGGATCAGGTCGCGGCCGGAGAACGCCTGGAACAGCACGAACAGCGGCTCGCGCAGCCGCATGATCCACGCGAGCGAGAGGAGCAGCGCGATGCGCGACGCCATCGCGAGGCCGAGGCCCAGGCGGCGGGCGAGGTCGCGCCGCTCCGCGGGCACGCGCGCGACCAGGATCGAGATGAAGATGATGTTGTCGATGCCCAGCACGATCTCGAGCGCGGTCAGCGTCGCGAGCGCGATCCAGGCGTTGGGGTCGGCAATCCAGTCGAGGAGGACAGGCATCGGCGGGGGGCGGAAACGTGGCGCGGGGAAAGCACTGTAGCAACCCGACCGCCGGGGGCTGTGGGAGAGCTTTCGATCGGGCTCGGTCCGCGGACGGGCGCCGCAGCGCGACCGGAGGCGGTCCGGCGGCGCGGGCATTTCCCCAGGCACCCCCGCGGGGCGGATCCGCGACGAGCGGCGGTTGACAGCCGGCGCGGCCCCGATAATAATGAGAACAGTTCTCATTATTATGTCCAAGGGCGGCGAGCATGCTCGGCACCGCGGTCATCGTTTTCCGGGAGACGCTGGAGGCGGCGCTCGTCGTCTCGATCGTGCTCGCAGCGACGCGGGGCGTGAAGCGCCGCGGCGCGTGGATCGGTGGCGGCATCGCGGCCGGCCTCCTCGGCGCCACGCTGATCGCGGGCGCGGCCGGCACCATCGCCGGCGCCTTCGAGGGGGCGGGGCAGGAGCTCTTCAACGCCGGCGTGCTGCTCGCCGCCGTGCTGATGCTGGGCTGGCACCACGTCTGGATGGCGGAGCACGGAAGGACCCTCGCGGGCCGCCTGAAGGCGCTGTCGGAATCCGTCCGCGCCGGCGCGGCGACGCTCGGGGCGCTGACGGTGGCCGTGGGCCTCGCCGTGCTGCGCGAAGGCGCCGAAACGGTGCTGTTCGTGCAGGGGCTCGTCACGACCGACACGGCGCATGGCGTGATCGCCGGCGTCGCGCTCGGCGCGGCGCTCGGCGCCGCCGTCGGCGCGCTGCTCTACCTCGGCCTGGTGCGCATTCCGGTCCGGCATTTCTTCCGCGTGACCGGCTGGCTGATCGTGCTGCTCGCGGCGGGTCTCGCCGCCAACGCGGCGCGATTCCTCGAGCAGGCGAACCTGCTGCCCGCGCTCGTCCCGCAGGCATGGGACACCTCGTCGCTGCTGGACGAATCCGGCATCGTCGGCCAGCTGCTCCACGTGCTCGTCGGCTATACCGCCCGGCCGTCGGGCATTCAGCTCGTGTTCTATGCCGCGACGCTCGCCATCCTGCTCGCGGCGGGACGGTGGCGCACGATCGCGCCGGCGCCGCGGCTGCAACGCGCGGCCTGACCCCGCGTCGTCGTCCCGTTCAAACACCCCGGAGAGTTCCGATGCGTTCGCTCGTCGCCGTCCTGCTGCTCGCCGTCGCCCCGCTCGCGTGGGCCGACGACCCGACGTTCCGGATCACGATCAGGGACCACCGGTTCTCGCCCGCCGAGATCGCGGTGCCGTCGAACGTGAAGATCAGGCTCGTCGTGCGAAACGAGGATGCGACGCCGGAGGAATTCGAGAGCAAGAAGCTCAACCGCGAGAAGGTGATCCCCGGCAGGTCCGAGGCGACGATCTACGTCGGTCCGCTGAAGCCGGGCGAGTATCCGTTCGTCGGCGAGTACCACGAGGCGACCGCTACCGGGAAGCTGGTCGCGAAGTAGCTGCCCGGCGCGCGGGCGCGCGTTCATTCCGCGGTCGGCGTGCCGGGGCCCCGGCGCTTGCCAAGCTGCGGAACGGGGGGCACGATCCCCGCGACACCCGTGCCCCGCCATGGCGACCCTCGACCCCGATCCGCACAAGCGCCCGCCGGCCGAGCGCCCGAAGGTGCTCGACATCGGCGCGGGCGACGCCGAGGCGCCGGCGAACGCGATTCCCAACATCATCGCGGACCTGGTCGAGACCGAGACCTGGCGCAACGCCGCCACCGTGCTGATGGGGATGCTGCTGATCGGGCTCGGCTACTGGGCCTACCACGGATTGCACGACGCGATCGGCGAGAACCGCGTCAAGAGCCTCGAGCGCCTGCTCGGCACGGTCGTCGCGGCGGTCGACGTGTGGGTCGGCGACCACCGCGCGGAGACTGCGCGGCTCGCCCGCGAGCGCGACGTCGTCGCGCCGGCGATCCAGGTCGCGAATGCCGCGCGCATTCCCGGCAGCGCGGCGCAGGTCTGCTTCTCGAGCGACGCCGACGAACTGATGCGGCAGGTCCGCTCCAACACGGTGATGTCGCAGGCCGCGACGATCCGCCTGCTCGACCGGGGCGGCACCGTGATCGCCGCCGAGGGCCACGAAGCGTGCGGGCACCGACTGCGCTCGTCGGTGTTCCGCCAGAAGCTCGACTTCGCGTTCGACGGCCGTCCGCAGTTCGTCCGTCCCTACCCCGATTCCGAGCTCAGGATCGAGGACAAGGACGGCAAGGCGCGCCCGCTGCTGTGGCTCCTCGCGCCGGTGCGCGGCGCCGACGCCCAGGCGGCGGCGGTGCTGGCGCTCGGCGTCTACGCGGACCGCGAGTTCGCGCGCCTGTTCTCGCCGCGCGACATCATCGGGCAGGTCGACACCTACGCCTTCGGCGACGACGGGCTGCTGCTGACGCCGAGCCGCTACGGCGAGGTGCTCGCCGCGGCGGGCGAGATTCCCGACGAGTTCGCCGCGGAGCGCGCCTTCACGATCCACGTCCGCGATCCCGGCGGCAGCCTGCCGGCCGGGCATCGCTCGCGCCTCGAGCCGGCGGCACGCCCGCTGACCGAGCCCGCCGCGCTCGCCGTCGCGGCGCGCAACAAGCTCGCCGACGCCGAGCGTGGCGGCACGATCGACCAGCCGTACCGCGACTACACCGGCGTCGACACCGTCGGCGCGTGGCGCTGGCTGCCGGCCTACGACTTCGGCGTGATCGCCGAGATCCCGTCAGCGGAAGCGTTCGCTCCTCTGCGCTACCTCTTGATCTCGTTCTCGGTGATCGGCGGGTTCATCGCGATCACGCTGCTCGCCGCGCTGTATTCGGCGGTGTCGCTGTCGCGCCTGCGCCGCCAGTTCGGGCGCCTGCAGCGGCTCGGCGCGTACACGCTCGAGAAGCAGATCAGCGAAGGCGGGATGGCGACGATCTACCTCGCGCGCCATGCGCTGCTCAAGCGGCCCACCGCGATCAAGATCCTGAAGAAGCGCATCGCGACCGACGAGTTCGTCCACCGCTTCGAGCGCGAGGTGCAGCTCGCGAGCCAGCTCATGCATCCGAACACCGTCGAGATCTACGATTTCGGCCGCACGAAGGACGGGCAGCCGTACTACGTGATGGAGTACCTCGAGGGCG
>DASTCK010000068.1:0-6243 GCA_035711225.1 Casimicrobiaceae bacterium
CGCGCGTCAGCGTGTTGCCTTCGGTGAACCATGCCCACGCGCTGCGCCGCGGCGGGGCGGGCGCCGGCGCGCCGGTCGGCGGTGCGACGGCGATCGCGACGTCCTGCGCCTCGTCGGCGCGCGCGCCGTATTGCGGGCGCGCGGGCACGGCGTCGCTCGTCGGGAGCGTCAGCGGCACGGGCGCGACCGCGGCGACGGGCGCCGCCTCGTGGGGGACCGGAGCGGCCGTCGCCGTCGCGCTCGCGATCTCGTCCGGCGCCGCCTGATCGCGGCGCGCTTCGAGCACCGCCAGGCGGCGCTCGAGTGCGGCAACGCGCGCGGACAACGCGTCGGACGCCACGCCCGCCTCGGCGCGCCTGCGCCGGCGGTCGACTGCCAGGCCGACGCCGAAACCGACGGCGGCGAGCAGCAGCGTCACGATGAAGCCCTCGTGGATCCGGTCGCCGAGCAGGAGCCCAGCGAGCGCGCCGATCAGCCTGCCCATCGTTGCCTCCCCGGCCTCGCGCGCCCCACGTCAGCGTTCCGTGCCGCGCAGCGAGGCCACCGCCTCGCGCAGCCGCGCCGGCGTGGCGTCGCGCGCGGCGATCGGCGAACCCGCGACGAGCGCGATGCGCGAGAAGATGCCGCGCATCCGGCGCATCGCGCGCCCGTTCGCCGCGCGCGAGAAGAAGCTTCCCCACAGCCCGCGCAGCGCCATCGGGACGACCGGCGCCGGCGTGCGCTCGAGGATCGCGCTGAGTCCGGGACGGAATTCGCCGAGCTCGCCGTCGGGCGTGAGGCGTCCTTCCGGGAAGATGCCGAGCACTTCGCCGCGCGCGAGCACCGCGGCCGCCTCGGCGAACGCCTTGTCCTTGAGCGCCGGGTCCTCGCGCGACGGCGCGATGGGGATCGCGCCCATCTCGCGGAACACGAACGAGAGGACCGGCATCGCGAAGATCCGGTGGTCCATCACGAAGCGCACCGGCCGCCGCACGCACGCCGCCACGGCGACGGCGTCGACGTAGCTCACGTGGTTGCACACGATGACGCAGGGACCCTCGTCGGGGACGTTCTCGAGGCCGGTCGCGCGAAGGCGGTACACCGCGTTGACGAGGATCCATGCGAGGAACCGCATCAGGAACTCGGGGACCAGCCGGTAGATGAAGAGCGCGACCGCGGCGTTCATGAGCCCGGTGACGAGGAAGAGGTCCGGGATCGAGAGGCCCGCCTTGAGGAGTGCGATCGCGGCGAGCGCGGCGGCCACGATGAACAGCGCGTTCAGGATGTTGTTCGCCGCGATGATCCGCGAGCGGTGCGACGGCGCGCTGCGCTCCTGGATCAGCGCGTAGAGCGGCACGATGTAGAAGCCGCCGAACACGCCGATCAGCACGAGGTCGGCCGCGACGCGCCAGTGCGCGGGCTTCGCGGCGAAGTCGGCGAGCCCGCCGATCGACGCGGCCCGGAGCCCGCGGCTCGCGAGCCACAGGTCGACCGCGAACAGCGTGAGGCCGATCGAGCCGAACGGCACGAGGCCGAGCTCGACGCGGCGCCCCGACATGCGCTCGCACAGGAGCGAGCCGACGCCGATGCCGACCGAGAACAGCGCCAGCAGCACGGTCACGACCGTCTCGTTGCCGCCGAGGTGGTCGCGCGCGAAGCCGGCGAACTGGGCGAGGAAGACCGCGCCGTAGAACCAGAACCACGAGATGCCCATCATCGACAGCCACACGACGCGGTTGCCGCGCGCGAAGGCGACGTTGCGCCAGGTCTCGGTGAACGGGTTCCAGCTGAACCTCAGGCCCGGATCCACCGCGGGCGTCACCGGCACGGCGCGGCTCGCGAGCCACCCGGCGACGGCGATCGCGATCGCCAGCGCCCCGGCGAGCTCCGGTCCGTGCGGCTCCGCGGCGACCACCAGCCCGCCGGCGATCGTGCCGAGCAGGATGGCGACGAACGTGCCCATCTCGACCAGCCCGTTGCCGCCGACCAGCTCCTCCGGCTTCAGGTGCTGCGGCAGGATCGCGTACTTGACCGGCCCGAACAGCGTCGAGTGCACGCCCATCAGCGCGAGCGCGACGAACAGCGTGCCAAGGTCGCGCCGCCAGAACCCGACGAGGCCCACGACCATGATCGCGATCTCGAACAGCTTGATCGCCCGGATCAGCCGCGACTTCTCGAACTTGTCGGCGAGCTGGCCCCCGGTCGCCGACAGCAGCATGAACGGCGCGATGAACACCGCGCCGGCGAGGTTGACCAGCGTATTGGGGTCGAGCGAGGTCATCGACGCCGCGTGGAACGCGACGAAGATCACCAGCGCGTTCTTGTACACGTTGTCGTTGGCCGCGCCGGCGAATTGCGTCCAGAAGAACGGCGCGAAGCGCCGCTGGCGCAGGAGGTCGAACTGGTTCGGCTCGTGCGCCGGCGCCGCCGCGGGCGTCCGTGCGCTCATGGGCGCTCCCGCGAGACGCGAACGTCGCCGGATGGCAGCCTGTCCGCGCGCCCCTCCCCGCGGGCCGGGACGAGTCCGCGGCGAATCCCTGCGATCATGTCCGCCTCCGTGCCTTCAGTGATGATGACGCAGGTAGTCCTCGACCGCGTCGAGCGCGGCGCGCACCGGCGCCGCGTCGGGGCGGTACCAGACCTCGCGGCCGACCTTCTCGGCCTTGAGCACGCCGGCCTCGCGGAGCACGCGCAGGTGGTGCGCGACGGCGGTGCGCGAGAGCGTCGACGCGGCGACGATCGCCCCGATCGTGAGCCGCTCGTCGCGCTCGAACATCAGCAGGATGCGCTGGCGGTGCTCGTCGCCGAGCGCGGTGAAGACGCGCGCGACGGGCTGCCAGGCGCGCGGCAACGCGCGCAGGTAGGTCGAGCGCATGTCAGCGGTCCCGGGTCATGTGCGTCAGGCTCAATCGGCCCGGTCGACGGAGAGCACGCCGGCCGCCACCGCTTCGTCGAGCAACGGACGCTTCAACCGCATGCGAGGCCTCCCCCGAATCGCCGGCAGGTCGGCCGGCAGAAATGTCTACTTATCTAGTTATTTAGACGGATCGACCGGCGCGTGTCAAGCGCCGTCCGTCGGCGGCTACAATGCCGTGTCCCCGCAGGCGCCCGCGATGCAGCCCTACCTCGACCTCCTCCGCCACGTGCGCGACCACGGCCAGCGCAAGGCGGACCGGACCGGCACCGGCACGCTGTCGGTCTTCGGCCACCAGATGCGGTTCGACCTGTCGCGCGGTTTCCCGCTGGTCACCACCAAGCGCGTCCACGTGAAGTCGGTGATCGTCGAGCTGCTGTGGTTCCTGCGCGGCGAGTCGAACGTCCGCTGGCTGAACGAGCACGGCGTGACGATCTGGAACGAATGGGCCGACGCGCAGGGCGAGCTCGGACCGGTCTACGGCGTGCAATGGCGCTCGTGGCCGGCGGCGGACGGCACGCGCGTCGACCAGATCGCCGCGCTGGTCGCCGAGCTGAAGCGCAATCCCGATTCGCGGCGGCTGATCGTGTCGGCCTGGAACGTCGGCGAGATCCCGCGCATGAAGCTTCCGCCGTGCCACGCGTTCTTCCAGTTCTACGTGGCCGGCGGGCGGCTCTCCTGCCAGCTCTACCAGCGCAGCGCCGACCTGTTCCTGGGCGTGCCGTTCAACATCGCCAGCTACGCGCTGCTGACGCACATGCTCGCGCAGCAGTGCGGGCTCGACGTCGGCGACTTCGTCTGGACCGGCGGTGACTGCCACCTCTATCTCAACCACCTCGAGCAGGTCGACGAGCAGCTCGCGCGCGAGCCGTTCCCGCTGCCGAGGCTCGCGTTCCGGCGCAAGCCGCCGTCGATCTTCGACTACGAGCTCGACGACATCCAGATCGTCGACTACCGCCACCACGCGGCGATCAAGGCGCCGGTGGCGGTGTAGCGCGGCGACCGCCGCTGGTCGTCAAGACGGCATGCGCAAAGCGGAGTGTGGAACCGCGTGCCCTACCGCGGTGCGAGACAAACGCGAACGGCCGGGTCGCCACACCTCGGGTCTTGCGTCTCAGACACGGCCGTCGTCGTTGCCGGCCGCCAGTCGAGACGCCCTTTCGCACGCAAGCAAGCATTCACTCCGCAGGCGACCAAAAAGAAGCCCGCCGGGAGGAAGGTGGCGGGCAAGGGGGATTCCGATAGGGGAAGCGACCCGCTTCCCGAGGGGCGGCGCTGGCCGCGGTCGTGCTCGGTCAGACGATGCTTCGCGCGGCGAGGATAAGGTCGGCGAGCTCCGCCAGCGCCTGGTCCTCGCCCGCCGGGCGACGCTCGTCGTCGGCGTGGTGCTCGGGTGCCAGCGCGGCTTGCCAGTAGGGCGTGAAGTCGGGCGAGTAGGCGTCCATGGTCCGCTCGTATCGTTCGCTTGGAAGGCTCGCCAACCTACAAGCACGCGCCATGCCACCCTGTTCAATTGCGGCTAACTCCGCCTTTTATGCGGCCAACGGCGCGCAATTCATTCGTCATGAAGCCATCGGCACGTGTCACCACCGCGTAGCAACATAGCGAGACTGTCGCATCGACACGACAGCGATCGGTCGAAACGCCGTAACCCGATGATTCGACGCGAGTTGGCCTGTCGCTTCGCCACGACAGTCGCCGGGCAGGCTTGCTGCAATGCGCAAGCTCGACGGGGCCGGACTCGCGCGATCCGGGCGGGAGGTGCCCGGGCGTAGCGCCGCCGAACTAGTGCTTCGACTCCTTGAACATCGAGGGCTCGAGGCGGTGTCGCTGAAGGAGCTTGTAGAACTCGGTGCGGTTGCGCTTCGCCAGCTGCGCCGCCTGCGTCACGTTGCCGCCGGTGATCTTGAGGAGCCTGACCAGGTAGTCACGCTCGAAGGTCTTGCGCGCCTCCTCGAACGGAATCAGCGCTGCGGCGTCCTCGCGCAGCGCGCTTTGCACCAGCGACGCCGGGATGACGCCCGTCGTGGTCAGCGCGACCGCCTGCTCGAGCAGGTTCAGGAGCTGCCGCACGTTCCCCGGCCAGGGCGCGGCGACGAGCAGCTGGATGGCATCGGGCGCGAGGGCCGGGACTGGCTTGCCGTAGTGCTCGGCGATCCTGCGCAGGAAGTGGGCGGCCAGCACCGGGATGTCCTCGCGACGCTCGGCGAGCGGCGGCAGTCGCAACGAGACGACATTGAGCCGGTAGTAGAGGTCTTCGCGAAACAGCCCCGCGGAACGCTGGGCGTCGAGGTCGCGGTGCGTCGCCGAGATCACGCGCACGTTGACCGGGATCGCCTGCGTCGAGCCGACCGGCCGCACTTCCCCCTGCTGCAGCACGCGCAGGAGCTTCACCTGCAGCGGGAGCGGCATGTCGCCGATCTCGTCGAGCAGCAGCGTCCCGCCGTCCGCGGCCTGGAACAATCCCTTGTGCGCCTGCACGGCGCCCGTGAACGCGCCGCGCGAGTGGCCGAACAGCTCGGACTCGAGGAGCTCGCCGGGGATCGCGCCGCAATTGACGGCGACGAACGGTCGCGCCCCGCGCCGGCTCGCGCGGTGGATCGCCTGCGCGAGGAGCTCCTTGCCGGTGCCCGACTCGCCAGTGATCAGCACCGCCGCGTCCGAGTCGGCGACGAGCCTCGCCTGACGGAGCAGGTCCTCCATCGCCGGGCTGCGCGTGATGATCCCGCTGCGCCACTCGTCGTCCGCGCCGGCCGACGGATCGTCGCCCGACAGCGAGACCGCGGACGCGACCTTCTGCAGGAGCTCCTGGCTGTCGAACGGCTTGGTCAGGAAGCCGTAGACGCCGCGCTGCGTGGCCGACACCGCGTCCGGGATCGTCCCGTGCGCGGTCAGGATGATGACCGGCATCGCCGGATGCTGCCGGTGGATGCTCTCGAAGAGCTGCATCCCGTCGATCCCGGGCATGCGGAGGTCGGTGATCACGAGCGCCGGTCGCGTGACCGCGATCGCGGCGAGCGCTTCCTCGCCGCTCTCGACGCTGCGCACCCGGTAGCCGGCGGAGGTGAGCCGCAGGCTGATGAGCTTGAGCAGGTCGGGGTCGTCGTCGACCAGCAGGAGATCGCCGTTGCTCATCGCACCCCGCCTTCCCGTCTGGTCATCGCCCGCCGCTCCCGCCACCGCCGCCGCCGCCGCCACCACCGCCTCCGCCCCCGCCGCTGCGGACGCGATCGCGCAGCAGGCTGCGCTCCATCGCGCGCAGCGCCTCGAGCTTCTGCACCGCCTCGGTCGCCTTGGCCTGCTCGTCGCGCACCGAGCGGATCCGGTCGGAGACCTGCGCGTAGAGCACC
>DASTCK010000069.1:0-15541 GCA_035711225.1 Casimicrobiaceae bacterium
GAAACCGCGGCGGGGCTGCTCGCGCTACCCGCGCGCGCCACCGTGTGCCCGCTCGGCGGCGCGACGACGGAAGCGCGGAGCGTCGAGCTGCTCGCGCGCATCCGGCCGAAGGCGATCCTGGTCGACGGGCACAGCGCGCCGGCGTGGGAGGCCGCGGCGCATCGGCTCGGCATCGCCGCGATCGAGGTGCTGTCGGAGTCGCACGGCGTCGCCGGCGCATTCGAGCTGCGCATGAAGCGCGGTGCGCCATCGCTCGACGGTGCGCGACGCGTCCCGGCGTCGACGGCGTACCTGATGACGACGTCGGGAACCCTGGGCCGCTCGAAGCTGGTCCCGCTCACGCATGCGCACGTCGTCTGGACGTCGCAGGCGACGGGAACGTGCCTGGCGGTGGGACCCGGCGATCGCGCGGGCCATCTGACGCCGCTGTACCTCGCCAACGGGACGCGCACCGCCTTGCTGGTGCCGGTCCTGGCCGGGGGCGCGGTGAATTGCCTTGCCGAAGCCGACGTCCCGTCGCTGCTGGACGAGATGCTCGCCGGTCGCGTCACGTTCACGTCGGCGTCGTTCACGATGATGCGCGAGCTCCTGCAGCTCGGCCGCCGGGATGGAGTCCCGCGCCCCGGGAAGCTACGCTTCCTGCGGTTCGCCTCGGGCGCGATGGAAGCCGACGACATCGAGGGCTTGGAGCGGGTGTTCGGCGTGCCCGTGGTGGCGGGCCTCGCCTCGACCGAGACCGGCGTGATCACGCACCAGCGCCTGCCGCCCGCACCGCGCGTCGCCGGCTCGCTCGGGCCGCCGCTCGGCTGCGACATCCGCCTCGTCGACGCGAGCGGCGATGCGGTGGCGCCCGGCGAGGTCGGCGAGGTCCTCGTCGCCGGCCCGCAGGTCTTCGACGGCTACCTCGACGACCCGGTGCTCGACGCGGCGGCGTTCGTCGGCCGCTGGTTCCGTCTCGGCGACCTGGGCCGCTTCGACGAGCGGGGCGAGCTCCGCGTCGTCGGCCGCGTCAAGGAGCTCATCAATCGTGGCGGCGAGAAGATCTCGCCGCTGGACGTCGATGCGGCGCTCGCGGCGCTTCCCGGCGTGGCCGAGGCGGCCGCCTTCGCGATTCCGCACGCGAGCCTGGGCGAGGAGGTGGTGGCGGCCGTGGTGCTGAGGGAGGGTGCCGAGCCGGACGCTGCAGGCATGCTCGATGCGGTGCGCACGACGCTGGGCGCGCGTCGCACGCCGCGGCGCCTGTGGTTCGTCGCGGGACTGCCCCGCACCGACGGCGGGAAGCTGAGACGCTCCGCGCTTCCGGACTGGGTGGGCTATCGCGCCGCCGCCGATGCCGACGCCGCGGCGCTCGAGGGGTCGCCGCTCGAGCGCGCGCTCGCGCCGCTGTGGTCGGCGGTGCTCGCGTGCGATCGCGTCGCGCGCGACCTGGCGTTCTACGCGCAGGGCGGCGACGACGAGCGCGCGGCGCACCTCGTCGCGCAGGTCGAGGCGGTATTCGGCGTCGCGATGCCGCCGGACGCGTTGCGCGAGGAGGCTGCGACGCTCGCGGCGATGGCGCAGCTGATCGAGCGCGGCCGCGGCGCGTAGCGGCCGCGCGAGCGTAGGCCGACCACGTCGTATAATCCGCGCGCCCCCAAGGCTCCGCCCCGCGCGACGGTCGGCACCGCGCGCCCGCGGGCGCAGCGTCCGCGGCCGGCGTTCCGCCCGCCGCCCCGACCCTCGTGACCGACGACGCCCACGACGACCTGACGGACCGGCTGACCGCGCTCGCAGCGCGGCAGGGCGACGCGCCGTTCCTGCACGCGAGCGGCCGTGCGCCGATGAGCTTCGCGACGCTCGCGCAGCGCATCGTGGCGCTGCGCGCGCAGTTCGCCGGCCTGGGTCTCGCGCGCGGCGACGTCGTGGCCGGGGCCGTCGTCGACCGGCTCGAGTGCGCGGCCGCGCTCGCCATCCTGCCGGCATCCTGCACCTACCTGCCGCTCAATCCGGCGCGCGACAAGGCCTCGTTCGTCGAGCTGTTCGGCCGCGTCCTGCCGCGGGCCGTCCTGGTGCCTTCGCAACGCGACCATCCGATCGTCGCGGCGGCGCGCGAGCTCGGCATCGCCGAGATCGCGATGACTCCCGATCGCGGGGGCGAGGCGGGGGCGTTCGACCTCGCGCTCGCGCGCGCCGCGCCGTCGCTCGACGAGCCGCGCCGCCGGTGGCCTCCCTGGGCGTACGTCGACGTCACCTCGGGGACGACCGGCCGCCCGAAGCTCGTGCCGCACGGGCATCGGCAGCTCCTCGCGCAGGCGCGGGCGATGGGCGAGTGGCTCAAGCTGACCGGCGAGGACGTCGCCGCGTACACGCCCGCGGTTCACTTCGCGCTGGGGAAGCGAACCGCGTTCCTCGTCCCGGTGCTGAACGGCGCGAGCGTCTACTGCCTGCCCGAGTCCGACGGTGCCGCCTTGCACGAGGCGATCCGCGGCGAACGGGTCACCTTCGTGCCCGCGACCTTCGCCGTGCACCGCGAGCTGCTCGAGCGCGCGAAGGCGTCGCCCGGACGAAGCGAACGGCTGCGCTTGCTGTGCGTGGCGTCCGGAGCGCTCGATGCAGCCGAGACCGAGGCGCTCGAGCGGGTGCTGGACGTCCCCGCGCTGTCCGCCTACGGCGCGACCGAGATCGGCACCGCGCTCATGCAGTCGCTCGACCCGGCGCGACGGCAGGCCGGCAACGCGGGCCTGCCGATGGGGACCGAGGTGCGCATCGTCGACGCGAACGGCGCGGTCGTCGGCGACGGCGCGACGGGCGAGGTCCAGGTGCGCGGGCCCCAGGTGTTCGACGGCTACCTCGACGATCCCGCGCTCGACGCCGCGGCGTTCGACGACGGCTGGTTCCGGATGGGCGACCTGGGCGAGCGGGAGCCCAACGGCGAGATCCGTATCGTGGGGCGGCTCCACGACCTCATCAACCGCGGCGGCGAGAAGATCGCTCCGGCGCGCATCGACGAGGTGCTTCGCGCGATGCCCTCGCTCGCGGACGCCGCCGCGTTCGGTGTTCCTCATCCGCGCCTGGGCGAGGAGATCGTCGCCGCGGTGGTGGTCCGGCCCGGCGCGACGACGAGTTCCGAGACGGTCCGCGCGCACGTGCGCGACCGCCTCGGCGCCCGCTATGCGCCGCGCCGCGTGTGGATCGTCGACGCGCTGCCCCGCACCGACACCGGGAAGCTCAGGCGCGCCGCGCTGCCGGCCGTTGTCGGCTTCGATCCCGCCACGTTCGCCGCGACGGAATCGCCGGACGCGTCGCCCGCATCGCCGCTCGAGCTCGCGCTGGGCGGCTTGTGGGCGGGCGTGCTCGGCATCGCGCGCGTCGAGCGCGGAGCCGATTTCTTCATGCTCGGCGGGGACTCGCTGCGCGGTGCGAGCCTGGTCGAGCAGGTGCGCTCGGTGTTCGGCGTCGACCTGCCGGTGGGTGCGCTGTTCGAGGACGCGGGAACCGTCGCCGGGATGGCGCGCCGCATCGAGCGCGAGCGCGCGGCGAAGCGTCGCAGCGCGGCGCCGGCGACGCTGCCTCGGCGCACGCCGGGCGCCCCGGTCCCGCTGTCGCACACGCAGGCGCGCGCATGGTTCCTCCATCGGCTCGATCCGTCGAGCGATGCGTACCACGAGTCGCGCCTGTGGCACGTCGACGGAACGCTCGACGTCGAGGCGTTGCGCCACGCGCTGGCGCTGGTGGCCGAGCGGCAGGCGATCCTTCGCACGCGCTACGTCGTCGTCGACGGCGAGCCGCGGCAGGTCGTCGGCGACGCGAGCGAGCTCGCACTCGACGTCGTCGACCTCGCTGCGGCGGGCGCGCCGACGCTCGACGCCGCCGTCGCCGAGGCGATGTCGCGGCCGTTCGACCTCGGGGCGCGCGCGCCGGTGCGCTTCGCGCTGTTCCGCCTGGCGCCGGAGCGCCACGCGTTCCTCCGCGTGTGGCACCACATCGCCAACGACGGCCTCTCGTCGCCGATCCTGCAGGACGACCTGTCGAAGGCGTACGCGGCCGTGCGCGAGGGACGCGCGCCGGCGTGGACGCCGCTGCCCGTCGACTACGCGGACTTCGCGGCATGGCAGCGCCAGGCGCTCGGCGGCGGCGCGCTCGACGCGGCGATCGACGCGTGGAAGCGCAAGCTCGCGGACCTGCCGACGCTCGCGCTGCCGACCGACCGCGCGCGCCCGCCGGTCCAGAGCTTCCGCGGGGGCGTCGTCTCGCGGCGCCTGCCGGAGGGTCCGGTCGCCACGATGAAGGCGCTGGCGCGGCAGCGCGGCGCCACCCCCTTCATGGCGTTCCTCGCGGCGTACGCCGCGTTGCTCGGGCGGCTGTCCGGCGACGACGATTTCGCGATCGGCACGCCGGTCGCGGGCCGCACCCGTCCCGAGCTCGCGCGGCTGATCGGCTTCTTCGCGAACACGCTCGCGTTCCGCGCCGACCTCGCGGGGAACCCGACGTTCGCGACGCTCGTCGAGCGCGCGCGCGACACGATGGTCGACGCGCTGTCCCGCCAGGACGTGCCGTTCGAGCGGCTCGTCGACGCGCTCGGCGTCGCGCGCGACCCCGGGCGGAACCCGATCTTCCAGGTGGCCTTCTCGATGCGCGAGTCGGACTCGGGCGACCTCGTGCTCGCCGGCGCGACGGTGCGGCGCGACGAGGGCCGCCACGGCCGCGCGAAGTTCGACCTCACGCTGTCGCTGGTCGACGGTCGCGACGGCGTCATGGCGCACTGGGAATACTGCGCCGACCTGTTCGAGCGCGCGACGATCGAGCGCATGGCCCGCCAGTACGAGACGCTCGTCGCGGCGCTCGCGTCGTCCCCGGAGGCGCCGCTCGAGGCGCACGCGCTGATGGACGAGGCCACCCGCCGCCGCGTGGTCGTCGATGCCAACGCGACGGCGACCGACTATCCTTCGCGGACGACGATCCACCGGCGCGTGGCCGCGCAGGCCGCCGCGCGGCCGCAGGCGATCGCGATCGGCGCGCTCGACTACGCGGCGCTCGACGCGCGCGCAAGCCGGCTCGCGCACGCGCTCGTCTCCGCCGGCGCGGGGCCGGGCGAATTCGTCGGCGTGGCGCGCCAGAAGGCGGCCGACACGGCGGTGGCGTGGCTGGCGGTGCTGAAGGCCGGCGCCGCGTACGTCCCGCTCGACCCCGAGCTGCCGGCGCAGCGGCTCGCTTTCATCGTCGCCGATGCGAACCTCCGTGCGATCGTCGCCGACGACGTGCTGGCGTCGCGCTTCGCGCAGCCCGGCGTCACGGTCGTCCGCCCCGATGCGGAGGCGGGCCGGATCGCCGCGCTGCCGGCGGACCGAGCCGACGCGGACGTCGCGCCGGAAGCTCCCGCGTACGTGATCTACACGTCGGGCACGACCGGCACGCCGAAGGGCGTCGTCGTGCCGCACCGCGCGGTGCTGAGGCTCGTGTGCGGCACCGACTACGTGTCGCTCGGGCCGGGCGACGTCGTCGCGCAGCTCGCGAATCCGGCGTTCGACGCGTCGACGTTCGAGTTCTGGGGCCCGCTCGCGAACGGCGCGCGCATCGCGCCGATTGCGAAGACGACCGCGATCGCGCCGCGCGCGCTGGCCGCGGCGCTCGCCGCCGAGAACGTGACGACGCTCTTCCTGACCACCGCGTTGTTCAACGCGGTGGCACGCGACGAGCCCGCGGCGTTTCGTGGCTGCCGCACCGTGTTGTTCGGCGGCGAGGCGGCGGAGCCGCGCTGGGTGCGCGAGGTGCTGCGCGCGGGGGCGCCGTCGCGCCTGCTGCACGTGTACGGTCCTACCGAGGCGACGACGTTCGCGACCTGGCATGAGGTGCGCGAGGTTCGCGACGGCGCGCAGACGGTCCCGATCGGCGCGCCGATCGCCAACACCGAGGCGTTCGTGCTGCGCGCGGGCGGCGAGCCCGCCGCCCCCGGGGAGCCGGGCGAGCTCTACCTCGGCGGGCCGGGCGTCGCACTGGGCTACCTCGGCCGGCCGGAGCTCACCGCCGAGCGGTTCGTCGAGCGCACCATTGCGCCGCTGCCGGCGCGTCGCCTCTATCGCACCGGGGATCGCGTCCGCCGCCGCGACGACCTCGCCATCGAGTTCCTCGGGCGGCGCGACCGGCAGGTGAAGGTGCGCGGCCACCGGATCGAGCTCGAGGAGATCGAGTCCGCGCTCGCGCGCATGCCGCAGGTGCGCGAGGCTGCCGTCACGCTGCGCGGCGACACCAGCGACACGCGGCAGGTCGTCGCCTACCTCGTCGCCGCGGACCCGGGCGGTCCACCGCCCGCGAACCTGCTGCGCGAGATGCGACGCGTCCTGCCCGAGTTCATGCTGCCCGGCGCGATCGTCTGGCTGCCGGCGCTGCCGCTCAACGCCAGCGGCAAGGTGGACCGGCGCGCTCTGCCGCCGCCGGCCGATGCGGCGCTGCCCGACCGCGGCGTGGCGGCGCCCGCGCGCGACCTCATCGAGGGCGTGCTCGTGCGGATCTGGCAGGACCTCCTCGGCCGCGACGGGATCGGCATCCACGATCATTTCTTCGAGATCGGCGGCCATTCGCTGCTCGCGGCCCGCCTGGTCGACACGATCGAGAAGGAGACCGGGTACGCGGTGCCGCTCACCGCGATGTTCGCCGACGACACGATCGCGGGACTCGCGAGCGTGCTGCGCGAGGGTGCCCCCGATGCGGGCGCGCCGATCCTGCCGGTCAACACCGGCGGATCCCGCCCGCCGTTCGTCTACCTGCACGGCGACTTCAGCGGCGGCGGGTTCTACAGCCGCACGATCGCGCACGCGCTCGGCCCCGACCAGCCGACGCTGATCGTGCACCCGCACGGCCTCACCGAGGACACGATTCCCGCGACGATCGAGGAGATGGCGGCCGACCGGCTGCGGGCCGTGCGCGCGGTGCAGCCGCGCGGGCCCTACCTGGTCGGCGGGCATTGCAACGGGGCGCTGGTCGCCTTCGAGATGGCGCGCCAGCTCGCCGCGGCCGGGGAATCGGTCCCGGCGGTCGTGCTGATCGAGGCGGACGCGCCCAGCGAAACCCCCGACGACGACGCGAGGCCGGGCTCCTACGTGAAGTTCAACGCGCCAGGCGGCCCCAGGGTGCTCGCGGTGCGCGATCGCGCCACCGAGGCCGAGCTCCGCTACACGCAGGCGATGGATCGCTACGCCGGCCGGCGCTACGAGGGGCACGTCGTGGTCATCAAGGCGCGCGACCGGCGCGCCGAGGCGCCGGTCGACATGGGGTGGTCTCGGCTCGCCGGGTCGGTCGAGTCGCACTTCGTGCCCGGCAACCATACGACGCTGATCACGCGCCACGTCGGCGACCTCGCCGCTACGATCCGTGCGGCGCTGGCGCGCGCCGTGCAGGTGACCGCATGACGACGCGCGTCGCCGGAACGAGCCGGTGCGCGCGGGTGGGCGCGCGCGGGCTCGCCGGGGCGGCCACGCCATGAGCGTTTCGGTCCTCGACGGAGCGCACGTCCCTCTCGCGGTGGCGGAGCGTGGCGGCGAGGTCGAAAGCGTCCATGCCGGGTCGGTCGCCGTCGTCGATGCCGACGGCAGGCTGGTCGCGTCGGCGGGCTCGCCGGACGCAGTCGTGTTCGCGCGAAGCTCGCTCAAGCCGCTCCAGGCCTTGCCGTTCGTCGCCGCCGGCGGCCCGGCGCGCTTCGGCCTGTCGGCCGAGCAGGTCGCGCTCGTATGCGCGAGCCATTCGGGCGAGGCGCGGCACCAGGCGGCGGTGGCCGACCTCCTGCGTCGCGCCGGCTGCCGCGTCGACGAGCTCCGCTGCGGCAGCCACGCGCCGTACGTGTACGAGACGCTCGGCGAGCCGCCGCCACCGCCGCCGTACTCCTCGCTGGCGCACAACTGCTCGGGCAAGCACGCAGGGATGCTCGCGTGCTGCGTGCTGCACGGCTGGCCGCGCGAGGGCTACCTCGACGCCGCGCATCCGCTGCAGGCGGCAATCCGCGAGGTGGTGTCTCGCCATGCCGGCGTGCGCGAATCGGACCTGCGCGCAGGCATCGACGGGTGCTCGGCACCGAACTACGCCTTTCCGCTCGCCGGCCTGGCCCGAGCCTATGCGCGGCTGGCGACCGACGCGGACGATGCCGACGGCGCGGCGCGGCGAGCGATCGTCACCGCGATGGCCGGGCATCCCGAATACGTCTCGGGGGTCGGCCGGGCCGATGCGAGGCTGATGCAGGCGGGCCGGGGCGCATGGTTCAGCAAGAGCGGTGCGGAGGGCGTGGCGGCGATCGGCCTTCCGGCCCTCGGCCTGGGCGTCGCCGTCAAGGTGGCCGACGGATCGTCGCGGGCGGTGCTCCCGGTGGCGATCGCCGTTCTCGAGTCGCTGGGGGTGCTCGACGAGGGGTCGAGGCGCGAACTGGCCCCGTGGACGGCGCCGGTGCTGCACAATGCGCGTGGCCTCGCGGTCGGCCGCCTGCGTCCGGTCGTTGTCCTGGACAAGCTGGCCGAGGCCCGGGCTTCTCCCGTCGGCCGGGGGCGCCGGTGAACTTGGGGACGCCGGCGTGGTCTTTGAAGGCAAGCGCGTGCCCCGCCGGTCGGCGTTCTCGACCGGCCGGGCGCCCCACCGGGATCCTCCGGACGCGCGCCTGCCGGCCGGCGGGCATAACAACGTGTCAATCAGGGAAGAAAAGACCGGCGGATGGGTGATCGCGAGGTCGACCAGCAGCTGGTCGAGCGCGCGCAGCGGGGCGACAAGCGCGCGTTCGAGCTTTTGGTCGCGAAATACCAGCGCAAGCTGGGACGGCTGTTGTCGAGGCTGGTGCGCGACCCGGGCGAGGTCGAGGACGTGACGCAGGAGGCCTTCATCAAGGCCTACCGCGCCCTCCCGAACTTCCGGGGCGACAGTGCGTTCTATACGTGGCTATACCGGATTGCGATCAACACGGCGAAGAACTACCTGGTGGCGCTCGGGCGCCGGGCGCCGACGACGACGGAGTTCGATCACGAGGAAGCGGAGTCGTTCGAGGATGCCGATGCGCTGCGGGATTCCGCGACGCCCGAGGCCGAGCTCCTCACCCGCGAGATCGCGACCACGGTGAACCGCGCGATGGAAGCGTTGCCCGACGACCTGCGCACGGCGATCACGCTGCGCGAGATCGAGGGCCTGAGCTACGAGGAGATTGCCAGCGTCATGAACTGCCCGATCGGCACGGTGCGCTCCCGGATCTTCCGCGCGCGCGAGGCGATCGCCGCCGAGCTGCGGCCCCTGCTCGGCACCGATGAGAACCGGAGATGGTGATGAACGAGGACATTTCGCGCCTGATGGACGGCGAGCTCGACGACGAGCCCGCGGTCGACCGCGTCGTCGCGGGCATGCGGCAGGACGGCGCGATGACGACGTGGGCGTGCTACCACATCATCGGCGACACGCTGCGCGGCGACTGCCGCGTCGGCGCGCGCCTGTCGCGCCGCATCTCGGCGGCGCTCGCGAACGAGCCGACCGTGCTCGCGCCGCCGCGTCGCGTCGATCGACCGGCCACCTGGGCATGGGCGGCCGCGGCGACCGTCGCCGCGGTGGCCGTCGTGGGCTGGACCGCGGTCTCCCAGAACGACGCCCTGCCTCCCTCCGCGGTGGCGTTCGCGCGCGAGGCCGGCTCGGTCCGCGCCGACGCGCTGCGCCCGCAGATGATTCCCGCCGACTACCTGCTCGCGCACCGCGAGGCCTCGCCGGCGACGCCGATCCAGGTGGTGTCGCCGCTGCAGCGCGCCGTCGTGTCCGCCGACACCCCGTTGCGTCCATGATCGCGCTCGCGCCGCTCCCGGCGGCGACGCGCGCGGCAGGACGGGCCGCGCGGCGCGCGCTGCTCGCGCCGGCCGCCGTTATCGCGCTGGCGCTCGCGCCGCCCGCCCACGCGCAGGACGCGAAGGCGATGCTCGAGCGCGCGGCCAACGCGGCCCGCACGCTCTCCTACGTCGGCACGATCGTCTACCAGCGCGGGGCCGACGTCGAGACGACGCGCATCGTGCACGTCAACGACGCCGGCGAGGAGCTCGAGAAGCTCGTCAACCTCGAGGGCCCGGCGCGCGAGGTGATCCGCAACAAGGGCGAGGTGCGCTGCTACTACCCGGACGCGAAGCTCGTCCGCATCGAGCCGCGCACGTTCCGCAACGCCTTCCCGTCGCTGTCGCCGATGCAGCTCGGCTCGCTCGCGCAGTACTACGCGGTGAAGAAGGGCGGCACCGGCCGCGTCGCCGGGATCGAGGCTCAGGCGTGGAGCTTCGTCCCGAACGACGGGATGCGCTACGGGCACGAATTCTGGACCGATCCGGCGACCGGCATGCTGCTCAAGGCGCGCACGTTCAACGAGGCGGGGGAGCTGGTCGAGCAGTTCGCGTTCCTCGAGATCGCGCTCGGCGCGAAGCTCGACCGCGACGCGGCTCGCCCGACCTGGCCGGCGGCCCCGCCCGACTGGCAGGTGAAGCACACGAAAATCGGCGTGGGCGTCATCGAGGACACCGGCTGGACCGTGACGCGCCTGCCGGCCGGCTTCGTGCGCATCATGGAAGGTCGCCGCGGCTTGCGCGACCGTCCCGGCGCGCTGTCGCAGATCGTCTTCTCCGACGGGCTGGTGGCGGTCAGCGTCTTCATCGAGGCGCGCGGCGGCGTGCAGCGCTACGTCGGCCGCGCGCGCCAGGGCGGCATCAACCAGTACTCGGTGAAGCAGGACGACTACGTCATCACCGCGCTGGGCGAGGCCCCGGCCGAGGCGGTCAGGATGATCGCCACCTCGGTGACGCGCCGTTGACGCCGCGCCCGCGCGCCCCCATCTCGCGTTCGCGAGGCTCCCCGAGCGAATCGCCCGACCACGCCGTCGATACGCCCTTGCGCCACGCGAGGCTTGCCACCGTCCCGAGGGAAACCATGAATCGCACGCTGTCCCGTCCGCTCGTCGCGCTCGCGCTCGCCGCCGCGCTCGCCGTCCCGCTCGCCGCGCCGCCGGCGCAGGCGCAGGGCCGCGGCGTGGTGCTGCCCGACTTCACCGAGCTCTACGAGAAGCAGGGCCCGGCGGTCGTCTCGATCGACGTCACGCAGCGCGCGCGCCGGTCGCCCTCGGCGCCCGAGATCTCGGAGGACGACCCGTTCTACGACTTCTTCCGACGCTTCGGCCCGATCCCGCGCGGCGGCGGCAACGGTCCGCGGCGCGACTTCGACCAGCGGTCGACCGGCTCGGGCTTCATCGTCGGGACCGACGGCTTCATCGTGACCAACGCGCACGTCGTCGATGGCGCCGACGAGGTCCGGGTGCGGCTCTCGGACCGGCGCGAGTTCATCGCCAAGGTGGTGGGCGCCGACAAGCGCACCGACATCGCGCTCCTGCGCGTCGACGCGAAGGACCTGCCCAAGGTCACGATCGGCGACCCGGACAAGCTCAAGGTGGGCGAGTGGGTCGTCGCGATCGGCAAGCCGTTCGGCCTCGAGAACACGATGACCGCCGGCATCGTCAGCGCCAAGGGGCGCGACCTGCCGCAGGAGAACCTCGTCCCGTTCATCCAGACCGACGTCGCGATCAACCCGGGCAACTCCGGCGGACCGCTGTTCAACCTGCGCGGCGAGGTCGTCGGCATCAACTCGATGATCTACTCGCGCACCGGCGGCTACATGGGGCTCGCGTTCGCGATCCCGATCGACGTCGCGATGAACACGGTCAACCAGCTGAAGGAGAAGGGCCGCGTCACGCGCGGCCGCATCGGCGTCACGATCCAGGAGGTCTCGAAGGAGGCCGCCGAGGCGTTCGGGCTCAAGGGCCCGTCGGGCGCGCTGGTCAACTCGGTCGAGAAGGGCGGCCCCGCCGAGAAGGCCGGTGTCGAGGCGGGCGACATCGTGCTGAAGGCCGACGGGCGCGACGTCCGCAACAGCAACGACCTCCCCCGCATCATCACCTCGGTCGCGCCTGGCAAGTCGATCCGGCTCGTCGTGTGGCGCAAGGGCACCCAGCGCGAGGTGACGGTCGTGGTCGCCGAGCTCAAGGAAGAGACGGCGCAGGCGCGCGTCCGCCCGTCGCCTTCGCCGAAGGAGAAGGCGCGGCCCAATCGCATGGGGCTCGTGCTGTCCGACCTGACCGACGAGCAGAAGAAGGACGCCGACGTGAAGTCGGGCGTGCTCGTCGAGGACGTCGCCTCCGGCGTGCGCGGCAACGTGCAGCCGGGCGACATCATCCTCGAGATCGTCAGCAAGGGCGTGACGACCGAGGTGAAGACCGCCACGCAGATGAACGACTACCTGGGCAAGCTCGAGAAAGGCGCCGCGGTGACGCTCCGGATGAAGCGCGGCGACAACCAGTTCTACGCGACGGTCCGCCTGCTCAACGGCGACAATTGACGCGGCGGGTGGGAAGGCGGCGAGGGGGCGACAGGCGACAGGCGGCAGGCGGCAGGCGGCAGGAAAGCGGGCGGCCGTCGGCCGGCCGTCATGCTCCCGGGGACGGGCGATCGTCGCCGACGCGGCGCCCGTGGAACCCGTCCCGTAGCCCCCACCCATCGCCCCGTTCGGGCTACGCGGCCGTGACCCCCGCGTCCTTCATGCCGAAGCCGATCCACAGCGAGACGGCGGCGATGACGACGTGCAGCCACAGGTCCGCCGTGTTGTGCGCGATCAACCCGAGCAGCGGCTGGTCGCCCGAGAAGAACCCCAGCACGGCGACGAGGGCGTAGACGACGCCGAAGACCTTGAAGAACAGCGACAGGTTGGCCGGGCTCCCGAGGGCGATCGCGAGCGCGATCACGCCGGTCGCGAGGTGCACGAGGTTGTGCGGGCCGTTCACCGCGAACATCCCGAGCAGCTTGCCGTCGGGGGTCAGTGCGGGAACGTAGCCGGCCAGGCCGACGAGGACGAAAATCACACCGAACGCGAGCCCGATCTTCTTCAGCATGGGGTGTCCTCCTTGACGATGGGTTCTTCGCAGAAGCGTTCGCGGCCCGGACTTCGGCCCGCGCGGGCGCGACGGGGCGCCCGGAACGTAGCGTGGGCGCCTCGCGCCCGGGTTGCAACCGCGACGCCGGCCGAGGGGCGCGAGCCCGCCCCCCGGTGACGCTCACCCTGGTCACGCGCGCGTATTGCCATCTCTGCGACGAGATGCGCGACGCCCTCGCGCCGCTCGCGGCCGCCCACGGCGCAACGATCGTCGAGCGCGACGTCGACGCCGACGCCACGCTCGAGGCGCGCTGGGGCGAGTGGGTGCCGGTCCTGCTGGCCGGCGACGCCGAGCACGGCATCGAGGTGTGCCACTACGTGCTCGACCGTGCGCGCGCGTTGGCGGCGCTCCGCGGCGACCCGCTCGCGGCCGGAGCGGAAATCCGATAGAATTCAACGTTTTCCCGCACCCCGACGGCGCCGGCCTGCCGCGACGGCGGGTTCCACCGCAGGGCACTCCGGTGCCCTGTCGTCTTTCCGGCGGCCGGAAGCACCCGTGAAGCCCATCCGCAACTTCTCGATCATCGCGCACATCGACCACGGCAAGTCGACGCTCGCCGACCGCTTCATCCAGCGCTGCGGGGGGCTGGCCGAGCGGGAAATGGAAGCGCAGGTGCTCGACTCGATGGACCTCGAGCGCGAGCGCGGCATCACGATCAAGGCCCAGACCGCCGCGCTCGCCTACACGGCGCGCGACGGGATCACCTACCGGCTCAACCTGATCGACACGCCCGGCCACGTCGACTTCGCCTACGAGGTGTCGCGCTCGCTCGCGGCCTGCGAGGGGGCGCTGCTCGTCGTCGACGCCTCGCAGGGCGTCGAGGCGCAGACGGTCGCGAACTGCTACACGGCGATCGAGCAGGGCGTCGAGGTGGTGCCGGTGCTGAACAAGATCGACCTGCCGTCCGCGGACCCGGACCGGGTGATCGAGGAGATCGAGGACATCATCGGCATCGCGGCGACCGATGCGATCCGCGCGTCCGCGAAGACCGGCGAGGGCATCGACGACATCCTCGAGGCGGTGATCCGCCGCATCCCGCCGCCCACCGGCGACGACGACGCGCCGCTGCAGGCGCTCGTGATCGACGCGTGGTTCGACAACTACGTGGGCGTCGTCGTGCTCGTCCGCGTGGTCAACGGGACGCTGAAGCCGCGCGACAAGGTGCTGCTGATGGCGACCGGCGCGGTGCACCAGTGCGAGCAGGTCGGCGTGTTCACGCCCAAGGCGGTCGCGCGAGACCAGCTCTCGGCGGGCGAGGTCGGGTTCGTGGTCGCGGGCGTCAAGGAGCTCGCCGAGGCGAAGGTCGGCGACACGATCACGCACGTCGCGAAGCCGGCGCCCGGCCCGCTGCCGGGCTTCAAGGAAGTCAAGCCGCAGGTGTTCGCGGGGCTCTTCCCGGTCGAGTCCAACCAGTACGAGGCGCTGCGCGAGGCGCTGACCAAGCTCAAGCTCAACGACGCGTCGCTGCACTTCGAGCCCGAGGTCTCGCAGGCGCTCGGGTTCGGCTTCCGCTGCGGGTTCCTCGGGCTCCTGCACATGGACATCGTGCAGGAGCGGCTCGAGCGCGAGTACGACATGGACCTGATCACGACGGCGCCGTCGGTGATCTACCAGCTGCTGCTGCGCGACGGCACGACGGCCGAGATCGACAACCCGTCGAAGCTCCCCGACCTCTCCCGCGTCGAGGAGATCCGCGAGCCGGTCATCGCGGTGACGATCCTGGTGCCGCAGGACTACGTCGGCCCGGTCCTCACGCTGTGCACCGAGAAGCGCGGCGTCCAGAAGGACATGCAGTACCGCGGCCGGCAGGTCGTCATCCACTACGAGCTGCCGCTCGCCGAGGTCGTGATGGACTTCTTCGACCGGCTGAAGAGCGTGTCGCGCGGCTATGCCTCGATGGACTACGAGTTCCGCGAGTTCCGCGCGGCGGACGTCGTCAAGCTCGACATCCTGATCAACGGCGACCGCGTCGACGCGCTCTCGGTCATGGTGCACCGGTCGGTGGCGCAGTTCCGCGGCCGCGAGGTCGTCCACAAGATGCGCGGGCTGATCCCTCGCCAGATGTTCGACGTCGCGATCCAGGCGGCGATCGGCGCGCAGATCATCGCGCGCGAGTCGGTCAAGGCGATGCGCAAGGACGTGATCGCCAAGTGCTACGGCGGCGACATCACGCGCAAGCGCAAGCTCCTCGAGAAGCAGAAGGCCGGCAAGAAGCGGATGAAGGCGGTCGGCAGCGTGGAGATCCCGCAGGAGGCGTTCCTCGCGATCCTGAAGGTGGGCGAGAAGTGAGCGGGGTGACGAGCGACCGCCGGCGGGGCGCGAACGGCGGCGCCGCGCGAGCGGGCCGTGAGAGAATGCGCGCGCGCCGACTGCCCGCCTTCCGGCCTCCCGACGACCGATGAACTTCGCGCTGATCCTGTTCCTGCTCACTGCCGCGACCGGCGCGGTGTGGCTGCTCGACCGGCTGGTGCTCGCGCGCCGGCGCGGGCCCGACGAGCCGGTCCCCGCGTGGATCGAGTACCCGGTCAGCTTCTTCCCGGTGCTGCTGGTCGTCTTCCTGCTGCGGAGCTTCGTCGCCGAGCCGTTCAAGATCCCGTC
>DASTCK010000070.1:0-12561 GCA_035711225.1 Casimicrobiaceae bacterium
TCCGAGCGCGAGATCGTCGACCTGCAGCAGGGCGACTACGAGGAGATGGACCAGCTCGCGATCGCCAAGACCCTGTGCAAGGCCGCGTTCCGCGTGCTGCACGCCGAGGACATCGGCGTCGGCGTCGCGCGCGCGATCCGCGCCGCGCTCTCGGGCCGCCCGGGCGGCGTCTACCTCGACCTGCCGGCGAAGCTGTTCCCGCAGACGATCGACGCGGAGACCGGCAAGCGCTCGCTGATCAAGGTCGTCGATCCCGCCCCGCGCCAGATCCCCGCGCCGGACGCGGTGAAGCGCGCGCTCGACCTGCTCAGGACCGCGAAGCGCCCGCTCATCATCCTCGGCAAGGGCGCGGCGTACGCGCAGGCCGACGCGGACATCCGCGCGCTCGTCGAGCGCACGGGCATCCCGTACCTGCCGATGTCGATGGCGAAGGGCCTGTTGCCCGACACGCACGAGCAATGCGCCTCCGCGGCGCGCTCGTACGTGCTGCCGGAAGCCGACGTCGTGATGGTGATCGGCGCGCGCCTCAACTGGCTGCTGTCGCACGGCAAGGGCAAGACCTGGGGCGGCGCGAGCCCGAAGGCGTGGGGCGGCCAGAGGTTCGTCCAGGTGGACATCTCGCCGCAGGAGGCCGACAGCAACGTCCGCATCGACGCGCCGGTGGTCGGCGACATCGGCTCGTGCGTCAAGGCGATGCTCGCGGGCCTCGACGCGGGCTGGCCGAAGCCGCCCGCCGACTGGATCGGCGCGATCGCCGAGCGCAGGACGAAGAACGTCGCGAAGATGGCCGAGACGCTCGCGAAGAACCCGTCGCCGATGAGCTTCCAGAGCGCGCTCAACGTGGTGCGCGACATCGTCCGGGCGAACCCCGACGCGGTCCTCGTCAACGAGGGCGCCAACGCGCTCGACTTCACGCGCTCGATCGTCGACATGCACAAGCCGCGCAAGCGCATCGACGTCGGCACGTGGGGCATCATGGGCATCGGGATGGGCTACAGCGTGGCCGCCGCCGTCGTGACCGGGCAACAGGTGATCGCGGTCGAGGGCGACAGCGCGTTCGGGTTCTCCGGGATGGAGACCGAGACGATCTGCCGCTACGGGCTCCCGGTGTGCATCGTCATCATGAACAACAACGGCGTGTACCGCGGCGACGAGGTCAATCCGACCGGCGGCCCGGACCCGTCGCCGCTGGTGTTCGTCAAGGACGCGCGCTACGAGAAGCTGATGGAGGCCTTCGGCGGCGTCGGCGTTCACGCGAAGACGCCCGACGAGCTGCGCAAGGCGATGGAGGAGGCGATCCGCTCGCGGCGCCCCACGCTGATCAACGCCGTGATCGACGAGGGCGGCGGGACGGAGAGCGGGCGCATCACCAGCCTCAATCCTTCCGCCAGGAAGAAGCCGTGAGGATCGAGCGGGAGCGGCGCGGCGTTCAGTGATCCGGCGACAGGCGATGGGCGACGGGCGGCAGGGATCGCGTAACGCGCGCGGCTCCCTTGTCGCCCATCACCCATCGCCCTTCGCCGCCTATTCCGGAGTGACCGAATGAGCAAGGCATTGGACGGCGTGCGGATCCTGGACTTCACGCACGTGCAGTCGGGACCGACCTGCACGCAGCTGCTCGCGTGGTTCGGCGCCGACGTGATCAAGATCGAGCGCGCGGGCGAGGGGGACATCACGCGCGGGCAGCTTCGCGACATCCCGGGCGTGGACAGCCTCTATTTCACGATGCTGAACCACAACAAGCGCTCGATCACCGTCGACGCGAAGAACCCCCGCGGCAAGAAGGTGATCGAGGCGCTCATCAGGCACTGCGACGTGCTGGTCGAGAACTTCGCGCCGGGCGCGCTCGACCGGATGGGATTCACGTGGGAGCGCATCCAGGAGCTCAACCCGCGCATGATCGTCGCCTCGGTGAAGGGCTTCGGCCCGGGGCCCTACGCGGACTGCAAGGTCTACGAGAACGTCGCGCAGTGCGCCGGCGGCGCCGCGTCGACGACGGGCTTCGACGACGGCCCGCCGCTGGTCACCGGCGCGCAGATCGGCGACTCGGGCACCGGGCTCCACCTCGCGCTCGGCATCGTCGCGGCGCTCTACCAGCGCAAGACGACCGGCCGCGGCCAGAAGGTGCTCGCGGCGATGCAGGACGGCGTGCTCAACCTGTGCCGCGTCAAGCTCCGCGACCAGCAGCGCCTCGACCGCACGCACGTGATGGAGGAGTACCCGCAGTATCCGAACGGGACGTTCGGCGACGCCGTGCCCCGCGCGGGCAACGCGTCGGGCGGCGGCCAGCCCGGCTGGATCCTCAAGTGCAAGGGCTGGGAGACCGACCCCAACGCGTACATCTACTTCATCACGCAGGCGCCGGTCTGGAAGGACATCTGCGAGGTGATCGGCCGGCCCGAGTGGCTGACCGACCCCCGCTACGCCACGCCCAAGGCGCGCCTGCCGCACCTGATGGAGATCTTCGGCAAGATCGAGGAGTGGACCAAGACCAAGACCAAGTTCGAGGCGATGGACATCCTCAACAAGCACGACATCCCGTGCGGGCCCATCCTCTCGATGAAGGAGATCGCCGAGGAGCCGTCGCTCCGCGCGACCGGCACCGTCGTCGAGGTCGACCACCCGACGCGCGGCAAGTACCTGACGGTCGGCAACCCGATCAAGATGTCGGACAGCCCGACCGAGGTGAAGCGCTCGCCGCTGCTCGGCGAGCACACCGACGAAGTCATGCGCGAGCTCGGCTATTCCGACGGCGAGATCGCCTCGCTCCGCACCGAGAACGTGCTCTGAACCTCCACCGGACGGGATAGCCATGGCCAACAACAAGACCGCAGTGCGCAAGGTCCTCGACGCCGTCAAGGCGGCCGGGCGCACGTCGCTGACCGCGCCCGAGGGCAAGCTGGTATGCGACGCTTACGACATCCCGGTGCCGAAGGAAGGCGTCGCGAAGAACGCGGCCGAGGCCGCGAAGCTCGCGACGAAGATGGGCTACCCGGTCGTGCTGAAGGTGGTCTCGCCGGACATCCTGCACAAGACCGAGGCCGGCGGCGTGATCGTCGGCGTGAAGAACGCGGCCGACGCGAGGAAGGGCTTCGCGACGATCCTCGCCAACGCGAAGAAGCACAACCGCAAGGCGGTGGTGCACGGCGTCCAGGTCCAGCAGATGGTGGGCGGCGGCCAGGAGGTGATCATCGGCGCGGTGACCGACCCGTCGTTCGGCAAGCTGGTCGCCTTCGGCCTGGGCGGCGTGCTCGTCGAGGTGATGAAGGACGTGACGTTCCGCCTCGCCCCGGCGTCGAAGGACGACGCGCTGTCGATGCTCGACGGCATCGCCGCGGCGGAGATCCTGAAGGGCGTGCGCGGCGCGGACCCCGTGAACCGCAACGCGCTCGCGACGGTGATCCGCAACGTGTCGCAGCTCGTCGCCGACTTCCCCGAGATCGCCGAGATGGACCTGAACCCGGTGTTCGCCTCGAAGGCCGGCGCGATCGCCGCCGACGTGCGCATCGTGTGCGACTGGAACCCGCCGCCCGCGCGCTTCCGCCCGAAGCACGCCGACATCGTGCGCGACATGAACCGCATCATGAAGCCCGACGCGGTCGCAGTCATCGGCGCGTCCGGCGAGACCGGCAAGATCGGCAACTCGGTGATGAAGAACCTGATCAACGGCGGCTACCAGGGGAAGATCTACCCGATCAACCCGTCGGCCGACGAGATCATGGGCCTCAAGGCCTACAAGAGCGTCAAGGACGTCCCCGGCATCATCGACGTCGCCGTGTTCGCGATCCCGGCCAAGTTCGTCGCGGCCGCGCTCGTCGAATGCGGCGAGAAGAAGATCCCGGGCGCCGTGCTCATCCCGTCGGGCTTCGCCGAGACCGGCAACGTCGAGGGGCAGAAGGAGATCCAGGCGATCGGCCAGAAGTACGGCGTGCGCCTGATGGGCCCCAACATCTACGGCTTCTACTACACGTGGAAGAACCTGTGCGCGACGTTCTGCACCGCCTACGACGTCAAGGGCCACGCGGCGCTGTCGTCGCAGTCCGGCGGCATCGGCATGGCGATCATCGGGTTCTCGCGCTCGGCGAAGATGGGCGTGTCGGCGATCGTCGGGCTGGGCAACAAGTCGGACATCGACGAGGACGACCTGCTGACGTTCTTCGAGCAGGACGACAACACGCACATCATCGCGCAGCACTGCGAGGACCTGAAGGACGGCCGCTCGTTCGCCGAAGTGGCGAAGCGCGTCTCCAGGAAGAAGCCGGTCGTCGTGCTGAAGGCGGGCCGCACCAGCATGGGCGCGCGCGCGGCGAGCTCGCACACCGGCGCGCTGGCCGGCAACGACAGGATCTACGACGACGTGCTGCGCCAGTCGGGCGTGATCCGCGCGAAGGCGCTGCGCGAGATGCTCGAGTACGCGCGCGCGATTCCCGTCCTGCCGACGCCCCGGGGCGAGAACGTCGTCATCATCACCGGCGCGGGCGGGTCGGGCGTGCTCTTGTCGGACGCCTGCGTCGACAACGGGCTCAAGCTGATGGCGATGCCCCCCGACCTCGACGCGGCGTTCCGCAAGTTCATCCCGCCGTTCGGCGCGGCCGGCAACCCGGTCGACATCACCGGCGGCGAGCCGCCGAAGACCTACCAGAACACGATCCGGCTCGGCCTCGAGGACCCGCGCATCCACTCGCTGATCCTCGGCTACTGGCATACGATCATCACCCCTCCGATGGTCTTCGCGAAGCTCGTCGCCGAGGTGGTCGAGGAGTTCCGCGCGAGGGGCATCAGCAAGCCGGTCGTCGCGTCGCTCGCCGGCGACGTGGAGGTCGAGGAGGCCGCGGAGTACCTGTTCGACCACGGCATCCCGGCCTACCCGTACTCGACCGAGATGCCCGTGATGGTGCTGGGCGCGAAGTACAAGTGGGCCCGCGGCGCGGGCCTGATCAAGTAGCGAGGGCAACCGTCGACGCGGGAGGCGCTCGATGCGTTAAGGACCTGCTTCACCCGCCCGAGGCGGCCCGCGAGGTCACGAGAGCCCGCGCCGGCGGTTCACCCTGGAACCCTTAGGAGGAGTCATGGCAAGCATCGTCTTCCCCCGCACCGTTCTCGCGGGCGCGTTCGCGGCCGTCGCGGTCGCTTTCGCCTCGCCGTCGCTGGCCGCGTGGGAGCCCACCAAGCCGGTCGAGTTCATCGTCCCCGCCGGCACCGGCGGCGGCGCGGACCAGATGGCGCGCTTCCTGCAAGGCGTCGTCGCCAAGCACAACCTGATGAAGCAGCCGTTCGTCGTCGTCAACAAGTCGGGCGGCGCGGGCGCCGAGGGATTCCTCGACGTCAAGGGCGCGAAGGGCGACCCGCACAAGGTCATCATCACGCTGTCCAACCTGTACACGACGCCGCTCGCGACCGGGGTGCCGTTCAACTGGAAGGACCTGACGCCGGTCGCGATGCTGGCGCTCGACGAGTTCGTGCTGTGGGTCAACGCGGAGTCGCCGTACAAGACGACCGCCGACTACGTGAGCGCCCTGAAGGCGGGCGAGAACGGGAAGTTCAAGATGGCCGGCACCGGATCCAAGCAGGAGGACCAGATCATCACTGTCGCGCTCGAGAAGGCGGTCGGCAAGAAGATGACCTACATCCCGTTCAAGGGCGGCGGCGACGTGGCCGTGCAGCTCGTCGGCAAGCACGTCGACTCGACGGTCAACAACCCGATCGAGGCGATCGCGCACTGGCGCTCCGGTGCGTTGCGGCCGCTGTGCGTGTTCGACAGCAAGCCGATGCCCTACCCGGCGAAGGTGACCTCGACGATGAGCTGGCAGGACATCCCGACCTGCAAGTCGGCGGGCCTCGACGTCGAGTACGTGATGCTGCGCGGCATCTTCATGCCGGCCGGCGTGTCGCAGGAGCAGGTGGACTTCTACATCGACCTGTTCAAGAAGGTTCGCGCGCTGCCCGAGTGGAAGAAGTACACCGAGGACGCGGCGTTCAACGACACGTTCATGACGGGCAAGGAGTACGTCGACTGGGTCGGGAAGGCGGAGACGACGCACCGCACGCTGATGCAGGACGCCGGCTTCCTCGCCAAGTAGCCGATGGCCGACCCGTCGACCGAAGGCGCCGCCGGCGGCGGCCCGAAGACCCGCTGGGTCGAGGTCGTCGTCGCGCTCCTGATCTGCGCCGGTGGCGCGCTGGTGATGTTCGACAGCGTGCGCATCGGCGCGAAATGGGGCAGCGACGGCCCGCAGGCAGGGTACTTCCCGTTCCTGACGGGAACCTGCCTGCTGGCGGCGGGCGCCTGGATCGCCGCCACGACGCTCTGGCGCTGGCGCAAGCTCGACAGCGAGGTCTTCGTCGAGAGCGCGCGGCTCGTGCCCGTGCTCTCGATGCTGCTGCCGACGATCGCCTACGTCGTGCTCATCAAGCTCGTCGGCATCTACGTCGCCTCCGCGGTGTTCATCGGGGCGTTCATGGTGTGGAAGGGCCGCTACCGCGCCCCCGCGACGCTGGCGGTGGCGATCGGCGTCCCGGTCGCGATGTTCCTGCTGTTCGAGATCTGGTTCCTGGTCGCGTTGCCGAAGGGCCCGCTCGAGCGGATGCTGGGCTACTGACGCTGGCATGGCCGAGGTCGCCCGCCCGCTTTCCCCGGCGCCTCCGGCGCCCTTCCCGGCGCGACGCGCCGTCGTGCGGCCGTCGCCGGCCGCGTGATGAACCCCTAGAGGCGCCGTCGTGGAAGACATCGGCAACCTGATGCAGGGCTTCGCGGTCGCGCTGACCTGGAAGAACCTGCTGTTCATGCTCGTCGGCATCCTGCTCGGCGTGCTGATCGGCGTGCTGCCCGGCCTGGGCGGGGCGAACGGCGTCGCGATCCTGCTGCCGCTCACGTTCACGATGCCGCCGACCTCGGCGATCATCATGCTCTCGTGCATCTACTGGGGGGCGCTCTTCGGCGGCGCGATCACGTCGATCCTGTTCAACATCCCCGGCGAGCCCTGGTCGGTCGCGACGACGTTCGACGGCTACCCGATGGCGCAGCAGGGCCGCGCGGGCGAGGCGATGACCGCGGCGTTCACCTCGTCGTTCGTCGGCGCGTTCGTCGCGGTGCTGGTCATCACGTTCCTCGCGCCGCTGGTCGCGCGCTTCGCGCTCAAGTTCGGCCCGCCCGAGTACTTCTCGGTGCAGTTCCTGACGTTCTGCAGCTTCATCGGCATGAGCCGCGAGCCGCCGGCGAAGACGATCGCGTCGATGATGATCGGCTTCGCGCTCGCCGCGGTCGGCCTCGACATCGTGACCGGCCAGCTGCGGCTGACGTTCGGCCACACCGAGCTCCTGCAGGGCTTCGACTTCCTGATCGCGGTGATCGGACTGTTCGGGCTCGGCGAGATCCTCCTCACGATGGAGGAGGGCCTCGCGTTCAAGGGCGTGCAGGGGAAGATCAACGCGGCGGTCGTCTGGCAGACCTGGAAGAAGCTGCCCCGCTACTGGATGACGTCGCTGCGCGGCTGCCTGATCGGCTGCTGGATGGGGATCACGCCGGGCGGCGCCACACCCGCGTCGTTCATGAGCTACGGGATGGCGCGCCGGATGTCCAAGGAGCGCGAGAAGTTCGGCCACGGCCACATCGAGGGCGTCGTCGCGCCGGAGACCGCCGCGCACGCGGCCGGAACGAGCGCGCTGCTTCCGATGCTGACGCTCGGCATCCCCGGCTCGCCGACCGCCGCCGTGCTGCTCGGCGGCCTCCTGATCTGGGGGCTGCAGCCGGGCCCGCTGCTCTTCGTCGAGAAGAAGGAATTCGTCTGGGGCCTGATCGCGAGCATGTACCTCGGCAACATCGTGGGGCTCCTGATCGTGCTGACGACGGTGCCGTGGTGGGCGGCGATCCTGCGCATCCCGTTCTCGATCATCGCGCCGGTGATCGTCGTGATCTGCGCGGTGGGCGCCTACACGGTCCACAACAGCATGTTCGACGTGGTGATGATGGTGGTGTTCGGCGTGGTCGGCTACTTCTTCAAGAAGCTGCGCTACCCGCTCGCGCCGCTGGTGCTCGCGCTGGTGCTGGGCGACATGGCCGAGACGAGCTTCCGCCAGTCGATGCTCCTGTCCGGCGGCGGCATCGGCGTGTTCTGGTCGAACGCGCTGGTCGGCTCGATCATGACGCTCGCGCTCGTTCTGCTGTGCTGGCCGCTCGTGTCCGCCACCATCGGCGCGATGCGACGACGCGCGCTGGCGGCGGAAGCGGCCGCAACCGGCGCCGCGAAGGCCAGCGAGCCTTGAGCGCGGGCGGAGCACGATGACCCGCGCCTCGGTCGTCGACACGTCGCGCCTCGGCGCGCGGCGGGCCACGCGAGCGACGCCCAAGGGCCGGGCCGTCGATCCCGCGGTGCTCGGCGAGGTGCGGGCGCTCCTCGGCGACGCCCCGCGGCGCGCCGACCTCCTGATCGAGTTCCTGCACCGGATCCAGGACGCGCTGGGCTGCCTGCCGGCGGCGCACCTGGTCGCGCTCGCCGCGGAGCTCGGGCTCGCGGCCGCCGAGGTCTACGAGGTGGCGACGTTCTACCACCACTTCGACGTGGTGAAGGAAGGCGACGCGCGCCCGCCGGCGATCACGGTGCGGGTGTGCGAGACGCTTTCTTGCCGGATGGCGGGCGCGGCGTCGCTGATGGCATCGCTCGAGCGCCTCGGACTCGCCGGCGTGCGCGTCGTCGCTGCGCCGTGCGTCGGGCGCTGCGAGCACGCGCCGGTCGCGGTGGTCGGCCGCCATCCGATCGATGGCGCGAGCGTCGACAAGGTCGCGAATGCCGTGCGCGAGCGGCAGGTCGAGGCGCCGCCCGCGAAGGCGATCGGCTACGACGGCTACCGGCGCGACGGCGGCTACGCGACGCTCGTCGAGTGCCTGTCGGGCAAGCGCACGGTGGACGCGGTCATCGCCGAGCTCGAGGGCTCCGCGCTGCGCGGCCTCGGCGGTGCGGGATTCCCGGCGGGGCGCAAGTGGAAGATCGTGCGCGCGGAGCCCGCGCCGCGGCTCATGGCCGTCAACATCGACGAAGGCGAGCCCGGGACGTTCAAGGACCGCCACTACCTCGAGCGCGACCCGCACCGGTTCCTCGAGGGCATGCTGATCGCCGCCTGGGCGGTCGGCATCGACTCGGTCTACATCTATCTCCGCGACGAGTACGCGGCGTGCCGCGCGCTGCTCGAGCGCGAGATCGCGGCGCTCCGGCGCGATCCGCCGTGCGCGTTGCCGGCGATCGAGCTGAGGCGCGGCGCGGGCGCGTACATCTGCGGCGAAGAGTCCGCGATGATCGAGTCGATCGAGGGCAAGCGCGGCATGCCGCGCCTTCGCCCGCCCTACGTCGCGCAGGTCGGGCTGTTCGGCCGCCCGACGCTCGAGCACAACATGGAGACGCTCCACTGGGTCCGCGAGATCCTGGAGAAGGGCGGCGCGTGGTTCGCCGGGCACGGGCGCCACGGGCGCAAGGGCCTGCGGTCGTTCTCGGTGTCGGGGCGCGTGAAGAAGCCCGGCGTGCATCTCGCGCCCGCGGGCATCACCGCGCGCGAGCTGATCGACGAGCACTGCGGCGGCATGCAGGACGGGCACGCGTTCTACGGCTACCTTCCCGGCGGCGCGTCGGGCGGCATCCTGCCGGCCTCGCTCGGCGACGTCCCGCTCGACTTCGACACGCTTCAGCCGCACGGCTGCTTCATCGGCTCCGCGGCGGTGATCGTGCTGTCGCAGCACGACCGCGCGCGCGACGCCGCGCTCAACCTGATGCGCTTCTTCGCCGACGAGTCGTGCGGCCAGTGCACGCCGTGCCGCGTCGGCACCGAGAAGGCCGTCGCGCTGATGGAGCGCCCGCGCTGGGATACGGCGCTGCTCGCGGAGCTTTCCGCCGCCATGGCCGACGCGTCGATCTGCGGCCTCGGCCAGGCGGCGCCCAACCCCATCGCGTGCGTGGTCAAGTACTTCCCGCACGAGCTCGAGCCATGATCGCCGGACCCCCGCGAGTCCCTCGACCCCGCCGCTCCCACGTTGGCAGAGAGGGGAATCTGCCCTCGCCGTTCGCCCCGGCGCGACGGGTGAGGGACAATGGCCTGACATGAACGCCCCCCACGACGCCCTCGTCGAGCAGCGCACCGTCACGTTCACGCTGAACGGGACCGAGGTCGGCGCCGCGCCCGGCGAGACGATCATCGAGGTCGCCGACCGGCTCGGCGTGCCGGTGCCGCGGCTCTGCTACAAGCCGGGCATGCGCCCGGACGGCAACTGCCGCTCGTGCATGGTCGAGATCAAGGGCGAGCGCGTGCTCGCGCCGTCGTGCTGCCGCGCGCCGGCTGGCGGGATGGAGGTCAGGACCGACAGCGCGCGCGCCGTCGCGGCGCAGAAGATGATCGTCGAGCTGCTGGCCGCCGACGTTCCCGAGCGCGTCTACAAGCCCGATTCCGAGCTCGACCACTGGAAGCGCGCGCTCGGCATCGGCCGGCCGCGCTTCCCGATGCGCGCGCAACCGAAGGCCGACCTGTCGCACCCGGCGATGGCGGTCAACCTCGACGCCTGCATCCAGTGCACGCGCTGCGTTCGCGCGTGCCGCGAGGAGCAGGTCAACGACGTGATCGGCTACGCGTACCGCGGCGCGGGCTCGGCGATCGTGTTCGACCTCGACGACCCGATGGGCGCGTCGACGTGCGTCGCATGCGGCGAGTGCGTGCAGGCCTGCCCGACCGGCGCGCTCGCGCCGGCGCACGACGCGTACCTCGTGCCCGTGGACAGGAAGGTCGCGTCCGTGTGCCCGTACTGCGGCGTCGGCTGCCAGATCACCTACAACGTCAACGGCAACGCGATCGTGCGCGTCGAGGGCCGCGACGGCCCCGCGAACCACGAGCGGCTGTGCGTCAAGGGCCGCTTCGGCTTCGACTACGTGTCGCACCCGCAGCGACTCACGAAGCCGCTGATTCGCCGCGACGGCGTCGCCAAGGACCCGCACGCGACCGTCGACCCCGCGAATCCGCTCGCCGTGTTCCGCGAGGCGAGCTGGGAAGAGGCGATGGCGCGCGCGAGCGGCGCGCTCGTGCGCATCCGCGACACGCAGGGCCCGCGCGCGCTCGCGGGCTTCGGCTCGGCGAAAGGCAGCAACGAGGAGGCCTACCTGTTCCAGAAGCTGGTGCGCACCGGCTTCGGATCGAACAACGTCGACCACTGCACCCGGCTGTGCCACGCGTCGAGCGTCGCGGCGCTCCTCGAGGGCATCGGCTCGGGCGCCGTGTCGAACCCGGTGATGGACGTGCTCAAGGCCGATGTCGTGCTCCTGATCGGCGCGAACCCGGTCGTCAACCACCCGGTCGCGGCGACCTGGATCAAGAACGCGGCGAAGGCCGGCACGCGCCTGATCCTCGCCGATCCGCGCCGCTCGGAGCTCGCGCGCCACGCGTGGCGCTACCTGCAGTTCCGCCCGGACACCGACGTCGCGCTGCTCAACGCGATGATGCACACGATCATCGAGGAAGGCCTCGTCGACCGCGCGTTCGTCGCGGACCGGACGAGCGGCTACGAGGAGATCGCGAAGAACGTCGCGGCGTTCAGCCCCGAGGCGATGGCCGAGGTGTGCGGCATCCCCGCGGAGACGATCCGCGAGGTCGCGCGCGCGTTCGCGACGTCGAAGGGCTCGATGATCCTGTGGGGCATGGGCATCTCGCAGCACATCCACGGGACCGACAACGCGCGCTGCCTGATCGCGCTCACGATGCTGACCGGCCAGGTCGGGCGCCCGGGCACGGGGCTTCATCCACTGCGCGGCCAGAACAACGTCCAGGGCGCGTCCGACGCGGGCCTGATCCCGATGATGTTCCCCGACTACCAGCGCGTCAGCAACGGCGGGCTGCGCGAGAAGTTCCAGAAGCTGTGGGGAACGGAGCTCGACGGGGAGCCGGGGCTCACCGTGGTCGAGATCATCCACGCGATCGACGCGGGCGACATCCGCGGCATGTACATCATGGGCGAGAACCCGGCGATGTCGGACCCCGACGCGAGCCACGCGCGCGAGGCGCTCGCGAAGCTCGAGATGCTGGTCGTGCAGGACATCTTCCTCACCGAGACCTGCTCGCTCGCCGACGTGATCCTGCCGGCGTCGGCGTTCCCCGAGAAAACCGGCACGGTCACCAACACCGACCGCATGGTGCAGCTCGGCCGCCAGGCGCTCACGCCGCCGGGCGAGGCGCGCCAGGACCTCGCGATCATCGTCGACATGGCGCGGCGGCTCGGTCTCGAGTGGCGTTACGAGCATCCCCGCGACGTCTTCGCCGAGATGCGGCTCGCGATGGCCTCGATCGCCGGCATCACCTGGGAGCGTCTCGAGCGCGAGAGCTCGGTCACCTATCCCTGCGAACAGGAAGGCGATCCGGGCGAGCCCGTCGTGTTCATCGACCGGTTCCCGACGGCGAGCGGCAGGGCGCAGCTCGTGCCCGCGTCGCTCATCAGCGCGGACGAGCAGCCCGACGGCGACTATCCGTGGGTTCTGATCACCGGCCGGCAACTCGAGCACTGGCACACGGGAAGCATGACGAGGCGCACCGAGGTGC
>DASTCK010000071.1:0-3544 GCA_035711225.1 Casimicrobiaceae bacterium
GGTCGGCGTCGAAGCGCGGGAAGCAGCCCCAGACGATCGTGCCCTCGGGCTCGACCAGGAGCCCGATGCGACCGTTCCCGATGAGCGCGAGGTCGAGGTGGCGCTGTCCGGCGCTCACGATGCGCAGGCTTGCGGCGCGAGCGCGGCGATCCACTCGCGCACCGCGTTGACGTCCGGCAGGCGGTAGCGGGCGCAGGTGCTGCCCGGACCCACCTTGACGGCGATGCCGCGCGCCTTCTCGACGACGCGGAAGCCGTGCTCGTCGCCGCGGTCGTCGCCGACGAACACCGGGCGTCGGCCCGCGAATGGGCGCTCGCCGATGAAGTCCCGGATCGCGCGCCCCTTGTTGCGGCCACCCGGCCGGATCTCGACCAGCCGCTTGCCGCCCTCGACGGTCCACGAGCCCTCGACGTCCTCCATCGCGTGCCGGATCGTCTGGTGCACGTGGCTCGCGAGCTCGGGGACCGCGCGGTAAGGGAGCGCGAGCGACGCGCCCTTGTGCTCGACGAGGATGCCCGGGTGACGCGACGCGAAGCTCGTGAACAGGTTGCGCAGGCGGTCGAGCGTCTGCGCGTCGCTCGCGTGCAGGTTCATCGCGCCGTCGCCGCTGCGCCGCTCGCAGCCGTGCTGACCCGCGATCGGCAGCGACAGGCCCGGGAACAGCACGTCGACGTCGCGGATCGAGCGGCCGGTGATGAGCGCGAGCGCGCCGTCGAGCGCGCGGGCCGTCGCCACGAGCGCCGTCGGCAGGGCGGGGTCGATGGTGACGCTGTCCGGCGTCGCGGCGAGCTCGAGCAGCGTGCCGTCGATGTCGAGGAACAGCGCGTCGGTGGTCGCGAGCGGCGGCGGGCGGCGGCGAACCATCCGCCGCTCGCGAGCGGCGATCGTGTCGACGCCGATCATGCCGCGGTGACCGCTTCGCGCGCCCGCCGGCCCAGCTTGCGGCGCTGGCGGATCGCCGCCGCATCCATCAGCATGCGGCCGGCCCAGCGGTAGACGTTGAACTCGCGCATCAATCCTCGCATCAGGCGCATCCGGTCGCGCTGCTCGTCCTCCGGCATCGTCAGGGCGCGATGCAGGGCGGCGGCGCATTGGTCGGCGTCATAGGGATTGACGATCAGCGCCTCCGGGAGTTCCCGCGATGCGCCGGCGAACTGCGAGAGCACCAGCACCCCGCGCTCGTCGTCGCGGGACGCGACGAACTCCTTCGCGACGAGGTTCATGCCGTCGTGCAGGCTCGACACGAAGCAGAGGTCGGCGGCGCGGTAGTACTCGTAGACCGCGTCGGCCTCGTGGTGTTCGGCGATGAGCCGGATCGGCATCGCGCCGCGGCCGGCGTACTTGGCGTTGATCGCATCCGCGAGCGCGATCGCCCGCTCGGCGTAGCCGCGGTAGTCGGCGATCATGCCGCGGGTGGGCGCCGCGATCTGCACGAACACGAACCTGCCGACCCACTCGGGGTGCGTGTGGAGCAGCCGGTCGACCGCGTGGAAGCGCTCGAGGATGCCTTTCGTGTAATCCAGCCGGTCGATCCCGACGCCGATGCGCACGTCGGCTCCGAGCGAGAGTCGTTCGCGCACCGCGGCGCGCGCGTGCCCGACACCCCACTGCCGCGCGAGCGGCTCCGGCGGCCAGGCGATCGAGATCGGGTAGCGGCGCACGGCCGTCGCGTGGCCCGCGCAGTTGACCTCGAAGGTCTCCCGGTCGACCCGCGCCTCGAGCACGCGGTCGACCGTGTCGAGGAAGTTGTTGCAGTGGAACTGCGTGTGGAAGCCGAGGATCGTGCTGCCGAGGAGGCCGTCGAGCAGCTCGGCGCGCCACGGGCAGATCGAGAACGCTTCCGGATTGGGCCACGGGATGTGCCAGAACGTCACCACCGTCGCGTTGGGCAGCCGCTCGCGGATCATGCGCGGCAGGAGCGCGAAGTGGTAGTCCTGCACGAGCACGATCGGCGCGTCGGTGCGCGCCTCGGCGACGACGGCGTCGGCGAACTTCGCGTTCACCGCGCGGTACTGCGCGAAGTCCGAGGAGCGGAACGTCGGCCGCACGTGCGCGATGTGGCACAGCGGCCACAGCCCTTCGTTGGCGAAGCCGCTGTAGTAGCCGGCCTCCTCGTCGGGCGTGAGCCAGATCCTTCGCAGCCGGTAGGCCGCCTCGCCCGGGGGCACCTCGACGCGGTCGTGCCGGTCGACCGTCTCGCGGTCGGCGCTGCCGCTGCCGTGAGCGATCCAGGTGCCCGCGCAGGCGCGCATGACCGGCTCGAGGGCGGTGACGAGGCCCGACGCAGGGTGCTGCACGCGGATGCCCTCGTCGGTGCGCACGTGGATGTAGGGCTCGCGGTTCGACACGACGATCACGTCGCCGCCGCCGGGCTCGCGCTCGACGATCGCCTTGACGCTCGCGGCCGACCACGCGAGCTGGCCTTCGTCGCGCGGCCGGTAGCGCTCCTCGAGCTCGCGGATCAGCTCGCGCACGTCGCCGGCGATCGGACGCAGCTCGGGCGTCGCTATCGACGGCGAGGCCGGGCGGACGAGCCCTTCGCCGCGCAGCAGCGCGCGCAGTCCGTTGACCCAGCCACGCCACGACAGTTGCGCGACGACCACCGTGATCAGCGCGACGAGGAACGCGAGCACCGCGAAGAACGCGTAGAGGTAGCGTCGCGTCTCCTCGCTGCGGCGCTCGACGAAGCTCATGTCGTGCAGGATCGCGAGCTGCGCCGGCTGCGTCGAGCCCGCCTCGACCGGCGACACGCTCAGGTGGAGCATGCCATGCGACCTGCGCAGGATCGTCTTGGTGCCGCCGGCCTCGCCGCGCAGCGACGAGCACGGGACGTCGGCGGGAAAGTCGGGCGTGGCGATCGGGGTCGCGTGGCCGGCGATGCACAGGCCGACCGCGTACAGGCGCTCGTCCTGCGTGAGCCGCTGGAAGAACTGCTCGATGCGTGGCGTCGATCCGGTCAGCAGCAGGTCCGACAACGGCTCGGATACCGCGTTCGCGATCAGCGAGCTGCGCGTGTCGAGGTCGCGGACGAACCAGCGCAGCATCAGGGTGTCGGCGAGCGGCACCGCCGCGTACGCGAACAGGCCGACCACCAGCATGAGCGGCAGCAGGAAGCGGAGGGACAGGGGCATCGGGCGACGCTACCGCGCGTGTCTACGGGCAGTCTGTCAGACTAACACCGATCCCGGCCCGGCGTCCGGGACCACTCCCGAGCGGTCAGCGGCGCGCACGAAGCACGTTGAGACCGAGCACCGCCAGCGCAATGGTGATGCCGATCGCATTGAGCCAGAGGTGGTTGAAGACCAGGATCAGGCCGGCGACGGTCAGCAGCGCCTGCTCGACCCGCGTGATCGTCGTCGCGAACCAGCGCGTGTACGCGGCGGACAGCGCGACGATACCCACGATGCCCGCGACGACCGCGGAAGCGAACGCGCTCCACGTGAAGTCGATGAACAGCAGCGCGGGCGTGTACGTGAACATGAACGGCACCAGCGCCTTGCCCATCGACAAACGGAACGCGGTGAGCCCCGTGCGCATCGGCTCC
>DASTCK010000072.1:0-2064 GCA_035711225.1 Casimicrobiaceae bacterium
GGTCGCGCGGGAGCGTCGCGCTCCTCCCCACTCCCCACTCCCCACTCCCCACTCCCCACTCCCCACTCCCCACTCCCCACTCTCGCCTTTCCGCCTCCCGTGCCGCTCCTCCGCCTCGGCGTCATCGGCGCCGGCCTCATCGGCCGCCGCCACATCGCGACGGCGCTGGCGTCCTCCGACGCCGAGCTGTGCGGCGTGGCCGACACGCTGCCGCGCGACGATCCGGCGGTGGCGTCGCTCCCCTGCGACTACTTCGCGTCGCACCGCGAGCTGCTCGCCAGCGCGAAGCCGGACGCGGTGATCATCGCGACGCCCAACCGGCTGCACGTACCGATGGGCATCGATTGCGCGCGCGCCGGCGTCGCGATGATCGTCGAGAAGCCTATCGCGGACACCGTCGCCGACGCGTGCGCGCTGTTGCGCGAAGCGAAGCGCGCGGGCGTGCCGCTCCTGGTCGGCCACCACCGCCGGTACCACGCGCAGGCGCAGGAGGCGCGCCGGATCGTCGCGGACGGCCGGCTCGGCACGCTCGTCGCCGCGTCGGTCCTGTGGGCGACGCGCAAGCCGGACGCGTACTTCGACGCGACATGGCGCACGACGGCGGGCGGCGGGCCGATCCTGATCAACCTGATCCACGAGATCGACATGCTGCGCTTCCTCGGCGGCGAGCTCGGGAGCGTGTCGGGGCTCGTCAGCAGCGCGATGCGCGGCTTCGAGGTCGAGGACAGCGCGGCGGTCATGTTCAGGTTCGCCGGCGGCGCGCTCGGCACGATCCTGTGCACCGACGCCGCGCTCAGCCCGTGGACGATCGAGCAGGGGCTGGGCGAGAACCCGGCATTCCGCTTCACCGGCGAGAACACCTACCGGTTGATGGGTACGCGGGGCGCGCTCGACTTCCCCAACCTGCGGCTGTGGACGTCGCGGGATCCCGCGAAGGTCGGCTGGGACCAGCCGCTCACCGTCGAGCCGGTGAAGACGCTCGACCGCGACCCGTACCTCGAGCAGGTGCGTCACCTGCGGGCCGTCATCGAGGGGCGCGAGGCGCCCGTGGTGTCGGGTGCGGACGGGGCCCGCACGCTCGCGGCGACGCTCGCGGTGCACGAGTCGGCGCGCACCGGCGCTCCGGTCGACCTCGCGCGCGACCACGCGCTGATCGAGGCCGCCGTCGCCTGACGTGCGGCGTCGTCAGTCCGGGGGCGGCACCGGGGCCGGCTTCGCAGCGCTCTTCGCCGGCCACAGCACCGCGCCGAGCGACGCAAGTACGAACGCGAGTGCGAGCCACTCGGCCGTGCCCGGCCGCTCGCCGAGCACGATGATGCCGGCGAACACGCCGACCACCGGCACCGGCAGCGACGCGAGGCCCGACACGGCGACCGGCAGCGTGCGCGCGAGCGTGAACCACGCCCAGTGCGCGAGCGTCCCGGCGAGGAAGATGTTGTAGCCGATCGCGAGCCAGGTGAGCCACGACAGGTGCGCGAAGCGCGCGAGCCCGGCGTCGTCGAAGAACGGCGCGGCGATCGCGAGCGGGAGCCAGCCGGTGAGCATCATCCAGCCCGACAGGGTGTTCTGCGCGATCGGCGGTTTCCACTTGCGCAGCAGCACCGTGCCGATCGACCACAGGATCGCGGCGCCGAGGATCATCGAGGCGCCGAACGGGCTGCGCTGCAGCAGCGCGAAGTCCTCGCCGAGCAGCAGCGCCATGCCGATCATGCCGAGCACGAGGCCGAGCGCCTTGCGCCGGCCGAGCGGCTCGTGCAGCACCATCATCGCGACCAGCGTCGCCCACACCGGCATCGTGTAGGCGAGGATCGCGCTGCGCCCGGCCGGGAGCTGCTGGACGCCGAACAGCACGAGTCCGTTCCATCCGGCGATGTTGAAGAACGCGAGCGTCGCGACGCGCGGCCACCACGCGCGCGGGATCGCGATCGACTCGCCCGATGCGCGCGCGACGGCGAGCATGCCGAGCGCCGCGAACGGCAGCGTGACGGCGCGGAACGTCAGCGGCGGAAGCTCGGCCACGCCGAGCTTCAGCACCGGCCAGTTGCAGCCCCAGATCAGCGCGAG
>DASTCK010000073.1:0-2389 GCA_035711225.1 Casimicrobiaceae bacterium
GGATGCGGTGCTCATCGCCGGTCATTGTCGGCGATGAAGGACTTCAGTCGCTCGACGTCGGCGGGCATCGCGACGACGCGCTGCGGCAGCTCCTCGAGTCCGGCGAGCCGCGCCGGCCGCGGGGCGTCGCGCCCGATCGCAGCGCGGATCGTCGCGTTGAACTTGGCCGCGAGCGCCGTCTCGAGGACGATCATCGGCGTCGCCGGGTCGCGCCGCTCGCGCGCCACCTTGAGAGCGTCGGCGGTGTGCGGGTCGATCACCTCGCCGATGCGCGCGTGAACGTCGCGGATGGTGGCGAGCCGGTCGGCCGCGGTGCTGCGTCCGCTGACGAAGCCGAACGCGGCGATGCGCTCGCGCTCGGCCGCAGTCAGCGTGAATGCGCGTCGCGTCTCGACCTCGGCGAAGAGCGCGCGCGTGCGCGCGGCGTCGCGGCCGAGCGCGTCGAAGACGAAGCGTTCGAAGTTCGACGCCTTCGAGATGTCCATCGACGGACTGCTCGTCGCGTGCGTCTCGCTGCCGCCGCGCACGCGGTAGCGCCCGGTGCGGAAGAACTCGTCGAGCACGTCGTTCTCGTTGGTGGCGAGGATCAGGCGCCGCAACGGGACGCCCATCCGCTTCGCGACGTGCGCCGCCAGGATGTTGCCGAAGTTGCCCGACGGCACCGCGACGTCGACCGGCGCCCCGGGCGCCGCGCGCGCTTCGAGCCAGCCGTGCACGTAGTAGACGACCTGGGCCGCGATGCGTGCCCAGTTGATCGAGTTGACCGCGCCGATCGCGTAGCGCCGCTTGAACGCCGCGTCGCCCGCGACCGCCTTCACGAGGTCCTGGCAGTCGTCGAACGTGCCGTCGACCGCGAGGTTGTGGATGTTGGGCTCGTCGAGCGAGAACATCTGCGCCTGCTGGAACGCGCTCATGCGTCCGTGCGGCGACAGCATGAACACGTCGATGCCGCGGCGCCCCCGGAGCGCGACCTCGGCCGACGAGCCGGTGTCGCCCGAGGTGGCGCCGAGGATCGTGATGCGACGGCCCTCGCGCGCGAGCGCGTACTCGAACAGCCCGCCCAGGAGCTGCAGCGCGATGTCCTTGAACGCGAGCGTCGGTCCGTTCGAGGTCCGCAGCAGCGCGAGGCCCGGCTCGAGCCACGCGAGGGGCACGACCGCGTCGCTGCCGAAGGCCTCGGCGGTGTAGGTGCGATCGATCAGCGCGCGAAGGTCGGTGCCCGGGATGTCGCCGATGAACTTCGAGAGGACCGCGTAGGCGACCGTGCGGTACGGCGCGCCGGCGAGCGCGTCGAGCTCGCCGGCGGCGAACGCCGGGTAGCGGTCCGGCACGGCCAGCCCTCCGTCGGGCGCGAGGCCCTCGAGGAGGATCGCGCAGAACGGCTGCGGCGCGTCGCGCCACGCGCCCCGCGTCGAGACGTACCGGGTGCCGGCGACGGCGCTCACGCGAGGTCTTCGAGCCGGATGCGCACGATCGCGCCGCGCACCGTCGGCAGCGCCTCGATGCGCGCGATCGCGTCGGCCACCCGCTTCTCGACCGACCGGTGCGTGAGCAGGATGATGTCGGTCTGCGCCTCGCCTTCGGCCGGCTCCTTCTGGATCATCGCCTCGATCGAGATCTCGCGATCGGCGAGGATGCGCGTGATGTCGGCGAGCACGCCGGGCCTGTCGTCGACCCGCATGCGCAGGTAGTACGAGGTCTCGACCTCGCCGATCGGCAGCACCGGCACGTCGGACAGCTGGTCGGGCTGGAACGCGAGGTGGGGCACGCGGTGCTCGGGGTCGGCCGTGTGCATGCGAGTGACGTCGACCAGGTCGGCGATGACCGCGCTCGCGGTCGGCTCGGCGCCGGCGCCCGCGCCGTAGTAGAGCGTCGCGCCGACGGCGTCGCCCTTCACCAGCACCGCGTTCATCGCGCCCTCGACGTTGGCGATCAGGCGCCGCGCCGGCACGAGCGTCGGGTGGACGCGCAGCTCGTAGCCGTCCTTCTTGCGGCGCGCGATGCCGAGCAGCTTGATCCGGTAGCCCAGCTCCTCGGCGTGGCGAATGTCCTCGCGCGTGAGCTTCGTGATGCCCTCGTGGTAGGCGCCTTCGAAGTTCATCGGCACGCCGAACGCGATCGCCGCCATGATCGTGAGCTTGTGTGCGGCGTCGATGCCCTCGACGTCGAACGTCGGGTCGGCTTCCGCGAAGCCGAGCCTCTGCGCCTGCGCGAGCGCCGCCTCGAACGACACGCCGGTGTCGCGCATCGTCGAGAGGATGAAGTTCGACGTGCCGTTGATGATGCCGGCGATCCACTCGATGCGGTTCGCGCTCAACCCCTCGCGCAGCGCCTTGATGATCGGCACGCCGCCGGCGACCGCGCCCTCGAAGGCGACCATGACGCCCTT
>DASTCK010000074.1:0-7936 GCA_035711225.1 Casimicrobiaceae bacterium
CCCGTGTGGACGTCGATCAGCGTGACGCGGCGCCGGCCGCGCCCATGCTCGCGCAGCACGCTGCGCAGCGTCGCGTTCGACCATGCCGGCGCGGTGCCGCCGTAGAACAGGCCGTCGGGGAACTCGCACTGGCCGCCCGACACCGCCTGCTGGAACGCCGCCGGCCCTCGCTCGCGCAGGTAGGCGGCGATCTTCGCCTCGTTCTCCGGTGGCGGCGGCCACGCGGAGGGCACCACGAACGGATGCACTTCCGCGTACGCGGCGTTCGCCGCCGGCGGCGCCGCGAACGCGCGGAAATTGCGGTTCATGTCGACGTTGCCCTCGTTGGTGCGTCGCAGGTGCGAGAAGCCATGAGGATTGACCGCGTGCACCATGACGACCGCTGCGCCGCAGGCGGCCACCGCGGCGGCGAAGCTGTCGTCGCCGAGCAGGCCCACCTGGCACCCGGAGCCGCAGAATCCCTCGACGCCGTGGGTGCCGGACGTGATCACCAGCATCGCCGGTGCGTCGCGCGAGCCGGTCGACGCCACGTCCATCGACAACGCCTCGCCTTCCGCGCCGCGTGCGTCCGGATGCTCGTGCGTCTCGAGCGCGTACCCGCGCGAGCGTGCCGCAGCCACGAACTTCGCGCGCGCTTCCGCATAGGTCGCCGCGAACGACGCCGCCGGGTCGGGCATGCTCATGCGCGCCCGGCCGCGAGCGGCATGGCGCGCTCGGCGAGCGCCGCGAGGTAGCCTGCGCCGATCGCGATCACGCTGTCGTTGAAGTCGTAGCGGCTGTCGTGCAGGAAGCACGCCGGCGCGCCGCCGATGCCGCCCTGCCCCAGCCGCGCGTAGGCGCCGGGACGACGCTGCAGCATGAACGAGAAATCCTCGGAACCCATCGACGGATCCAGGTCGTGCACGACGTTGTCGCGGCCGACGACGTCCTCGGCGACGTGCGCGGCGAAGCGCGCCTCGGCCGCGGAGTTGATCGTCGCCGGGTAGACCCGCTCGTAGGTGAGCTTCGCGGTGGCGCCGAACGCCGCCGCGATCGAAGGCACCAGCTCCGAGAGTCGCCGCTCGATCATGTCCTGCGTCGCTGCCTTGAACGTGCGCACGGTGCCGACGAGCTGCGCGGTGCGCGGGATCACGCTCATCGCGCCGGGGTGCCCGGCGTGCATCGCGCACAGGCTCACGACCGCGGTGTCGATCGGCGACACGTTGCGCGCGACCACCGACTGCGCGGCGGTGATGATGTGGCCCGCGACCAGCACCGGATCGACCGACTGGTGCGGATGCGCGCCGTGGCCGCCCTTGCCTTCGATGTCGATCGTGACGCGGTCGGCGGCCGCCATCATGGGCCCCGGCCGCACGGCGATCTTGCCGACCGGCAGGCCCGGCCAGTTGTGCAACGCGTAGATCTGGTCGGCGGGGAAGCGCTCGAAGAGACCGTCCTCGATCATCGCCCGGCCGCCGGCGTAGCCTTCCTCGCCGGGCTGGAAGATCAGCGTCGCCGTGCCGTCGAAGGCGCGCGTCTCGGCCAGGTAGCGCGCGGCGGCCAGCAGCATCGCGGTGTGGCCGTCGTGGCCGCAGCCGTGCATGCGCCCGTCGTAGCGCGAGCGGTGCGCGAACGTGTTGTCCTCCTGCATCGGCAGCGCGTCCATGTCGGCGCGCAGCCCCACCGACCGGCCGCTCGCCGTCGAGCGTCCGCGCACGACGGCGACGATGCCGGTCCTGCCGACGCCGGTGTGGTGCTCGATGTTGAGCGCGGCGAGCCGCTCGGCGACGACGTTCGCCGTGCGATGCTCCTCGAAGCCGAGCTCGGGATGCGCGTGCAGGTCGCGGCGCAGCGCCGTGAACTCGTCCTGCCAGCGGCGGATGTATTCGACCGCGTTCAACGATCCTCTCCCAGACTGGCCGACGCGCGGCGTCGCACCCAGCCCCCACGAGGGAGGCGGCACCGCGCCCTCGGGGCGGAGCGGCGGGCGCGGGTCAGCCAAGGCGGCGCTTGCGTCAATGGACACCCCGCTCGATGCGCAGTCGCGGGTCGACCGCGTAGTACAGGAGGTCGACCACGAGGTTGATGCTGACGAAGACGACGGCGATGAAGCAGAGGTAGGCCGCCATCACCGGGATGTCGGCGAAGTTGACCGCCTGGATGAACAGGAGCCCCATGCCCGGCCACTGGAACACCGTCTCGGTGATGATCGCGAACGCGATGATCGCGCCGAGCTGCAGCCCGGTGATCGTGATCACCGGCACCAGCGTGTTCTTGAGTGCATGGCCGAAGTGGATCGCCCGGTCGCTGAGGCCGCGCGCCCGCGCGAACTTGATGTAGTCGGTGCGCAGCACCTCGAGCATCTCGGCACGGACGAGCCGCATGATCAGCGTGGTCTGGAACAGCGCCAGCGTGATCGACGGCAGGATCAGCGAGCGCAGCCCGCTCGTCGTCAACAGGCCGGTGGTCCACCAGCCCAGCGCGACCGTCTCGCCGCGGCCGAAGCTCGGCAGCCAGCCCAGCTGCACGGCGAACAGCAGGATCAGGAGGATGCCGATCAGGAACGTCGGCAGGCTCACGCCGACCAGCGACGCGGCGAGAAGGACGTGGGCGAGCGGGCTGTCGCGCCTGAGCGCGGTGTAGACGCCAGCGGGGATGCCCACCACCAGCGCGATCAGCGCGGCGGCGATCGACAGCTCGAGCGTCGCCGGCAGCCGCTCCCGCAGCAGCGTCGAGACCTTGCGCCCCTGCCGCAACGAGACGCCGAACTCGCCGTGCAGCGCGTTCTCGACGAAGCGGGAGAACTGGACGTAGAACGGCTGGTCGAGCCCGAGGTCGGCGCGCATCTGCTGGCGCTCGACCAGCGTCGCGTCCTGCGGCAGCATGAACGCGATCGGGTCGCCGGTGTAGTTGAACAGCGCGAACGCGATCAGCGCGACGGTGGCGAGGACCGCGACCGTCTGGAGCAACCGGCGGAGGACGAACGCGAGCATTCGGGGCAGACCGGGCGGCCGCCCCGCCGCGCGGGGTCGGCGCGATCGCGGTCGTCAGTCGATGCGCACCCAGCGCGCGTCGAGGCGGTTGTCGGCCCGGTGGAACACCGAGACGTTCGCGCGCATCGCCCACGGGATCACCTGCTGGTGCAAGGGGATGTGCCCGATGTCCGCGTTGTGCAGCGCGAGCGCCTCGCGGATCATCGCGTTTCGCTTCGGGTCGTCGACCTCGCCCTTGACCCTGTCGATCAGCTCGTCCACCCGGGGGTTCGAATACTTGCCGAGGTTGAAGTTCCCGTCGGCCCCGCCCTTCGGATCGACCGAGTGCACGAGGCTCTGCAGCGTATAGAGCGCATCGAACGTCGCGGTCGCCCAGCCCAGCAGGTAGGCGCTGGTGTCGAACTTCTGGACCTTCTGGAAGTAGGTCGCCCGCGGCATCGCGTTGAGCCGCGCCTTGACGCCGATCCGCGCCCACATCGCGACGATCGCCTGGCAGATCTCCTCGTCGTTGATGTAGCGGTTGTTCGGGCAGTCGAGCGTGAACTCGAGCCCGTCGTAGCCCGCCTCGACCAGCAGCCTGCGCGCCGCGGCCGTGTCGTAGGGAAGCCGCTTCGCCGTGTCCTCGCTGTAGCCGTTGACCTGGGGCGCGATCATCGATCCGGTCGGCACCGACAGCCCGCGCATCGTCGCGCGCTTGATGGCCTCGACGTCGATCGCCTGGTAGAGCGCCTGGCGGACGCGCCTGTCCTTGAACGGGTTCTTCCCCTTGACGCTCGCGTAGGGCGTCTCGTCGCGCCACTGGTCGAAGCCCAGGAAGATGATGCGCGTCTCGGTCCCGTCGGCGATCTTGATCTGCGCGTTCTGCCGCAGCCGCGGCACATCCTGCGTCGGCGGATCGAGAACCAGGTCGACCTCGCCGGTGACGAGCGCCGCGGCGCGCGTCGCGTCGGCCTTGATCGGCTGGTAGACGATCTCGGTCAGGTTGCCTTCGAGCCTGTCCCAGTAGTTCGGGTTGGCGACCAGGACGGTCCTGACGTCGGGCTCCCAGGATTTCAGCAGGAAGGGGCCGGTGCCGTTGGTGTTCTTCGCGGCGTAGTTCTCCTCCTTGGCGGCGTAGTTCTGCGGATTGACGACGTTGTTCTTCACGCACCACGCCTTGCTCATGATCTTGGCGTCGACGAACTGGCGCAGCAGCACCGCGTTGGGCCCGTCGGTGACGACGTCGACCGTGTAGTCGTCGACGCGCCTCACCTCCTTGACGCCCTGCGCGTAGATCTTCATGTTCGACGCGGGCTTCTGGATGCGCTCGAACGAGAACACGACGTCGTCGGCGGTGAACGGCGAGCCGTCGTGGAACTTCACGTTGCGCCTGAGGGCGAAGCGCCAGGTGAGCGGGTCGAGCTTGGTCCACGACGTCGCGAGCGCGGGCTCGGGCACGAACTGCCTGTTGTAGCGGACGAGGCCCTCGTACACGTAGTCGTTGAACGTGTTGTTGAGGCTCTCGTTCTGCGCCATCGGGTCGAAGGTCAGGACGTCGCCCTGGCTCGTCCAGCGCAGCGTCTTGGCGCCGGCGAGCGGCGCGGCGACGGCGACGGCGAGGATCGCCGCGGCGCAGGCCGCGGCCCACAGGGGCGTCCGCATCGGCATCTCCTTGGCGCGCCGGGGAAATGCGCCGGCGCGGCTAGCCGCGGATCATGCCCGAATTGGGTCCGGGGCTCAACGCGATGCCTTCGCGCGCGCCGCGCGCGTCGCGTAGAGGCAGATGCCGGCGGCGACCGACACGTTGAGGCTCTCGACGCTTCCGCCGATCGGGATGCCGACGATGCGATCGCAGGATTCGCGCGTGAGCCTGCGCAACCCCTGTCCTTCCGCCCCGAGCACCCAGGCGATCGGACCGGACAGGTCGGCGTCGACGATGCTCTCGCCGCCGGTGTCGGCGCCGAGCACCCAGATGCCGCGCTCCTTCAGTTCCGCGATCGCACGCGCGAGATTGGTGACCGTCACGACCGGCACCGTGTCGGCCGCGCCGCTCGCGGCCTTCGCCACCGTCGCGTTGACGCCTACGGCGCGGTCCTTGGGCACGATCACCGCCTGCGCCCCGAACGTGTCGGCATTGCGCAGGCACGCGCCGAGGTTGTGCGGGTCGGTCACGCCATCGAGCACGAGCAGCAGCGCGGGCTCGGCCAGGCCTTCGAGCACGTCGTCCAGCGTGACGTGGGGCGTCGCGTCGTCGACGAGCGCGACCACGCCCTGGTGACGCGCGTGGCCGGCCAGCTCGCGTAGCCGGTTCTCGTCGGCCGCGTGCACCGGGATGCCCGCCGCGGTCGCGCGCGACGACAGCTCGCGCATCCGGGCGTCCTTGCGCGCGGCCAACGCGTAGACGCCGTGCACGCTCGAAGGATGCGTGCGCAGCCGGGCGGTGACGGCGTGGAAACCGAACAGGACGCGGGATGGCATGGTGTCGTCGCCGTCGTCAGTCCGAAGCCGCACCCGCAACACGCGAGGAAGGGGAATCGGCTCTGGCCAGACCGCGATGCGCGGGGGACGTGGGTCCGGCTTCAGCCGGCCGGATTCCACGACCGCGCCGCGAATGGGGCCCGGCTCCCGCCGGACGGTTTCCCGCATGCTAACGTACCCGCCGCCATGCTCGCCGACGCCCGCCAGTTCCTCGAGACGATGCTGCTTGCGGTCGCGGCGTTGCTTCCGATCGTCAATCCGGTGGCCGGCGCTTCGGTCTTCCTCGCCAAGACCGCCGACCTCGCGCCCGACGAGCGGCACCGGGCCGCGATGCGCGTGGCGCGCTACGGCTTCACGCTGCTGCTGGCCTCGGCCTTCATCGGTGCCTACGTGCTCGACTTCTTCGGGCTCTCGGTCCCGATCGTGCAGGTCGCGGGCGGCCTGGTCGTCAGCGTGCTCGGCTGGACGCTGCTCTCGCAGGAAGACACCGTGGAGCGCGTCGCCCGCGACGCCGCGGCCACGCCGACGCCCGACGACCTCGGCAGCCGGGCGTTCTACCCGCTCACGATGCCGCTGACGGTAGGCCCGGGGTCGATCTCGGTGGCGATCACGCTCGGCGCCAACCCTCCGAGCGGTGCCCGCGCCCTCGCGGTCACCGTCGCCGCGCACGCGATCGGGCTTGCGATCGTCGCGCTGGTCATCTACCTGGTCTACGCGAAGGCCGACGTGGTGCTTCGCAAGCTCGGTCCCACGGGCGCGGTCATCGTCACCCGGCTCTCCGCCTTCATCCTGCTGTGCGTCGGCGTGCAGATCGTCTGGAACGGCGTGCGGGCGCTGCTGCTGTCGCTCGCGGCCTGACCGCGACCGGGGCTCAACGCGGCGCGACCGCGGGGCTCACTGCCGCGGGATCCATCGCCCGCGCGCGCTCGAAGGCCTGCCTCGCGTCGGCCGTGCGGCCGAGCTCGAGGTAGGTCTGCCCGAGCAGCGCCCACTGCTCGGCGGTGCCGCCGCCGTCCTTCACCTTCGCCTCGAGGCGCTCGACCATCACGTCGAGTCCCGGCAGGCTCGCGCCAGGCGGCGCGCTGGCTTGCGCCTGCAGCGAGGCGGCCGGGGCCGCTTCAGGCAACGCGATCGCGGTCGACGCCGGGCGCCCCCGGTCGATCGCGACACCGAGCCCGATCGCGAACGCGCCGAGGCTCGCGACCGCCACCAGCGCCAGCGCGAGCCGCGGCCCGCGCCAGGGTCCGCTCAGAAGTCCCATCGCCACCCCAGGTAATAGAAGATCCGGTCGACGTTCTCGTCGGTGGTCGGCCCGGTCGTGCGCGAGCGCTCGAAATCGCCTTCGCCCTCGATCGCGAAGCGGTCCTTGATGCGCCAGGTGAACTTGAGGCTGGGCGTCGTGCGCGTGAGCTCGAGGCCGTTGGCGTCCTGCTGGCGGTACCAGCGGATGCCCGGCTCGAGCGTGATCGTCTCGCGCGGCGAGAAGCGCCAGCTCGCGTTCACCTGCTCGGCGTCGGTCGTCTTGCCGCGCAGCACCGACCCGCCGACGACCAGGATGTCCTGCCACGGCGTGAGGCCGTTGCCGATCAGCTGCGCCGTGTAGGTCCAGATCGCGCCCGTGCCCGGCGTCTCGGGCAGGATGCCGGTCGCCGGCGTGCCCGAGAGGCTCGACCAGCGCACGTCGACGCCGACCTGCCAGCGCGGCGAGAACTGCTGCGTCAGGCCGACCAGGAACACCTTCGAGATCGGCGTCAGCGCCTTCGCCTGGTCGCGCGTCGCGCCGATCCCCTTCTGGCTCACGAGGTCGTCGAACGACTGCGACGGGTCCGCGATCAGCGCGTTCGTGAGCTGCAGCGTGGGCGTGCGCCTGTAGTCCGCGAGCAGGTTGAGCGTCGTCCCGGTCGGCCACTGGAACGTCCCCTGACCCATCGCGATGTTGAACGCATGGAACAGCGGGTCGTAGTCGACCAGGCCGTACATCGTGCGCTGCGGGTCGAAGTAGCGCGCCTCGCCGCCGATGCCCAGGCGATCGCTCTCGCCCTTCACCACCTGCCGGATCGCGAACAGGTTCGCGCCGGCCGTCGTGCCGCCGAAGTCGCCCTCGAGCGCGGCCCCGTAGAACGTCTTGTTCAGCCCCGCGAACGTGTCGACCGGCTGGCCGACCACGGCCGCCACGCGTGCGTTCGGCGCGAAACCCCAGGCCCCGACCGCCCCGTCGTAGCGGCCCAGCACGCCGTTGCTGGTGGCCGATTGCCGGCCCACCCGCGCGAAGAGCTGCTGCGGCAGGTAGCGCGCTTCGGCGTAGAGCGCGTTGAGCCTGTTCTCGTTGTCGCGGCCGCCGATGAAGTTGGCGTTGTACTGCTCGCGGACCACCACGCGGTTGTCCCAGTTGGTGTCGCGGTAGCGGTAGCTCCCGTCGAACGTGTTGACGAGCAGCGACTGCTCCTGGGCGGACAGCTTGATCGTGTCGATCGTCGTCGCGTTGGTCGCCGGTGTCACGGTGGTCG
>DASTCK010000075.1:0-20438 GCA_035711225.1 Casimicrobiaceae bacterium
GCGGCCACGGCAGCTACACGATGGCCCTCGCGCGCTACGAGCCCGCGCCGCCGAGCGTGCAGCAGAACCTCGCCACCGAGTACGCGAAGCACCGGAGGCACGAGGAAGAGTGACCCCGGGGGGTCGGAACACGGTTCCGACCCCCGTGACTCGGGGTCGGGTACCTGCGGCGACGCGCAGCGTCGCCGCAGGTACCTGACCCCTGAAGTGCAAGCTGACGCTGGTCGAGTTTCCTGCCCCGGCGGTCAGCGTCGCCGCAGCTACCGGACCGTCGCAACGCCTCGACGACACGCTGGTCGCGTCATCCCTGTCACCTCCGCTTGACAACCCACCGCCCGCGTCCTATATTCATCCATATGGGTGAATATCAGGAACGGCGCCTCGACGCCACGCTGGGGGCCCTCGCGGACCCGACGCGCCGCGCGATCCTCGCGCGCCTCGCGCGCTGCGAAGCGCGCGTGACCGACCTCGCGGAGGCGTTCCCGATCTCGCTCAACTCGACGTCGAAGCACATCCGAACGCTGGAGCGCGCAGGGCTCGTCCGCCGGACCGTCAAAGGCCGCGAGCACGTGCTCTCGCTGGAGGCGGCGCCGCTCGCGGAAGCGGCGGCCTGGATCGAGCGCTATCGCCGCTTCTGGGACGATCGCCTCGCCGCGCTCGACGACTTCGTCACCACCCGGGCGCCACGCCCGAAGCCAAGGAGAACACGATGAGCACCACCGCAACCGTCGAACGGCTGGTCGTGCGGCGACGCATCGCCGCGAGCGCCGAAGCGCTCTTCGACGCCTGGCTCGACCCGAAGGCGCTGGCCGTGTGGATGCGCCCCGGCGGCGCGTCGCGCTCCACGGCGACCGTGGACGCCCGCGTCGGCGGCCGTTTCGAGATCGTGATGCACACGCCTGGCGGCGCCGTCGCGCACCGCGGCGCGTACGAGACAATCGATCGCCCGCGCCGGCTGGTGTTCACCTGGAATTCGGTCCACGCCGGCGATGGCGATTCGCGCGTGACGGTCGAGTTCCAGCCGGAGGGCGGCGCGACCGAAGTGGTGATCACGCACGAGCGGCTGCCCGACGCGGAGGCCGTCGGCAAGCACCGCGGCGGCTGGACCGAGGTTCTCGCGCACCTCGACGGGTTCGCGCTGGGTCGGACGTCCGAGCTGCCACGATGACGGTACGCGACCGCGCCGCCGCAACCCAACGCGGCGCGGTCGCGACCCGCGCCGCGGTGGCGAAGGCCGTCGGCGACCGTGAGCCCGGCCCGTGAGCCGCACCCGGGCGTCAGCTCCGCGGCGCGCGAGGCCGCGGCGTGCGTACGGGAACGACGCGCGTCTCGTCGAAGACCTGGACGACGCGAGGAAGCTTCTTCACCGCCTCCTCGAGCTCGAGGCGCTGCACGGCGTCGCACACGCATCCCTGGAGCGTGACCCAGCCGCGCGAGGTCGTGAGCCAGACCGACGCGCTCGCGAAGCGCTTGTCGGCCGCGATCGCCGCGCGCGCGGCCTCGTTGATCTCCGGATCGCGGCGATACGCGCCGCCCGGCTCGCACTTCCCTTCCATCGCGCAGCGCGTGCCGCGCTCGGCGCGCGCGTGCGCGCCGCGCTCGACCTGCTCGCGCGTGAGGAGCGGCGGAGACGGCGCAGGACAGCTCGGGTGCCCGCGCGTCGCCTGGGCGAACGGGTCCAGTTGCGTCAGCGTCTGCGCGTGCGCCGTTCCCAGGACGATCGCCGGGCCGACCAGCAGAGGCGCGAGCGTCCGACGACACACGGCTCGCATCGTCGAGGCGCGCTGGCGGTCGCCGATCACGGTAGCACGCAGGCGAAGACGCGGGTGTTCGCCTCGCCTTCGAGGCGCCACCCTGCGGCGAGCATCGCATCGAGCGTCGCGGGGCTCGTCGTGTAGCGGTGGTTCGGGGCGCCGCCCTGCATTCCGTTGTACGCGCGGTACAGCGGCCGCAGGCCCGCCGGGCAGGTCCCGTTGCCCGCGCCGACATCGTCGGGGATTCGCAGCAGGTACGCGACCTTCTCGAACCCCCATGCCGCGCTGGCGTCGACGGTGTCGCACTCGCCGGGGTAGGGCGTGTAAAAATGCGAACTCTTCGGTGCAAACGTCGAACCGCTGAAGAATCGGCACGCAGGCGAAGCCTCCCCGACGCTGCGCACGGCGACCGTGAACGTTTCGCCTGTGCGCGTCCAGCCATCGAACACCCCGGCGTCGATCGCGGCGATCTCGTCGGCGTCGGCGGTCGAGAAATAGTGGCCGAAGCCCGCATGGAAGTATTCGACGGCGGTGCCGGTCGCGGGCGGACTCGAGGGGCCCGTGAACCGGTACAGCATCGCGGCAGTACCGGCGATGCCATAGCCGCTCGGGGAGTAGCGCATCGCCGCGACGAGCACCCTGTTCGCGTCATCCACGGCGATGGCGGGAAGGCCGGATCCCCCGCCTTGCGGGTAGTCGAAGCTGGCCACGGCCTCACCTCCCGAGCCATAGGCCGTGTCGACGATGCCCTCCTCGCGCACGCGCAGCGTTCGCAGCGTCGCGACACCGTTCGCTGCGTCGACACGGGCCGCGTAGGCGGCACCATCCGGGCCGGTGGCAAGGACGCTGAACGCCGCGGGCAGCAGCACCGCGCCGGACACGCCGTAGGTCGGATCGGGCCGACCGTCGACGTACCGCAGCAGGTAGCGGCCCGCCGGAGGTCCGGCGAGGTCCGCGAGCACGTGCGCGCGGCCGCGACGGTCGACGGCAACGCCGACCCACGCGTCGATCGTGGCGCTGCCGCCGCTGCCGAACGCGGCGTCGGGCGAGCCATCGTCACCGAGGCGCTGCAGCACGAGCCGGCTCGACGTGCCATGCGCGACGACGATGCGTCCGTCGTCGAACCCGAGCGCACGCACTCGGGCATCGACGTCCGTCTGGGGGGAACCCAGCACGACCTCGCCGAGCGCGCCGAAGGCCGTGTCCAGCGTGCCGTCCTGACGGAGCCGGACAACAGCAGAGTGGGCAGGGCCTTGTCCGGCCCCGTAGAAGAAGCTCGACTGCACGTTGGTCGAGCCGCCACCCACGGTCCGTCCGCTCCCGTCGACCGCTAGCGCAAACACCGAGCGCAGCGCCAGTCCCGGCGTCACGTCGGCCGGCGCCAGCGGCGTGAACGTGGCCGAGGCCCGACCGTCGCTCCTGACGCGCTGGATCCATGCTCCCGACGGCGACACGAGCATCGTGCCGCCGACGACCACGCGTCCCGCGGTGTCGAACGCGACCGCCTCCATCGCATGGTTGGTCGGAAGCCCGAGAGCACCCGCGCCCCAACCGTACTCGCCGCCGAAGATCGCCGTCGCAGCGCCGCTGTCGTCGAGCATCCGCGCCCCGCCGTACATGACCTGGGCGAAGCTGCCGCCCACGACCGTGCCGGCCAGGAGAATTCGGCCGTCAGCGGCGACCGCGAGCGATTGGGAGCGGATGCCCGCGACGCCGTTGGCGGTCACCGCGCCATTGGCGAAAGCGGGATCCAGTAGCCCCGATGCCTCGGCCCCGCTGGCGAGAACGGACATGACCAGCGCGAGGCACGTGCCGAGGCGGGCACGGCAGGCGGTGTGTCGACGATCCGGCGTGCGTCCGGGCATGGCGGCCTCGGGCGGAATCCTACTCGGCGTCCGATCGCTCCGCCATGCTCATCGCCCGGTCGTTGCGACGCCTGGGCGCGTGTTGCCACTCGTAGCGCCGCGCCGGCCACAACCGGTCGATCCACGGCACCAGCGGCGTCGCGAGGAAGAGCGCCCACGGCAGCGCGTTGGGCCGGAACGCGACGAATGCCCACGCGTAGGCGATGCACGCGACGAGTATCGCGTAGAGGATGCGGCCGCGCGAGTCGTTCGGGATCGTCATCGGGTCGGAGATCATGAAGAATGCGAACAGCAGCAGCGCGCCGCTGCCGAGCTGGTGCATCCACACGGCCCAGGGCTGGCCGAGCAGCGCCACGCGCATCGCCACCAGCCCCAGCCACGCGCCGAGGAACACCCACGCGATGTCGACGCGCCGTGCGCGCGCGACGACCGTGCTGCCGAGCGCGACGAACAGGAGCGCGAACGCCAGATCGTTGCCCCATTGCCCCGGCGAGATCCACGCACCGGGCAGCAGCGTCGTCGCGGCGACGACGCCGAGGTTCGCCGGGTTGTACAGATGCTTGCCGCCCACGCGGACGACGAACTTGGCCCCGATCGCGAGCGCGGCAGCCAGAGGATGCACCCACAGGCTGTCGGCGCGCAGCAGGATCGACAGTCCGAAGGCGGTAACCACCGCCGACAGCACGCCCCGATGGCGCAGGCCCAGCGTCTGCATGAAGACCGCCTGCGTCGCGAGCGCCGCCATGAAGGTCAGCGCCATCTGCTCGGGGCGCAGCGAGAAGTCGCGCGCGAGTACCCCGAGCGACAGCAGCGAGGCGAGGAAAAGGATCTGGAAGACCCGGGCGTCGCGGGGCAGCCGCGGGGCGAGCCGCTCGCGCAGCGCCCTCCAGCGTTCGCGGGGACGCCGCCGTGGCTCGACGGGCCACGCGATCACGCGCGCGCGCACGGCGCTCACCGGTTCGCCGGCCACAGCGATTCCCACCAGCGCGGCGGCGGGTCGCGTCGCGCGAGGTTCATGCGCGTGCGGATCGCCGCGAGGTCGCCGGCGGTGAGGGATGCGAGCGTCGCGGCCTCGCGCTCCTGGCGCTCTCGCACCTGCTCGAAGTAGGGCCGGGCGGCGGGGCACGCGTTCTCGTCGCCGGTCCAGGGATTGCGCAGCACGTAGCGGACCTGCCACGGCGCGCGGTCCGCGGTTTCCTGGAACGCGAGGTCCTCGGGCAGCGAGTCGCGCGTGTAGCGCAGGTGCAGGCGCGTCACCATCGCCGGCTGCGCGCCGCCCTTCGAGGCGTCGGCGGGCACCCAGAACGCCCCCGCCGCACGCAGCTCCTCGGGGGACAACGGGTCCGCCGAGCAGGGATCGCACCAGCCCAGGTCCCAGAAGTGCTCGGTGAACACGGCGCCGCGGCCCTCGCGGCGCACCTGCTCGTCGAAGATCGCCTGGTAGGTGCGGCCGAAGTCCTCGCGCACGAAGCCGGGCAGCTCGACGTTGGTGGGCATGCGCAGCGTGCGGTAGTTGGTCGTCTCGACGCGGCCCTGCCTCGTGAGCAGGTAGACGACCATGTCCTGCGGGCCGTCCGCATTGAGCATGCCGAGGCGCACCGGCAGCATGAACTTCGGCGACTCGAACGCGAACTGCAGCGGGGCGAGCCACGCGCGGCCGGTCTTCGCGTGCTCGGCCAGGTCGACCCGCGCGACGAAGAACTTCATGTTCTGCAGCACGTAGGGCCGCAGCGCCGCGCTCGCGCCGGCGGGAATCCTGTAGCCGTTGCGCCTGAGCCAGGTCTCGAGGCCGTCGGACTCCTTCGCCGACAGGATGACGATCTCGTACTCGCCGACCGTGTAGCGCGCCTCCACCGCGACGCCGAGCGCCTTGTCGGCGCGCACGCGCTCCGGCTTCGCGGCCGCGTCCATCGCCAACGATGCGGGAAACGGCTGTCGCGTCTTCAGCGGGGCGCAGGGATCGGGATCGTGGTACTCGGCGAGGCGCGGCGCCGTGAACGCGTCGATGCGCTCGAACGTGCGGCGATCGCCGACGTTGACCTGCCCGCGCTCGAGCACCTGCGGCACCGGCACGACCAGCGCGAATTCCTTCAGCGCGCCGCGGTACTCGTTCAGCATGCTGATGACGGTCTTCTGCTCGTGGCGCGCGACGATCACCTGCGAGCTGCGGTTGCCGAGCGTCGCGTCGGCCTTGCCGACGAAGAAGCCGCAGAAGGCCTGCGCGTCGGCAGGGGCGAGGACGAGGGGGGCGGCGACCAGGGCGGTGGCGACGGCGACAGCGACAGCGGAAAGCGTGCGCGCGTGCGGCGCGCGGGGCGGCGTGGGCATCGATCCTCCGGCGGTGACGGGTCTCACCATCAACGGCGGGGGAACCGGTGCGGGGTCGAAGGCGTCGGGCCGAAGCCCGGCCAACAGGCATGCGCCGGCGCCGTCCACGCTGTGGCCCGGCTTCGGTCGGACGCCTTCCATCCCGGCGACGCGACCGCCGCCGGCGGCGAAGGTGCCTGTCCGGCTTCAGCCGGACGCTTGCCGCCGACCTTAGGTGTCCGGCGTCAGTCGGACGCCTTGCGCCCGAACAGTGCGAGCGCCTCCAGGCGCGCTTTCGCGTGATCGACGATCGGCGTCGGGTAGTCGCGGCCGACGACCACGCCCTTCGCGTGCTGGATCGCGGGCGGGACCGTCCACGGCGCGTGGATGGCGTCGTCGTCGAGCGCGGCGAGCTCGGGAACGTAGCGGCGGATGAACGCGCCGTCGGGATCGAAGCGGCGCGATTGCGTCACCGGGTTGAAGACGCGAAACCACGGCTGTGCGTCGCACCCGGTCGATGCGGCCCACTGCCAGCCGCCGTTGTTCGACGCGAGGTCGTAGTCGATCAGCGCCTGCGCGAAATACCGCTCGCCCGCGCGCCAGTCGACGAGCAGGTCCTTGACGAGGAAGCTCGCCGCGATCATGCGCAGGCGGTTGTGCATGTAGCCGGTCTGCGCGATCTGGCGCATCGCCGCGTCGACGATCGGGTAGCCGGTGCGCCCTTCGCGCCACGCCGCGAATCGCGCCGGGTCGTTCGGGAACGCGAGGCCGTCGAGCGCGGGCTTGAACGCGTGGTCGACCACGCGCGGGTGATGCCAGAGGACCTGTGCATAGAACTCGCGCCAGATCAGCTCCGAGAGCCAGGTTGCCGCTCCCTCGCCGCCGGGCGCGAGCGAGCGCGCGTGCGCGAAGGCGACGAGCTCGCGGATCGAGAGGGTGCCGAAGCGCAGGTGCACCGACAGGTACGACGGCCCCTTGCGCGCCGGAAAGTCGCGCCGTTCGCGGTAGCGGTCGATGCGACGCCGGAAAGCGGCCCACAGCGCGCGTCCGCCCGACTGCCCGGGCGTCACGCCCAGGGCCGCGAGATTGGTGCGGCGAAACCCCAGCGCCTCGAGCGCCGGCACGCCGGTGTCGAGCCGCGCCGGCGGCCGCGAGAGGTTGCCGGCGACGAGGTCGACGCGATGCGGGGCGAGGCTCGCGGGCGCCAGCTTCGCGAGCCACGCGCGCTTGTAGGGCGTGAACACGGCGAACGGCGAGCCCGCCTGCGAGAGCACCTCGTCGCGCTCGAAGATCACCTGGTCCTTGCCCGTCGAGAACCCGATGCCTGCATCGGCGAGCGCGTCGGCGACCGCCGCGTCGCGATCGCGCGCCGCGGGCTCGTAGTCGTGGTTGGCGTGGACGGTCGCGACGCCCAGCTCGCGTGCGAGTGCGGGGATCGTCTGCCTCGCGAAGCCGTGGCGCACGAGGAGGCCGCCCCCGCGGGCGCGCAGGCGGGCGTTGAGCTCGACGACGCTGCCGTGGATGAACTCGACGCGCCGGTCGTCGGGCGAGCGCAACCCGTCGAGGATCTCGCGGTCGAAGACGAACGCGCAATGGACCGGCCCGCCCGCCGACAGCGCCCGGGCGAGCGCCGCCTGGTCGTCGTCGCGGAGGTCGCGGCGGAACCAGACGAGCGAGCCGGCGGCGCCGGACGGGGGACGGGAACGGCGAGGTCGGTCGGGGGACGGCGGCATCGGGAGCGCGTCGGCCGCCGCGCCGCGGGGCCTACGCCGAACGTCTCATTGTGCGGGCGCCGAGGCGCCGTTTACAATGCGACACTCATGGGTGCGACCGTGAACCTCACGCACCACTTCCTGATCGCCATGCCGGCCATGGCCGATCCGCACTTCGCCCACACGCTGACGTTCGTCTGCGAGCACAACGCCGACGGCGCGCTGGGCATCGTCGTCAACCGCCCGATCGAGATGACGCTGTCGACGCTGTTCGAGCAGATCGAGGTCGACCTCCCGGACGCCGCCCTCGGCCGCTCGCCGGTGCTCTATGGCGGCCCCGTCCAGATGGACCGCGGCTTCGTGCTGCACCGGCCGCTGGGCAACTGGCAGTCGACGCTCGCCGTCTCCGACGACCTCGGGCTCACCACGTCGAAGGACGTGCTCGAGGCGCTCGCGCGCGGCGAGGGCCCGAAGGACGTGCTGGTGTCGCTCGGCTATGCAGGCTGGTCCGCCGGGCAGCTCGAGCAGGAGCTCAAGCAGAACGCGTGGCTCACCGTCGACGCGGATGCGGACGTGCTGTTCGGCGTGCCGCCCGACCGGCGCCTGCCTGCGGCGATGTCGCGCCTCGGCATCGACTTCTCGCGCCTCGCCGACGGCGCGGGGCACGCCTAAGTGCCGGCCCGCGAGCGCGCCGACACCGTGCTCGCCTTCGATTTCGGAACCCGCCGCATCGGCGTCGCGGTCGGCGACACCGCGACGCGGCTCGCGCACCCGCTCGCCACGATCGCGGCGGAGCGCGACGAGCAGCGCTTCGCCGCGATCGCGGCGCTCGTCGCCGAATGGAAGCCCGCGAGGCTCGTCGTCGGCCTGCCGGTGCACGCCGACGGCACGCCGCACGAGGTGACGGTGCGCGCGCAGCGGTTCGGCCGCCAGCTCGCGGGGCGCACCGGGCTGCCGGTCGACTACGCGGACGAGCGGCACACGACGACCGCCGCCGCGTCGTCGCTCGCCGAGGCCGGGCGCACCGGCAGGGACGCGCGCGCGGTCCGCGACCAGGTTGCCGCGCAGATGATCCTGCAAGGCTGGCTCGACGCCCATGGCCGCTGACCCGCCGGGCGTGCAACTGCCGGATGCCGAGGATGCACTCGCGTCGCTCGCCGAGCGCATGCGCGCCGGCGTCGCGCACGACGCGGCGTTCGTCGGCATCTACTCGGGCGGCGCGTGGCTCGCGGAGCGCCTCGCGGCGATGGTGCCCGGCAACCATCCGGTCGGCTACATCGACGTGTCCTTCTACCGCGACGACTACGCCTCGAAGGGACTGAAGGCCGGCGCGCGGCGCAGCGACCTGCCGTTCGACGTCGCGGGCGCGACGATCGTGCTGATCGACGACGTGCTGTTCACCGGCCGCTCGACACGCGCGGCGATCAACGAGCTGTTCGACTACGGGCGACCCGCGTCGATCGAGCTCGCCGTGCTCGTCGACCGCGGCGGACGCGAGCTGCCGATCGAGCCGACCTATGCCGGCGCGCGCGTCGCCTGCGCGCGCTCGCTGTCGATCGTGCTGTCGCGCGACGGCGACGGGAAGCTCGCGCTCGGCGTCGAGCCGGTGGCGGCGCCATGAACGGCAGCGCCAATCCGCAGCTCGGCCACGACGGCAGGCTCGTCCACCTGCTGACCCTCGAGGGCCTGCCGGCCGCGACGATCGTGTCGATCCTCGACACGGCGGAGCCGTTCGCCTCGATCGGCGAGCGCGACGTCAAGAAAGTGCCGCTCCTGCGCGGCAAGGCGGTGTTCAACCTGTTCTTCGAGAACTCGACGCGCACGCGGACGACCTTCGAGATCGCGGCGAAGCGGCTGTCGGCCGACGTGATCAACCTCAACATCGGCGCGTCGTCGACATCGAAGGGCGAGACGCTGCTCGACACGATCGACAACCTGGTCGCGATGAACGCCGACATGTTCGTCGTGCGCCACGGCCAGTCCGGCGCGCCGCACCTGATCGCGAGCCACCTCGCGGCGACCGGCAAGCCGCACGTGCACGTCGTCAACGCGGGCGACGGCCGCCACGGGCACCCGACGCAGGGGCTGCTCGACCTCTACACGATCCGCCACTACAAGCGCGACTTCCGGGCGCTGTCGGTGGCCATCGTCGGCGACGTGCTGCACTCGCGCGTCGCGCGGAGCCTGATCCATGGCCTCACCACGCTCGGCACCCCGGACGTCCGCGTGATCGGGCCGAAGACGCTGATGCCCACCCGTGTCGAGAGCCTCGGCGTGAGCGTGCACCACGACATGCGCTCGGGGCTCGCGGGCTGCGACGTCGTGGTGATGCTGCGGCTGCAAAACGAGCGGATGAAGGGCGCGCTGCTGCCGTCGTCGGGCGAGTACTTCAAGCACTACGGCCTCACGTCCGAGAAGCTCGCGCGGGCTAAGCCCGACGCGATCGTCATGCACCCGGGGCCGATGAACCGGGGCGTCGAGATCGACTCGGCGGTGGCCGACGGCGCGCGCAGCGTGATCCTGCCGCAGGTCACGTTCGGCATCGCCGTTCGGATGGCCGTGATGAGCATGATCGCCGGAGCGTGATGGTGCCGCGCCTCGCCATCCTCGACGGCCGCGTCGTCGATCCGGCCACCGGCACCGACCGCAAGGCGGGGGTGTTCGTTTCCGACGGCGCGATCGCGGCCGTCGGGGATGCGCCGAAGGGGTTCCGCGCCGACCGCACGATCGATGCCACCGGCCTCGTCGTGGCGCCTGGACTGGTCGACCTCAATGCGCGGCTGCGCGAACCGGGGCTCGAGCACAAGGCGACGCTCGACTCCGAGCTCAGGGCCGCGGTGGCTGGCGGCGTCACGCGCCTCGCGTGCCCGCCGGACACCGATCCGCCGCTCGACGAGCCGGGCCTGGTCGAGATGCTGAGGCAGCGCGCGCGGCATGCGCGGCGCGCGCACGTGCACCCGGTCGGGGCGCTGAGCGCCGGCCTCGCCGGGGTGGCGCTCTCGGAGATGGGCGAGCTCGCCGACGCCGGGTGCATCGCCTTCTCGCACGGCGACGTCGCGCTCGCGGACACGCAGCTCCTGCTCCGCGCGATGCAGTACGCGGCGACGTTCGGCCACCGCGTGTGGCTGCGGCCGCAGGATGCGCACCTGGCGCGCGGCGGCGTCGCGCACGACGGCGAGATGGCGACGCGCCTCGGCCTTGCGGCGGTGCCGTCGTGCGCCGAGACGATCGCGCTCGCGACTATCCTGGCGCTCGCGCGCGAGACCGGCGTGCACCTGCACGTGCAGCGACTGTCGACCGCCGAGGGCGTCGCGATGGTGCGCGCGGCGAAGCGCGACGGTATGCGGATCACCAGCGAAGTCGCCGTGCACCACCTGCACCTGTGCGACGTCGACATCGGCTGGTTCGACACCCAGGCGCGGCTCGACCCGCCGCTGCGCGGCACGCGCGATCGCGCCGCGCTGCGCGCCGGGCTCGCGGACGGCACGATCGACGTCGTCTCGTCGGACCACGCGCCGGTCGACGACGACGGCAAGCTCCTGCCGTTCGGCGAGGCGGAGGCGGGCGCCACCGGCCTCGAGCTCCTGCTGCCGCTCACGCTCAAGTGGGCGCAGGAAGACGGCATCGCGTTGCCCGCGGCGCTGGCCCGCATCACGTCGCTGCCCGCCGCGATCCTGGGCGTGGAGCCGGTCCGGCTCGACGCCGGTGCCGCGGCCGACCTCTGCGTGTTCGACCCGGCGGACTGGTGGCGCGTCGAGCGCCGCGCGCTCGCGAGCCAGGGCCGCAACACGCCCTTCCTCGGCCACGAGGTCCCGGGTCGCGTCCGCTACACGCTGGTCGGCGGCGAGGTCGTGCACGAGGCCTGACGCGATCGCGGGCGCTACCGCGCCCGCCCGGCGGTCGGACGGCGTCGCTCGGGTAAGATCACGGTCTTTTGCCTCCCGACGAACCGCGTCGGGGCGCATCGTCCCGACCATGGCCCACGATCCGCTCTCCGAGCTCGAGCAGCAATCGATCCACGTGATCCGGGAGGCGTACGCGCGCCTGCAGCCGCTCGGGATGCTGTGGTCGCTCGGCAAGGACAGCAACACGATGCTGTGGCTCGTGCGCAAGGCGTTCGTCGGCCGCGTGCCGTTCCCGGTCGTGCTGCTCGACACCGGCAACGAGTTCGACGAGGTCTACGCGTTCCGCGACCGCTACGTGAAGGAGTGGGGCCTCGACTACGTCAATGCCGCGTGCCCTGGCGTCGAGGAGACCGATCCCGGCCTGCCGCCGGCCGCCCGCGCCGCCGCGCGCAAGACGCTCGGGCTGAAGCGCCTCATCGCCGAGCGCAGGTTCGCGGGCATGCTGCTCGGCATCCGGCGCGACGAGCAGGCGATCCGCGGCAAGGAGCGCTACATGAGCCCGCGCGACGCGGACGGGCGCTGGCACGTGCGCGCGCAACCCACCGAGCTGTGGGGCCACTACCAGGCGTCGCCGCCGTCGGGCGGTCACGTGCGGGTGCACCCGCTGCTCGCGTGGACCGAGCTCGACGTGTGGCGCTACGTCGAGCGCGAGAACATCCCGGTGTGCGAGCTCTACTTCGCGCGCGGCGGCAAGCGCTTCCGGTCGCTCGGCGAGAAGGACATCACGTTCCCGGTCGCCTCGGACGCATCGTCGATCGCCGAGATCATCGCCGAGCTCGAGACGACGCGGCAGGAGGAGCGCGCCGGCCGCGCGATGGACCACGAGCGCGAGGATGCGTTCGAGCGGCTGCGCGCGGCGGGGTACATGTGATGGCCGCCACCGATTCGAGGCGAGGTCGCGGCGCCGCCGTACCGCCCCAGGGCGCGAGCCCCGTGGCGGTGTGCATCGCGGGCCACGTCGATCACGGCAAATCGACGCTGCTCGGACGCCTGCTGCACGAGCTCGACCTCCTGCCCGACGGCAAGGTCGAGTCGCTGAAGGCCGCTTCCGAGAAACGCGGCGTGCCGCTCGAATGGTCGTTCGTGCTCGACGCGTTCCAGCTCGAGCGCGACCAGGCGATCACGCTCGACACGACGCGCGTGCGCGTGCGCACGCCGCGCCGCGAGCTCCTGATCATCGACGCGCCGGGCCACCGGGAGCTGTTGCGCAACCTCGTCACCGGCGCCGCGGACACCTCCGCGGCGCTGCTCGTCGTCGACGCGCAGACCGGCGCCGAGCAGCAGACGCGGCGCCACCTCGCGTTCCTGCGACTGCTCGGCGTGCGCGACGTGATCGTCGCGGTCAACAAGATGGACCTCGCCGGGTGGCGCGAGGATCGCTTCGCCGCGGTGCGCGACGCGATGGCGGAAGCGGTAGCGCGCCTCGGCCTGTTCGCGCACGCGATCGTGCCCGTCTCGGCGCGGGAAGGCGCGAACCTGCGCGAGCGCGCGAGCGCGGCGTGGTGGCACGGGCCGACGCTCGTCGAGGCGCTCGAGGCGCTTCCGGTGCCCGAGGCGCCGGCCGGCGGGCCGCTGCGCCTCCCGGTGCAGGACGTCTACCGGATCGGCGATCGCCGCGTCGTCGCGGGTCGCGTGGCGTCGGGCTCGCTCGCGCCGGGCGACGACGTGCTGATCCTGCCGTCGAACCGCGCCGCGCGCGTCGCGGAGCTGGCCGGGTGGCCGTCATCGCCCGCGAGCGTCACGATCGGCGACAACGCGAGCGTCGTCCTCGCCGACCCGATGGTGGTCGAGCGCGGCGACCTGTTGTGCTCGCCGGACACGCCGCCGAAGCTGACGTCGGTGTTCGACGCCGACGTGTTCTGGCTCGGCAGCGGCGAGCTCGCCGCGGGGCGTCGCCTCGTGCTGCGCGTCGGCACGCGGGAGGCGGGCGCTCGCGTGATGGCGGTGCACCACGTGCTCGACGACGACACGTTCGCCCGCAAGGCGGCGCCGTCGGTGGGCGAGGGCGGCGTCGCGCGCGTGACGCTCCGCTGCGACACGGCCGTCGCCGTCGACGACGCCGCCGTGCTGCCCGCGACCGGCCGCTTCGTGTTCGTCGACGACGGCGCGATCGTCGGCGCGGGCATCATCGACGCGTCGGGCTACCCCGACCAGCGCCGCGTGCTGCCGGCGTCCGCCGACGTCGTCCCCGAACGGCACCAGGTCGCGGCCGCCGAGCGCGATGCCCGCGCGGGGCACCGCGGTGCCGTCGTCTGGCTCACCGGCCTGTCGGGATCGGGCAAGTCGACGCTCGCGCTCGCGCTGGAGCGGCGGCTGTTCGATCTCGGCTGGAACGTCTACACGCTCGACGGCGACAACGTGCGCACGGGGCTCAACAAGGACCTCGGGTTCTCGCCGACCGACCGGCAGGAGAACCTGCGGCGCGTGGGCGAGGTGGCGGCGCTGTTCGCCGACGCCGGGATGGTGTGCGTGACGGCCTTCATCTCGCCCTACCGCGACGAGCGCACGCGCGCGCGCGCCGCCGCGGGCTCGCGGCCCTTCCTCGAGGTGTGGGTGCGCTCGCCGCTCGAGGAGTGCGAGCGGCGCGATCCCAAGGGGCTCTACCGCAAGGCGCGCGCCGGCGCGCTCAAGGGCTTCACCGGCATCGACAGTCCCTACGAGCCTCCCGAGGCGGCCGACCTCGTCATCGACACCGAGCACCTCGACGTCGAGGCGTCGACGAGGATGCTGATGGAGTTCGTGGTGGCGAAATGCAAGGGAGTAAGGAGTAAGGAGTAGGGAGTAGGGAGTAGCGAGTGGCGGGGATGGCGTCCTGCCTCGCCGCCAACGCCGTCCTGCAAGACGGAGGTTTCCGCCGCTCCGGACTCCTTGCTCCCAGTTCTACTGCCTGGCCTTTTCCCTCGGCACCCTCCCCATGAGGTAGAACTCGTCGTTCGGCCTCATCGCGATGAGGTTCGCCATCCGGTTCGACAGGGCGAAGAACGCCGCGATCGCGCCGATGTCCCAGAGGTCCTCGTCGGTGAAGCCGTGCGCCCGCACGGCGTCGTAGTCGGCGTCGTCCAGCGCGGCGCTTTCGGTGGCGACCTTGAGCGCGAAGGCGAGCATCGCTTTCTGGCGCGGCGTGATCTCGGCCTTGCGGTAGTTGACGGCGACCTGGTCGGCGACGCGCGGGTTGCGCGCGAAGATCCGCAGGATCGCGCCGTGCGCGACGACGCAGTAGGTGCAGTCGTTCGCGGCGGACGTCGCCACGACGATCATCTCGCGCTCGGCCTTGGTGAGCCCGCCGTCCTTCTCCATCAGGGCGTCGTGGTAGGCGAAGAACGCGCGGAACTCGTCGGGCCGGTGGGCGAGCGTCACGAAGACGTTCGGGATGAAGCCGGCCTTCTCCTGGACGGCGAGGATGCGCTCGCGAATGTCGTCGGGCAGGCTCGCCAGGGCGGGCACCGGGTAGCGGCTGATGGGGGGAGCGTTCATGGCGCGCGGGGACGTTCGACGCGTCCCGTCTCGAGTGACAGGGTTCGATCATAAGGCATCGATGCCCGGTCGTTTCCGGCGCAATCGTGCGAGGCGCTCCCGCAGCGTGCCCCGGCCCCGCCGCCACGACGACGGCGCGTGGCCGATGGCGCCCACGTGGCGGTATTCGCTCTCTCGCGACGTTCGCGCGACCGTCGCCGGTGCGAGCCGCCCGGCGGTGAGCCCGATGCCGGGACGGCTCGCCGGCCCGCCGAAGCGCGCTCCCAGGGTGCCGGAGCGGTCCCGCCCGCATCGTCGCGCTACGTTTTGACATTGGACGGCGCGACGGTATCCTGCATTGGCTCCGACCAGGCGCCCGTCCCGCGGAACCGACGAGGAGGACGCCATCGGCACGCGCTGCCGGCACGCTCGGTATCCGCCGGTCCCCACCACGCGAAGGAGGAACCGATGCTGCATCGCACCCGCATTGCCGCCGCGGTCGCATTGCTCGCCGCGGGCGCCGCGACCGCCGCGCCGCCGAAGGTCGTGACGCTGCCCAACTCCGATCCGCAGTGCTTCGCGCCGTGGGCCGCGAACACCAAGCTGTTCCAGTATCCGGCCAAGAAGGGGCCGTACCGGATCGCGCTCGCGAACGGCTACATCGCGAACACCTGGCGCATCCAGATGATCAAGACGGCCAAGGCGTACGCCGCGCAGAAGGACGTCGCCGCGAAGCTCAAGGAGTTCAAGGTCGTCTCGACCGGCGAGGACGTCGCCGCGCAGATCGCCGCGATCAACAATTTCATCGATTCCGGCTACGACGCCATCGTCGTGAACGCCCAGAACCCGGCCGCGTTCAAGCCGGTGATCAAGCGCGCCAACGACGCAGGCGTCGTGCTGGTCGCCTTCGACAACATCCTCGACACCGAGGAGGCGATCAACGTCAACGTCGACCAGAAGGGGCTGGGCAAGTACTGGGCCGAATGGCTCGTCAAGTACGTCCCGAACGGCGGCAAGGTGCTCGAGGTGCGAGGCGTGTCCGGCACCTCGGTCGACCGCGACCGTCACGACGGCATCCACGAGGTGCTGAAGGCCTCGGGCAAGAAATGGGACGTGGTCGAGGTCATCGGCAAGTGGGACGACCCGACGGCGCAGAAGGTGACGGCCGACGCGATCGCCGTGCACAAGAAGTTCGACGGGATCACCGCGCAGGGTGGCGACACCGGCGTCGTGCAGGCGATGATCGACGCCAAGCATCCGTTCGTGCCCTTCGGCGGCGAGACCGAGAACGGTTTCCGCAAGTTCTGCGGCAAGTACGGCGCGCAGGGGCTCAAGTGCGCGTCGGCCGGGACCGGGCCGGCCCAGGTCGCGGTGGCGATCAAGACCGCGATCGCGGCGCTCGAAGGGAAGGTCGTGCCGCAGTCGGTGAAGCTGCCGCTCGCGAAGGCCGAGTTCCCGAACATGAAGGAAGGGAACGACTACTACCCCGCGCAGAACGACAACTTCTTCGTCGGCAACTCGTTCCCCACCTGCGGCATCAACTTCACGGCGCAGGAGATCATGGGACAGACCGAAGCGAACGTGAAGTGATTGCGGACGCGGGGGCCGGGGTGGACAGCCCCGCGCCCGCGCGCTCATCGATGCCCCTGTTCGCGATGCGCGGCGTCTCCAAGCGCTACGGAGGCGTGCGCGCGCTCGAGGACGCCGACCTCGCGATCGACGGCGGGCGCATCCACGCGGTGCTCGGCGAGAACGGCGCCGGCAAGTCGACGCTGATCAAGATCATGGCGGGCGTCGTCGCGCCCGACGAGGGCCGCATGCTACTCGACGGCGAGCCGGTCGCGTTCGCGTCGCCGTCCGACGCGCAGGCGGCCGGCATCGCCTGCATCTTCCAGGAACTGTCGCTGATCCCGGACCTTCCGGTCGCCGACAACATCGCGATCAGCGACCCGCCGCGCCGCTTCGGGCTCATCGACCGCCGGGCCCAGCGCCGCGCGGCCGAGGAGGCGCTCGCGCGCGCCGGCGCCGACAACATCCATCCGTCGGCGCTGGTCAAGGACCTGTCGCTGTCGCGGCGGCAGATGGTCGAGATCGCCAAGGCGCTCGCGCGGAAGCCCCGCATCCTGATCCTCGACGAGGCGACCTCGGCGCTCACCGCCGCCGACGTGACCAGGATCTACGCCGTGCTCAAGCGCTTGCGGTCCGAGGGGCTCGCGCTCGTCTACATCTCGCACCGGATGCACGAGATCGCCGAGCTCGCCGACGATTGCACGGTGTTCCGCAACGGCCGGAGCGTCGCGAGCTACGCGGCGGGCACGAAGACGGACGGCGAGATCGTGGAGCTGATGATCGGGCGGGAGCTGAGCGCCGAATTCCCTCCGCGGCCCGCGCGCGTCGCCGACGCCGCGGCGCCGCGGCTCGAGGTCGCCGCGCTGGGCTGGGACGGCCGGCTGGCGGACATCTCGTTCCGGCTGCACGCCGGCGAGGTCGTGGGGCTCGGCGGGCTCGACGGGCAGGGACAGCGCGAGCTCCTGCTCGCGCTGTTCGGCGTGCTGCGAGGCACGACCGGGCAGGTCCTCGTCGACGGCAGGCCGGTGACGATCGCGAGCCCGAGCGTCGCGAAGGGGAAGGACATCGGCATGGCGCTGATTCCCGAGGACCGGAAGTCCGAGGGCCTGATGCTGCCGATGTCGGTGCGCGACAACCTCTCGTTCGCCGCGCTCGACACGCTCTCGCGCTGGGGCATCGTGGACGCCGCGGCGGAGCGCGACGCCGTCGACCGGATCGTGCGCCTGCTCGCCATCCGCAGCGACGGCACGTTCGTGCCCGCGGGGTCGCTCTCGGGCGGCAACCAGCAGAAGCTCGTCATCGGCAAGTGGCTGATGGTCTCGCCGCGCATCCTGCTCCTGAACGACCCGACTCGCGGCATCGACGTCGGCACCAAGCAGGAGATCTACCAGCTGCTGCGCGACCTCGCGCAGGCCGGCGCGGCGATCCTGTTCTATTCGACCGACATCGACGAGCTCGTGGGCTGTTGCGACCGGGTGCTCGTCATGGTCGAGGGCGCGATCCGGCGCGAGCTCGTCGGCCCCGAGATCACCGAGCACGCGTTGGTCAGCAGCGCGCTGAACCTCGGGACCGAAGCCCCGGGCGCCGCGTCGCCCGGTTCCATCGCATGAACGGCGACGCCCGGCACTGGCTGCGCGAGCACCGCGGCACGATCGCGGCGTTCGCGGCGTTCGTCGCGATGTTCACGCTCTACGCGGCCAACCATCCCGCCGGCCTGAGCGCCAACGTCGCGACGACCGCCGCCAACAAGGGCGTGCTCCTCGCCATCGTGGCGATGGCGCAGACGCTGGTCGTCCTCACGTCCGGGATCGACCTGTCCGTCGGCATGGTGATGGTGCTCGCCAACTGCCTCGCGTCGCACATCGTCGTGGGCTCGCCCGGCTCGACGGCGCTCGGCGTCGCAGGCGTGCTCGCCACCGGTGCGCTGTGCGGTGCGCTCAACGGGCTCATCGTGATCGTCGGGCGGCTGCAGCCGATCGTGACGACGATCGCGACCGGGGCGATCTTCTTCGGCGCGGCGCTCGCGCTCCGGCCGGTGCCCGGCGGCGACGTCAACGCGGCGCTCGCCGACGCGCTGACCGGGCAGATCGGCGGCATCTTCCCGGCGAGCCTGCTGTTGCTGCTCGCGCTCGTCGTGGTGGTCTGGTTCCCGTTCCGGCACTCGGTCGTCGGCCGCGCCGCCTACGCGGTCGGATCGTCCGAGGTCGCGGCCTACATGTCCGGCGTGCCGATCCGCCGCGCCAAGTTCGTCGCCTACACGCTGTCGGGGCTGCTCGCCGCGGTGGCCGGCCTGTTCGTCACGTTCGTGACCTATTCCGGCGAGGCGTCGGCCGCGAACGGCGGGACCTACACGCTCTACTCGATCGCGGCGGTCGTGCTGGGCGGCGTCTCGCTGTTCGGCGGCTCGGGGAGCGCGATCGGCGCGATCTTCGGCGCATTGATGTTCCGCACGATCGGCGACCTGCTGTTCGTGTTCAACGTCGAGCCGCTTTGGCAGCCGCTGTTCCAGGGAGCGGTGCTGACGGCGGCCGTCTGCCTGGGGTCGCTTAGGCTGCTGCGCATTCGCAACCGGCTCGAGCTGTATGGCTGATGCGGGCTCGCCGGGGGGCGGGGCGGTCGCGGTCGCGCGGAGGCGCGTGGATCCGGCGGTCGCGTGGGCGTTCGCGTGCATCGTGCTGGTGCTCCTGGTCGGCAGCCTCTACTCGCGGAGCTTCCTGTCGCCGGAATACCTGCTGCAGCAGCTCAAGGTCGCCTCGTTCCTCGGCGTCATCGCGACCGGCGCGATGATCGTCATCCTGCTGGGGCAGATCGACCTGTCGGTGCCGTGGGTCGTCGCGGTCGGCGGCATGATGGCCACGGCGGCGACCGGCTGGGGGCCGCTAGGCGAGGCGATGGCGATCCCGGTGGGCGTCGGCTGCGGCATCGTGCTGGGAATGGTCAACGGCGCCGGCGTCGCGCTCCTGCGGCTGCCGTCGATGGTCGTCACGCTCGCCGTCAACGCGGTCGCGCAGGGACTGATGGTCGTGCACACCGGCGGCTTCTCGCCGCAGGCATCGTCGTCGCCGGCGATGCGCTTCCTCGCGACCGGCGACACGCTGTTCGGCATCCCCAACGCGCTCGTCGTGTGGGCGGTGGTCGGCGCCGCCGCGGTGTTCCTGCTGACGCGCACGACGTTCGGCCGCATCGTCTACGCGATCGGCAACCGCGAGCGCGCCGCGTATCTCTCGGGGGCGCGCACCGGCGCCGTCGTGATGGCGGCCTTCGCGATCGCGGGCGGGCTTTCGGCGTTCGGCGGCGTGCTGCTGGCGGGCTACGCGAGCAAGGCGGCGCAGGCGATGGGCGACCCGTACCTGCTGCCGGCGATCGCCGCGGTCGTGCTCGGCGGCACCTCGATCCTCGGCGGGCGCGGCAACTACCTCGGCACCGTCGCCGGGGTCATCCTGATCACGCTGCTGCAGTCGATCCTGTCGGTGATGCAGATCGAGGAGTTCGGCCGCCACGTGATCTACGGTGTCGTGATCGTCGCGATGCTGCTGATCTACGGCCGCGGCCGCAGGCACTCGGAGTAGCTCCCCCGTCCCACCCCGCCACGACACCATGGGCCTCGAACTCACGTCCAGCTTCGACGTCGTCGACCGCCGCTTCCGCGAGCTCGCCTTCCCGTACGTGCACGTCGAGAAGCTCTACACCGGCTGCCGCTGGGCCGAAGGCCCGGCGTGGTTCGCGGCCGGGCGCTATCTCGTGTGGTCGGACATTCCCAACGATCGCGTGCTGCGCTGGGACGAGACCGACGGGTCGGTGTCGGTGTTCCGCCAGCCGTCGATGAACAGCAACGGCCACACGGTCGACCGCGAAGGTCGCCTGGTCTCCTGC
>DASTCK010000076.1:0-16530 GCA_035711225.1 Casimicrobiaceae bacterium
CGTAGCCGAGGCCGAGCTTCTCGAGCGTGCCGCGCCGGTAGTTCTCGGTGAGCACGTCCGCGTCGCGGACCAGCCGCAGCAGGACCTCGCGGCCCTGCGGCCTCTTGAGGTCGAGCGCGATGCCGCGCTTGTTGCGGTTGAGGATCAGGAACGGCGCCGACACGCCGTTGATGCGCGGCTCGCGGTAACCGCGCGAGTCGTCGCCGCCGGGCAGCTTCTCGACCTTGACGACGTCGGCTCCCATGTCGGCCAGCATCATGCCCGCCGTGGGCCCCGCCATGATCTGAGCGAGCTCGAGCACGCGCATGCCGGCGAGCGGGCCGCGCGCGGCCATCAGCGGCCCTTGAAGTGGGGCTTCGCCTTCGCGAGGAAGGCCGCGTAGCCGATCCTGAAGTCCTCGGTGTCGAAGCAGTCGAAGCACTCGTCCCGCTCCGTCGCCGAGATCGGCGTCCCCTGGGCGAGGCGGCGCGCGAACTTCTTGTGCCAGCGGGCGACCAGCGGCGCGCCCTCCGCGATGCGCTGCGCGGTGGCGCGCGCCTCCGCAGCGACATCCGCATCCGGGACCACGCGCGTCACGAGCCCCTTTTCCTTCGCCTCGGTCGCGTCGAAGATGCGGCCTTCGAGCAGGATCTCGAGCGTCGCCGCGGCGCCGACGAGGCGCACCAGCGGGGCCATCTCCGCATACGCCATCACGAGGCCGAGGTTCTTGATCGGCGCGCCGAAGCGGCTGGACGTCCCGCAGATTCGGAGGTCGCACAGCGCAGCGATCTCGAGGCCGCCGCCGACGCAGATACCGTGGATCTGGGCGACCACCGGATGGCGGCAGCGCGCCAGCGAGTCGGCCGTGCGGTGCATCACCTCGCCGTAGGCGATCGCCTGCGGCTTGTTCGCGCGCTCGGTCGCGAACTCGGCGATGTCGTTTCCGGGCGAGAACGCCTTCTCGCCCGCGCCGCGGAGGAGGATGCAGCGCACGGCGTTGTCGGCGGACAGCGCGTCGACGGCCTCGCCGAGCATCCCCCACATCGCGCGCGTGAGCGCGTTGAGCTTCTCCGGCCGGTTCAGCACGATCGTGGCGATCGCGCCTTCGCGTTCGACGCGGACGAGATCGGTGCCGGCGCTCATCGGTAGAAGAACTCGACGAGGCCCATGCCGGTCACCGGAACGTAGGTGACGAGGAGCAGCACCGCGACCAGCACGCCGATGAACCAGACGTTGATGCGCGTCACCGCCCACACCGATTCCTTCGCGATCGAGCTCGCCACCATCAGCACGCTCGCGACCGGCGGCGTCTGCTGGCCGATGCCGAGGTTGATGGTGACGATCAGTCCGAAGTGCACCGGATCGATCCCGACGGCGCGCACCAGCGGCATCACGACCGGCACGACGAGGATGATCGCCGCCGCCGAGTGCAGGAACATGCCGAGCAGCAGGAACAGCAGGTTGAGGAGCGCGAGCACGAGCCACTTGTTGCGCGTCAGCTCGGAGACGCCGTGCGCGAGCGCCTGGGGCGCCTGCACCTCGGTCAGGTAGGTGCCGAGCAGCGAGCTGGTCGCGACCAGCAGCATGACCACGGCGGTCTGGACGCCGCCTTCGACGATGGTCGTGCGCAGGTGGCGGAGGTCGAGCTCGCGGTAGATCACGAGCCCGACCAGCAGCGCCGCGACGACGGCGAGCGCGGCGCCTTCGGTCGCCGTCACGATGCCGCCGAAGATCCCGCCCAGGATGATGATCGGCAGCAGGAACGCCCACAGCGCGTCGCGGGCGGTGCTGCGCACGCGCGACCACGCGAACGCCTCCTCGCGCGGCAGGTCGTAGCGGCGGGCGAACCACGACGCCATCGCCATCAGCCCGAGGCCGCCGATGATGCCCGGCACGATGCCGGCGACGAAGAGCTGCACGACCGACGTCTCCGCCATCACCGCGTACAGGATCATCGGGATCGACGGCGGGATGATGACGGCGAGCGTCGCGGCGGACGACATCACCGCGGCGGCGAAGGGCGCCGGATAGCCCTTCGACTTCATGCCGGGGATCATGATCGAGCCGAGCGCGGCGACGTCCGCGACCGCGGATCCCGAGATCTCGGCGAAGAACAGCGACGAGCCGATCGAGACGTGGGCGAGGCCCCCGCGCACCCATCCGAACAGCGCGGAGGCGAACGCGATCAGGCGCCGCGAGATGCCCGAGGCGTTCATGATCGCGCCGGCGAGGATGAACAGCGGGATCGCGAGGAGCGGGAAGCTCGTGGCGCCGTTGTAGGTGACGAGCGCCAGGTTGGGCAGGATCGCCGTTCCGTGCGTGGCGACCATCGCGATCAGCGCGACGACGCCTAGCGATACGGCGATCGGGATGTTGACGAGCACCAGCGCGAGCACCGCCGCGAAGAGGCCGAGCATGATTCCCATGGCCGCTCCGCGTCAGTGCAGGCCGTCGGCGAGCGCGGGCCCGCCGCCTGCGGCGGGCGGCGCGCGCGTGCGCAGCAGGTCGACGAGGTAGAGCAATTCGGCGACGACGATCAGCGCCGCGCTGATCGGGATCACCGACTGCACGACGTTCATCGGCACCCAGGACAGGCTCACGAGCGTGTCGCCGGCGAGCGCCGGCATGATCGAGATGCCGACCATGCCGAGCGCCACGAAGAACGCGATGACGACGAGCTGCGCGACGACGTTGGCGGCACGCTTGGCCGGCCACGGCAGGATGTCGACGAGCTCCGGGCAGCCGATGTGCGCGCGCTTGACCGACGCGAGCGCCGAGCCGTAGAACGTGAGCCACGCGAGCAGCACCGAGGCCACCTCGTCGTACCAGATCAGCGAATGGCCGACGAAGCGGAACACGACGCCGGCGGTCACCTCGACGAAGAGCGTGGCCATCAGGACGACCACGACGACCTCGAGGAAGGCGCCGTAGCGGGCGCGGAGCGTCGCGGGCGCGCCGGCCCGCGGCGCTCCCGGCGAAGGAGCGCCGGTCGGGGGTTCCACCGGGCTACTTCCCGAGCGCGACCGCGCGGTCGATCACGTCCTTCGCGCCGGCGACTTCCTTGCCGAACTCCTCGTAGATCGCGCGGCTTGCCGCGATGAACGCGTCCTTGTCGACGTCGTTGACCTGCATGCCGGCGTCCTTGAGCTTGCCGAGGAGCTCGCCGTCGTCCTTCGCGGCGACCTCGTAGACGAACGCCTGCGTCTCCTTCGCGGTGTCCTCGAGGATCTTGCGCACGTCGGGCGGGACGGATTCCCATTTCGTCCTGCCGACCGTGAGGTAGGCCGGCGTGTAGACGTGGCCGCTGAGCGACAGGTACTTCTGGACCTCCTGGAACTTCGCCGAGTAGATCTGGGTGAACGGGTTCTCCTCGCCGTCCATCACGCCCGTCTGCAGCGCGGTGAAGACCTCGGAGAACTTCATCGGGCTCGGGTTCGCGCCGTAGGCCTGGAACATCTTCACGCGCCACTTGCCGCCGGGCACGCGCAGCTTGATGCCGGCCAGGTCCGCCGGCGTCCGGATCGGACGCTTGCTGTTCGTGATCTGGCGGAAGCCGTTCTCCCAGACGGCGAGGACCTTGAGGCCCTTCTTCTCGGCCTCGGGCTCGAGCTTCGACCAGAACAGCTCCTTCTCGATGCGCGCCATGTGCGCGCGGTCCTTGACCAGGTACGGCATCTCGAACACGCCGAACAGGTCGACCTGCGAGCTCATCACGGTCGACGGAAGGGCCATGTCGACCGTGCCGAGCTTGAGCTTCTGGATCAGCTCCTCGTCGCTGCCGAGCTGGCTCGAGCCGTAGACGACGACCTTGGCCTTGCCGCCGAGCTTGGCGTTGGCGCGCCGCGCGTACTCGTCGGCGCTCTTCTGGAACAGCGAGCCCGGCTCGCCGACGTGGCCGAGCTTGATCTCGAGCTGGGCGCTCGCGCCGCCGGCGACCGCGAACGCGGCGAGGGCGACGACGCTGCGGAGGAGGGCCCGGCGAGCGGGTCCGGAAGTCGTGCGGTTCATGTCGTTTCCTCCAGGGAGATGGTGCCGGCCGCGACGCGCTCGGGGCGCGCTTCTGTCGATCGTCCTACGCGGCTTCCGGATGCGTGGCGATCGTGAAGCGGTCGATGCTACGCAATGGGGAAGCCCCGCGCAACGGCGGCGCGCGTCCTCGATTCGCCTCGCCCCGGGCTCCCGGGCCGGTGCCTCTAGAATCACGGGTGGCGCAACGCCCGGCGCGCCTCCCCCCATGGCGACCATCGTCCCTCCGAAGCCCACCACCGCCGCCGGCGAGCTGGCGCGCCGACTGCGCGGCGCGGTGCGAGGCGAGGTGCTGTTCGATCGCGCGTCGCGCGGGCGCTATGCGACGGACGCGTCGATCTACCAGGTCGAGCCCGTGGGCGTGCTGGTGCCGTCGTCGCACGACGACGTCCGCGCGGCGTTCGCGTTGTGCCGCGAGATGGGCGTACCGCTGCTCCCGCGGGGCGCCGGCAGTTCGCAGTGCGGGCAGACGGTCGGCGCGGCTTTGGTCGTCGACCACACGAAGCACCTGCGCGGCATCGGCGCGTTCGACCGCGAGGCACGCACGGTGAGCGTCGAGCCGGGCGTCGTGCTCGACCAGCTCAACGCGTGGCTGCGGCCGCACGGGTTGTGGTACCCGGTCGACGTCAGCACCTCGGCGCAGGCGACGCTCGGCGGCATGGCGGGCAACAATTCGTGCGGCTCGCGCTCGATCGCCTACGGCAACATGGTGCACAACGTGCTGGCGATCGACGCGCTGCTGGCCGACGGAACGGAGGCGCGCTTCGGCGACGCGTCGTCGATGGGCGGCGCCCCTTCGCGCGTCCGCGAGCTCTGCGGGCGCCTCGACGCGATCGGCGCGCGCGAGCGCGGCGAGATCGCCGCGCGCGTCCCGCACGTGATGCGCCGCGTCGGCGGCTACAACCTCGACGTGTTCGACCCGCAAAGCGATCGACCGTACACGAGCGACGGGCGCGTCAACTACGCGCACCTGCTGGTCGGCAGCGAGGGGACGCTCGCATGGAGCCGCGCGATCACGCTGGCGCTCGCCCCGCTGCCGAGGCACCGCACGCTGGGCGTGGTCAACTTCCCGACGCTCTACCGCGCGATGCAGTGCGCGCAGCATATCGTCACGCTGGGGCCGTCGGCGGTCGAGCTGGTCGACCGCACGATGATCGGGCTCGCGCGCGACAACCCGGCGTTCCGGCCGATCATCGACGCCGCGCTGATCGGGGAGCCCGACGCGATCCTGCTCACCGAGTTCACAGGCGACGACGCCGAGGGCCCGCGGCGACAGCTCGCGCGCCTCGTCGACATGATGGGCGACTTGGGCCTGCCCGGCGCGGTCGTGCCGATGACCGACGCGACGGCGCAGAGGGCGCTGTGGGAGGTGCGCAAGGCCGGCCTCAACATCATGATGAGCATGAAGGGGGACGGCAAGCCGGTCTCGTTCATCGAGGACTGCGCGGTGCCCCTCGAGCACCTCGCCGACTACGTCGAGCGCCTGACGCGAGTGTTCGAGAAGCACGGCACGCGCGGCACCTGGTACGCGCACGCCTCGGTCGGCACGCTGCACGTCCGGCCGATCCTCGACATGCGCCGCGACGGCGCGGCCAAGATGCGCGCGATCGCCGAGGAGGCGTCGGCGATGGTGCGCGAGTACAAGGGTGCGTACTCGGGCGAGCACGGCGACGGGCTGGTGCGCAGCGAATGGGTGGCATGGCAATTCGGCCCGCGATTGACGCGCGCGTTCGAGGAAGTGAAGGGTCTGTTCGACCCGGACGGCCTCATGAACCCCGGCAAGATCGTGCGCGCCACGCGGATGGACGACCGCTCGCTGTTCCGCTTTCCGCCCGGCCACACGACGCTCCCGGTGGCGACCGCGCTCGACTGGTCGGCCTGGGACGTGAAGGGCGATGCGGCGAGCGGCGCGACCGGCGCGCCGGGCACCGGCGGCGATCCCGCGCACGGATTCGCGAAGGCCGTCGAGATGTGCAACAACAACGGTCATTGCCGCAAGTTCGACGCCGGCACGATGTGCCCGAGCTTCCGCGTGACGCGCGACGAGCGGCACCTGACGCGCGGGCGGGCCAACACGCTCCGGCTCGCGCTGGCGGGCCACTACGGGCCGGACATCGCGTCGAAGGAAGTGAAGGAGGCGCTGGACCTGTGCGTGAGCTGCAAGGGATGCCGGCGCGACTGCCCGACCGGCGTGGACATGGCGCGCATGAAGGTCGAGTTCCGCCATCACTGGCAGCAGCGCCACGGGCTCACGCTGCGGGACCGGCTGTTCGCTTCGCTGCCGCGCTGGGCGCCTCGCGCGGCGCGCACGCCGGCGTTCGCGGGCCTCCGCGACCGCGTGCCGGGCGCGGCGTGGCTGGCCGAGCGCGTGCTGGGGATCGCGTCGCGACGCTCGCTGCCGCGCTGGCGCCGCGACACGTTCCTCGCATCGCCCGGCGTTCGCGACGACGAGCGGCCCGACGTCGTGCTGCTCGTCGACACGTTCACCAACTACGCCGAGCCGGAGAACGCGCACGCGGCGCTCGCGGTGCTCCGCGCCGCGGGTCATCGCGTCGCCGTGGCGCGGGCGCCGGCCGATGGTGCACGGGCGAGTCGGCCGCTCTGCTGCGGGCGGACGTGGCTCGCCGCGGGCCGCGTCGACGAGGCGAAGCGCGAGGCGCGCCGGGTCGTCGAGGCGCTCGCGCCGCACGTCGTGGCCGGTGCGACCATCGTGGGCCTCGAGCCGTCGTGCCTGTTCTCGCTGCGCGACGAGTTCCTGGCGCTCGGGTTGGGCGAGGGAGCCGCGGCGCTGGCGGACCGTGCCCTCCTGGTCACCGAGTTCCTCGCGCGCGAGCGTGCGGCGGGGCGGCTGCACCTGTCGCTCCTCCCGCTGCCGCAGCGGCGCGCTCTGGTGCACGGCCACTGCCACGAGAAGGCGTTCGACGCGTTCGGCTCGGTCCTCGCGGTGCTGAAGCTCGTCCCCGATCTCGAGGTCGAGGCGGTCGAGTCCTCGTGCTGCGGCATGGCGGGCAACTTCGGCTACGAAGCCGAGCACTACGACGCCTCGATGAGGATGGCCGAGCTCGCGCTCCTGCCGGCGGTCCGGGCCGCGACGCCGGACACGCTGATCGTGGCCGACGGCACGAGCTGCCGGCACCAGATCGCGGACGGCACGCGGGGCGACGGTCCCGGCCGGCGGGCCGTCCACGCGGTTATCGTCCTCGCGAATGCCCTGGCGCGATCGGGTTCTCAATCCGACCCCGCCATTGGGGCCGGATTGCGAACCCGCGCCCCGACCTAGGCCTTTGCACGCGGCCGGCCGGCACTCCCAGCCGGGGCACACCCCGGCGCCATCCACGCCTGCCGGAAGGGGAAAGGGTCCCGAGCCTGGCCCCCGCCAGGGGTTGAACCCCACCGTTCCGTCCCCATGATCTTTCAATGGCCTTTGGCAGACCCGAGCCCCGCATGACCGCGACGAACCCCTCCGATTCCGCCGACGAGCTCCCCGGCATCGACCGGGTCACCGACCCCGCCGCCGCCGATCCGGCCCCCGACCTGGCGGACATCCTGAAGAAAGCCGAGAACGAGGTCGCCGACCTGCGGGACGCCTGGCTGCGGGCCAAGGCCGAGACCGAGAACGTGCGCCGGATCGGGCAGTCGGACGTCGCCCGCGCGCACAAGTACGCGATCGAGCGCTTCGCCTCCGAGCTCCTGACGGTCCGCGACGCGCTCGAGCAGACGCTCGCGACCGAGAAGGCCTCGCCCGAGCAGCTGCGCGAGGGCGTCGAGCTGACGCTCAAGTCGCTGACGGCCGCGTTCGACAAGGCGTCGATCGCCACGATCGACCCGATGGGCGAGAAATTCGACCCGAACCGGCACCAGGCGATGACGATGGTCCCCTCGGCCAAGCCGGCGCAGACGATCGTCCAGGTGTTCCAGAAGGGCTACCTGCTGCACGACCGGGTCCTGCGCCCCGCGCTGGTCGCCGTGTCGAGCGGCCCCGGCGACGGGCCAGCGCTGCGCGACGACGACGCTTGAGTCGACCGGCGAATACCCCCATCTGCCGGACAGGAAAAACACACCGTAGCGGAGCTTTGCCATGGCCAAGATGATCGGTATCGATCTGGGAACCACCAACAGCTGCGTCGCCGTCGTCGAGGGCGGGCAGACCAAGGTGATCGAGAACTCGGAGGGCGCGCGCACGACGCCTTCGGTGGTCGCGTACGCGGACGACGGCGAGGTCCTCGTCGGCGCGCCGGCGAAGCGCCAGGCGGTCACCAACGCCAAGAACACGATCTACGCCGTCAAGCGGCTGATCGGACGCAAGTTCGAGGAGAAGGAGGTCCAGAAGGACATCGCGCTGATGCCCTTCAAGATCGGCAAGGCCGACAACGGCGACGCGTGGGTCGAGGTGCGCGGCAAGAAGATCGCGCCGCAGCAGGTCAGCGCCGAGATCCTGCGCAAGATGAAGAAGACCGCCGAGGACTACCTCGGCGAGGAAGTCACCGAGGCGGTGATCACCGTCCCGGCGTACTTCAACGACTCGCAGCGCCAGGCGACCAAGGACGCGGGCAAGATCGCGGGCCTCGAGGTCAAGCGCATCATCAACGAGCCGACCGCGGCCGCGCTCGCGTTCGGCCTCGACAAGAAGGAAGGCGACCGCAAGATCGCGGTCTACGACCTCGGCGGCGGCACGTTCGACATCTCGATCATCGAGATCGCGGAAGTCGACAAGGAGCACCAGTTCGAGGTGCTCTCGACCAACGGCGACACGTTCCTGGGCGGCGAGGACTTCGACCAGCGGCTCATCGACTACATCGTCACCGAGTTCAAGAAGGAGCAGGGCGTCGACCTCAAGAACGACGTGCTCGCGCTCCAGCGCCTCAAGGAAGCCGCCGAGAAGGCGAAGATCGAGCTGTCGAGCTCGCAGCAGACCGAGATCAACCTTCCGTACATCACGGCCGACAAGTCCGGTCCCAAGCACCTGTCGCAGAAGATCACGCGCGCGAAGTTCGAGGCGCTGGTCGAGGACCTGATCGAGCGCACCATCGAGCCCTGCCGCATCGCGATCAAGGACGCGGGGGTCAAGCTCGCCGACATCGCCGACGTGATCCTGGTCGGCGGCCAGACGCGCATGCCGAAGGTGCAGGAGAAGGTCAAGGAGTTCTTCGGCAAGGAGCCGCGCAAGGACGTCAACCCCGACGAGGCGGTGGCGGTGGGCGCCGCCGTGCAGGCGTCCGTGCTCGCGGGCGACCGCAAGGACGTGCTGCTGCTCGACGTGACGCCGCTGTCGCTCGGCATCGAGACGCTGGGCGGCGTGCTGACGCGCCTGATCCAGAAGAACACGACGATCCCGACCAAGGCGCAGCAGGTGTTCTCGACCGCCGACGACAACCAGGGCGCGGTGACGATCCACGTGCTGCAGGGCGAGCGCGAGATGGCCTCGGGCAACAAGAGCCTCGGCCAGTTCAACCTCGAGGGCATCCCGCCCGCGCCGCGCGGCGTCCCGCAGATCGAGGTGACGTTCGACATCGACGCGAACGGCATCCTGCACGTGTCGGCGAAGGACAAGGCGACGCAGAAGGAAGCCAAGATCACGATCAAGGCGAACTCCGGGCTGTCCGAGGACGAGATCCAGCGGATGGTCAAGGACGCCGAGGCGCACGCCGAGGAGGACCGCAAGCTGATGGAGACGGTCCAGGCGCGCAACGGCCTCGACGCGCTGGTGCACAGCGTGAAGAAGTCGCTCGGCGAGCACGGCGACAAGGTCGGCGCCGACGAGAAGGAGAAGATCGAGTCCGCGGTGAAGGACGCCGAGGAGCTCCTGAAGCAGAAGGACGCGTCGAAGGACGCGCTCGAGGCGAAGACCGAGGCGCTCGCCAAGTCCGCGCAGAAGCTCGGCGAGGCGATGTACGCGCAGGCGCAGGCGTCGGCGGGAGCCGCCGGCGCGGGCGCCGGGGCCGGCGCGGCGGGCGGCGGTGGCGAGAAGGCGGGCGAGGGCGACGAGAAGGTCGTCGACGCCGAGTACACCGAGGTCAAGGACAAGAAATGACGCTTCGTCGCGGCGGCGGGTTCGCGTAGTCGGGACGACGGGCGCGACGAGAGGTCGGTCCGCGTTCGAGCGCCGGGAGGGTCGGAGCTCGACGCGGACACTGCAACGATGGCGTCCCGGCAGTCATGGGCGCGGAGCCGGACATCCCGATGGGATGGCCGGCTTTTGTCGTAGGGAGTAGGCCCGCTCGCGCGGGGCGACGTGCGTGCGGGGAGACAACGGAATGGCTAAGCGCGACTACTACACGGTCCTCGGCCTCACTCGCGATGCGTCCGAAGACGACATCAAGAAGGCCTATCGCAAGCTCGCGATGAAGCACCACCCGGACCGCAGTCCGGACGACAAGGGCGCCGAGGACAAATTCAAGGAAGCGAAGGAGGCGTACGAGGTGCTCTCGGACGCCCGCAAGCGCGCCGCCTACGACCAGTTCGGCCACGCCGGCGTCGACGCGTCGGCCGGCTTCGGCGCGGGCGCCGCGCGCGGCGGTCCCGAGGGCTTCGGCGGCTTCGCCGACGCGTTCGGCGACATCTTCAGCGAGATCTTCGGCCAGCAGCAGCGCGGCGGGCGCGGCAGCGGCGTGTTCCGCGGCGCCGACCTGCGCTACAACCTCGAGCTCACGCTGGAGGAAGCGGCGCGCGGCACCGAGGCGCGCATCCGCATCCCGACGATGGAGCAGTGCGAGACCTGCAAGGGCAGCGGCGCGAAGCCGGGCACGCAACCGAAGACCTGTCCGACCTGCCACGGCCGCGGCCAGGTGCGCATGTCGCAGGGGATGTTCTCGATCCAGCAGACCTGCCCGCAGTGCCACGGCACGGGCAAGATCGTTCCGGAGCCGTGCGAGACCTGCGACGGCGCGGGCCGCGTGCGCAAGCACAAGACGCTGTCGGTGAAGATCCCTGCGGGCGTCGACCAGGACGACCGCATCCGGCTGTCCGGAGAGGGCGAGGCCGGCGTCAACGGCGGTCCGACCGGCGACCTCTACGTCGTCGTGCAGCTGAAGCCGCACGCGGTGTTCCAGCGCGACGGCGCCGACCTGCACTGCGAGATGCCGATCAGCTTCGCGACCGCGGCGCTCGGCGGCGAGATCGAGATTCCGACGCTCGAGGGCCACGCGAAGGTGAAGATCCCGACCGAGACCCAGACCGGGCAGGTGTTCCGCTTGCGCAACAAGGGCATCCGGCCGGTGCGCGGATCGGTCGTCGGCGACCTCTACTGCCACGTGGCGGTCGAGACGCCGGTCAAGCTGACGGCGAAGCAGAAGGAGCTGCTGCGCGAGTTCGAGGCGATCAACCAGCAGGATCCCGCCGCGCACAGCCCGAAGCAGAAGTCGTTCTTCGACAAGCTCAAGGAATTCTTCGGGTAGCGACCCGAGCTCGGCGGCGAGGGGCCCCGCGAGCGGAGCTCGCGGGGATCGACGCCGAGGGTTGCGAGTGGTCGCTGCGACCGACGCGCGGTGCTTGCATCGTGCGGGTGGTCCGAGGAGGTCGCTGCGACCCGAGCTCGGCGGCGAGGGCCCCGCGAGCGGAGCTCGCGGGATCGACGCCGAGGGTTGCGAGTGGTCGCGGCGACCGACGCGCGAGGCTTGCATCGTGCGGGTGGACCGACGCGCGAGGCTCGCATCGCGTAGAGCGGCCGACGCGCAGCTCCGCCCTGCAGCGACGATCGTCGAGAAAGGACGCCGCGGCAGGGCAACGATTCGCCGCCGGTCGCATGCGTCTTCGCGAAGGCGCGAGTCTTCCGCCCGGCGTTCGATCAGCGCGATCGGCCTTGGGCGACCGTGCGCCGATCGTGCGGCACAACGACGCAGTACCGGGTGGCGTGCGCGAGGGCGGGTTGCGGGCGCGCTGCTAGAATCGATGTTCTTCTTCAGCTTCGGAGTCGCCCGTGATCCGTTTCGCCGCGCTGTTCGTCGCATCTCTCGTCGCCGCGCTGCCCGCCGCGGCGCAGGTGAAGATCGGCCTGATGGTGTCGGCGACGGGACCGACGGCGGCGATCGGCGTGCCGCAGAAGAACACGGGCGACATCCTGCCGCGGCGCATCGGCGACCTCACCGTCGAGTACATCCAGCTCGAGGATGGTGCCGACTCGACGCGCGCGCTGCAGAACGCGAAGAAGCTGATCGGCGAGAGCAACGTCGACGCGCTGATCGGCCCGTCGACGACGCCGGCCGCGCTCGCGATCCTCGACACCGTCGCCGAGGGCAAGGTACCGCTGCTGGCGACGGTGGGCAGCTCGAACGTCGTCGAGCCGATGGACGCCAAGCGCCGGTGGGTGTTCAAGACGACGCAGAACGACGACCTGATCGCTTCGGCGCTGATCCGCCACATGAAGAAGACCGGCGTGAAGACGCTGGGCTTCATCGGGTTCAACGATCCCTACGGCGAGAACTGGTTCCGCGTGCTGTCGCCGATGGCCGGGAAGGAAGACATCCGGATCGTCGCGAGCGAGCGTTACGCGCGCACCGACGCGAGCGTGACCGGACAGTCGCTCAAGCTGATCGCGGCGAAGCCGGACGCGATGTTCATCGCGGCGGTCGGCGGCCCGGCCGTGCTGCCGCAGGCGACGCTGCGCGACCAGGGCTGGAAGGGACCGATCTACCAGACGCACGCGGTCGCGACCAACGACTTCATCGCGCTCGGCAAGGACAAGGTGGAGGGCACGATCCTCGCCGCAGGCCCGATGCTGGTGCTCGACGACGTCGCGGACAGCAACCCGACGAAGAAGGTCGCCCTCGGGTACATCGACGCGTACGAGAAGAGGTTCGGCGCGAAGCCGGCGACGTTCGGCGCCAACGTCTGGGACGGCTGGCTGCTGCTCGAGCGCGCGATCCCGGTCGCGGCGCGCACCGCGAAGCCGGGCACCGAAGCGTTCCGCGTCGCGCTGCGCGACGCCCTCGAGGCCTCGCGCGAGGTCGTCGGCACGCAGGGCGTGTTCACGATGTCGGCACAGAACCACAACGGCATGGACGAGCGCGCGCGCGTGCCGGTCGTCGTGCGCGACGGCCGCTTCCGGCTCCTGCCGGAGTAGCGGCTCGCGGTGGACCGCGCCGAGCACGCCCGGCCGGCGGGCATCCTGCTCGCGGCGGGCGCGGCTCGCCGCTTCGGCGGCGACAAGCTCCTCGTGCCGCTCGCCGACGGCACGCCGATGGGCGTGGCCGCCTGCCGCGTGCTGGGAAGCTCGGTGCGGCGCGTGTTCGCCGTCGTGCGGCCGGGGGACGACGCGCTCGCCGCGCTCCTCGCCGCCTCGGGCGCGCACGTCGTTCACTGCCCGCGCGCCGACGAGGGCATGGGCGCGAGCCTCGCGTGCGGCGTCGCGGCCAGCGCCGACGCGGGCGGCTGGGTCGTGGCGCTCGCGGACATGCCGTGGATCGCGCACGCGACGGTGCGTGCGGTGGTCGAGGCGCTCGAGGCCGGCGCGTCGCTCGCCGCGCCGTTCCACCGCGGCCAGCGCGGGCATCCGGTCGGATTCGCCGCGGGCCATCGCGAGGCGCTGCTCGCGCTCTCGGGAGACGAGGGCGCGCGCTCGCTGCTGGCCGGCGCGGGCGCCTCGCTCGTGCGCATCGACGTCGACGATCCCGGCGCGCTGCGCGACGTCGACGCGCCGGGCGATCTGGCGGGTTGAATCGCGCTGGCGAGACGGCGTCCCGCCGACGCCGGACCTGCCAGTCGCACGACGCGGGCAAGACCTCGCAGGTCCGACGCCCGTCGACGCCCGTCGGCGCGGCGTGGTTCTCGCGGGACCGGCTTCGGTCGGATGCCCGTCGGCGCGGCGCGACGCGGCTCTCGTGGGTCCGACTTCGGTCGGACGAGGTTGCCCGCGCTGACTTCAGCGGGCGACCGGCCACAGCTCCGGCTGCGCCGACGCGGGATCGGCGACGCGCGACACCCACCATGCGCGAAGCTCGTCCCCCTCGAGCGGCGGGCAGATCAGGTAGCCCTGCGCCTTCTCGCAGCCGTGGCGGCGCAGGAACTCGATCTGCGGGCGCGTCTCGACGCCCTCGGCGATGCAGCGCAGCCCGAGCGACTGCGAGAGCGCGATGATCGCCTGCGTGATCGTCTCGTCGTTGCGGTTGCGCTCGATCCCGTGGATGAAGCGCTGGTCGATCTTGAGACCCTGGATCGGCAGCCGGGCGAGGTAGGACAGCGACGAGTAGCCGGTGCCGAAGTCGTCGATCGTGATCGACACGCCCATCTGCTTCAGGCGCGCGAGCGTGGCCACGGCGCGGTCCGGGTGCGTGATGATCACGCTCTCGGTGATCTCGAGGTCGAGCTGCGCCGACGGCAGCCCGGAGGTCGCGAGCGCATCCTCGACGATCGACAGCCAGCTGTCGTGCTGGAGCTGCTGCACCGAGAGGTTGACCGACAGGCGCATCGCCATGCCGTCCTTGTGCCATTGCGCGACCTGGCGGCAGGCATCGCGCAGCACGCGTGCGCCGAGCGCCTGGATCATCCCGGACTCCTCGGCGATCGGGATGAACTCGGACGGCCCGATGACCCCGCGCTCGGGATCGCGCCAGCGCAGCAGCGCCTCGACGCCGAACGCGCGACCGGTCACCGTGTCGACCTGCGGCTGGTAGACGAGGAAGAACTCGTCGTCCATCAGCCCGCGCCGCATGTCGGTCTCGATCTGCAAACGCGCCTGCACGCGCGCGTTCATGTCGGCCGTGTAGAAGCGGTACGCGTTGCGCCCCGCTTCCTTCGCCGCGTACATCGCGGTGTCCGCCTGCTTGATGAGGGTCGCCGGGTCCTGCGCGTCGAGCGGGAAGACCGACACGCCGACCGAGCAGGTGAGCGTCGGCGTCTGGTCGGCGATGCGGAAAGGCGCGAGGAACGACTCGCGCACGCGGTGCACGACGCTCATCACCTCGAACGTCGCGTGCGCCGGGTCGAGCCCGGGCAGCACGAGCACGAACTCGTCGCCGCCGAGCCGCGCGACGGTGTCGGATTCGCGCACCGCGCTGCCGAGCCGCTGCGCGATCGCCTGGAGCAGCTGGTCGCCCGCGTCGTGGCCGAGCGTGTCGTTGATGCGCTTGAAATGGTCGAAGTCGAGGAACAGGCAGGCGACCTGCGTGGATTCGCGGTGTGCGACCGCGAGGATCTGGCGCAGCCGTTCGTTCAGGAGCGAGCGGTTCGGCAGCCCGGTGAGGATGTCGTGCTGCGCGAGCTTGTACGCGTGCGCGGTCGCGATCTCGAGCTCGCGCGTTCGCTGCGCGACCTTGTCCTCGAGCGTGCGCTGGTAGCTCACGACCTCGGCCTGCGACTCGGCGAGCCGCTGCGTCATGTGGTTGAACGTGTGCGTCAGGTGACCGAGCTCGTCGCGCGAGAAGGTCGGCACGTAGACGTCGAGCCGTCCGCCCGCGACCGCGCGCGCCGCTCGCATCAGCCGGCGCATCGGCGCGACGAGCCGGCGCGTCAGCAGCAGCGCCGTGACCATCGCGACGACCATCACGAGGCCGACGATCGTCAGCGCGCCGGCGACGTAGTTGCGGAAGCGCACCGTCTGCGACTGCAGCGACATGCCGACCTGCACGTAGCCGATCGGCGCCGCGGCCGCCGGCTTGCCGTCGGAGGCGGCGGCGCGCGCCTGCCGCACGCCTCCGCTGTACACGGGCGCCACGACTTCGAGGTAGCTGGCGGGGCCGAACGTGCGCCGGTACCCGTCGCCTCCCGTGGCGTCGCCCGGAACCGCCGCCGGCGCCGGGACCGTGGCCGCGGCGAGCGCGTCGGAGAAGCGACGGCTCGCCACGACGTTGTGCCGGGCGTCGACGATCGCGACGTACGCGAGGCTCGCGCCCGGCGCGAGCCCGTCGAGCGCTTCCTGCACCGACGCCCGGTCGGCGGCGTGCAGCGGCTCGTCGACGATCTCGGCCAGCATCGTCGACAGCATGCGCGCCTGGGCGCGCAACTCGTCCTCGCCGCCGCTCCATTCGCGCCAGAACGTGTAGCCGGTGATCGCGAGCGCGGTCAGGAACACGAGGCTGACCGTCAGGATCTGCAGCTTGGTCACCAGCCCGAGCCGGACCGGCGGCAGCGCCGCGGGCGACACGGTGTCGGCACCCATGGCGCTCGCGTGGCGGCGCATACGCCGGAGCAGGCGGCGGCGCGGCGCGTCGTCGTGCGCGGCCTGGAGCGAGGGGTCGCTCACCGCGTCGTCCTCGGAGGGAGCGATCGCGCCACGGCGGCACGGCGGCGCAGGGAGGGGGCGAATGTCACGATCGGGGTGCGGCCCCGCCGCGGAAGCGCCCGGGCGCGGGCCCGGCGCGCCGCCGGAACGCCGGCGGGTCCTCTGAACCTGACGACCGGAGCAACGTGCGTGCCACGGCGACGCACGGTCGCGCCGCGCGTCAGGCCGTCGCGACCGGGATCCTGCCGATCCGCGCCTGCCACTCGCGTGGGCCGGTCTCGTGCACCGACGTGCCGTTCGCGTCGACCGCCACCGTCACCGGCATGTCGCGCACGTCGAACTCGTAGATCGCCTCCATGCCGAGGTCCGCG
>DASTCK010000077.1:0-3813 GCA_035711225.1 Casimicrobiaceae bacterium
CGCGGCCCTGTGAGGATTGGAAGCAAGCAAACCAAGTGCCGGAGCGAAATCGCTTCGGCAAATCGCCCAATCTTCAGGCGTCGGAGGCTCATGTCGAGAGCTTTGGCCATCGTGCCCGTAGCTCCGCACCCCGGCTTTCCCTACCATCTGGTCATGACGATCGCGACCCCGACTCTCGCCGACAATCTAGCGTCCATGCGCATTACGCTCGCCCGCCGCGTCGCCTACCGCACCGAAAGCCAGCTCCCCGACCGTGCGGACGAGCTTCGTCGCTATCTGACCGACGAGATCGGTCCGTCGCTGGCGGCCATGGGCTTCGCCCACACGATCTGGGACAACCCGGTCGCGGGGGCGCCGCCGATGCTATTTGCCGAACGCATCGAAGGCGCAGAACTACCGACCGTGCTGATGTACGGCCACGGCGACGTCGTTCCGGGCCACGACGAGCAATGGCGCAAAGCCGCCTCGCCGTGGACGCTGGAGGAGCGCGACGGCCGCTGGTACGGCCGCGGAACGGCCGACAACAAGGGCCAGCACACGATCAACCTGGCCGCGATCGGGCACGTGATCGCGACGCGTGGCGCACTCGGCTGCAACGTCAAGTGGATCTTCGAGATGGGCGAGGAGGTCGGCTCGCCGGGACTCAAGGCGACCTGCGAGGCGAAAAGGCGCGAGCTCGCCGCCGACGTCTTCATCGCGAGCGACGGGCCGCGCCTCAACGCCGCCACGCCGACGCTCTTCCTGGGCTCGCGCGGCGCGATGAACTTCACGCTCGACGTGAACCTGCGCGACGGCGCGCATCACTCGGGCAACTGGGGCGGGCTCATCGCGAATCCGGGCACGATCCTCGCGCACGCGATCGCGTCCATGATGGATTCGCGCGGCACGATCCTCGTCGATGCGCTGCGTCCGCCGCCGATTCCCGATGCGGTGCGACGCGCACTCTCCACGATCGAGCCCGGCGAGCCGGCCGGGCCGCCTGTCGATCGCATGTGGGGCGAGCCCGACCTTTCCCCCGCCGAGCGCGTGTTCGGATGGAACGCGCTCGAGGTCCTGGCGTTCCGCACGGGAAATCCCGACAAGCCGGTCAACGCGATTCCGGGTCGCGCGACCGCGACGCTGCAAATCCGCTTCGTCGCCGGCTGCGATCCGAGTACCTTCCTTCCGGCAATCCGCGCGCACCTCGACGCGCGCGGCTTCGCGAGTGTCGCCGTCCTGCCCGACAGGATGGAGACGATGAACGCGACGCGACTCGACCCGGACAACCCGTGGGTGCGCTGGGCCGCGCGGACGATCGAGGCGACGACCGGCCGCAAGCCCGCGATCCTGCCCAATCTCGGTGGGTCGTTACCGAACGACTGCTTTGCCGACGTACTCGGTTTGCCGACGATCTGGGTGCCGCACTCCTACCCGGCGTGCTCGCAGCACGCGCCGGACGAGCATCTGCTGATCGACGTCGCGCGGGAGGGCGTTGCCATCATGGCGGCGTTGATCGCGGGGGTTGGTAGCGCTGCGTCCGGGCTACGCTGAGTTCCGTGGCGAGACGCTGCATGCCGGCCATCTCCCCAAGAAGCCGGAAGTGTGGATCTTCGGCAGGGCACCACTAGTCCCAATCCAGTCCTCGCGATAAGGCGTGAGGCGTGCGCTTCGACGACGCGCGGTCAGTCCCCGGCAGCTCACGCCGCCATCAACGCAGGCTGCCTGGGAATCAGGCGATCGGCTTCCGCCGTCACGGCCGCATAGCATTCGCAGACCCTCGATTCCAGATGCGGTCGATCGAGAACGGTGATGCAGCCGCGCTTGTAGCTGATCAAGCCCGCGGTGGCCAGGTTGAGCGACGCCTCGGTGACGCCTTCGCGGCGAACGCCCAGCAGGTTGGCGATGCGCTCGTGCGTCAGGCTCAGGCGGTTGGACGCCCAGCGGTCCATGCACATCAAGAGCAGCCGGCAGATCTGCTGGTCGATCGTGTGGTACCGGTTGCAGGCGGCCGTCTGGGCCATCTGCGCCATGAGCGCAAGCGCGTACCTCAGCATCAGGTGGCGGAGGGGCGCGTCGCTTTCCACGGCGGACTGCAGCGTCGCAGCCCGCAGGCGGAATCCATGGCCGGCGCTTTGCACGACGGCCCGGGTGTTGGTCGACTTCGCGCCGCCCATGTACAGGGCGACGCCGACCACGCCATCGTTGCCGATGATCGCCACTTCCGGCGACGTGCCGTTCTCCAGCGGGCAGAGCAGCGAGACCGTGCTGGACGTCGGGAAATACGCATGGTCGAGCGTGCCTCCCGGTTCGTGGAGGATCAGGCCGCGCGGCAGCGCCGCGAGCTCGAGGTGCGGCAGCAGCCGCTCGTACGTGGCGGCCGACATGGCGGCGAGAAGACGGTTCTGGTGTGGCGAGCGGCGCATGGACAAACCCTCCCACCCTCAGCTTGGGCCCATTCGCCGCATCGCTCTGTTCGCTGGCGAACCAAGGCGTGTCCGGGGGGCCTGCCGCTCGGCCAGTGGGCGGCACCGAATCGAGGCGGTTGACGTCACGGTCTCGCCCGAGTCGGCGAAAGGCCTTCGCATGGCCATGCCGACCGACGCGCACCTGCGCCGATTATTGGCGCTGCGCGACTGCATGCCAGGCGCGAAGAGGCATAATGTCGCGATGGAAACCAAGGTGGTGAACGACACGGTCGCGCAGCGCTACCGGCTGACGGTCGGCGGCGAGGAGGTCGGCTTCATCGAGTACGACCCGATCGGCGAGGACGGCGTGCTGCTCAAGCACACCGAGGTCGACCGCAAGCACGAGGGCAAGGGCTACGGCTCGAAGCTCGTTGCGGGCATGCTCGACGACCTGCGCAAGCGCAAGCTGTCGGTGATGCCGGTCTGCCCTTACGCGATCGGGTTCCTCCGGAAGCATCCGGAGTATCTCGACGTCGTGCGCGAAGACTATCGCGCGCAGCTCAACTAGGGCCGGGTCGCAGGTAGGGCCACGACTTTCGGCGCAACGCGTTGAAGCAGCGCGCCCGCTTCCGGAAAATCGAGTCTGACCCTACTTTCGGGCGCCGTCCGGCAGCGCGATCACCATCCGCACCTTGCCGCCCGCCTCGCGCGGCAATTCTGTGCACCGCTCGGTCGCCACCGTCGTGCCGGCGCCCAGCACCGCCGCCATCTCGCCGGCGATCGTCGGGGCCAGCCGCGCGTAGTCGTCCTCGCTTCCGGTCACGAGCCTGAGCAGGAAGCGCGTCGGCTCGCGCTGCACGAGCTGGTACTGCAGCACCTCCGGGTGCGGCTTCAGCAACCCCCAGATCCCGCGCGGGTGCACGACCTCGCCGCCGGGCAGGTGCAGCAGGTCCTCGAGGCGGCCGTCGAGCGTCGCGAGCCGGCGCAGCGTGCGCCCGCACGCGCAGGGCTCGCCGGACCAGCGCGCGAGATCGGACGTGCGGTAGTTCAGCAGCACGGTGCCGCGGTTGACCAGGTTCGACAGGACGATCGCGCCGGCGTCGCCTTCGCGCGCGGCCCGGCCGTCCGCGTCGACGAGGCGCAGGTGCGCGAGGTCCTCGTGCACGTGGAAGCCTTCGCGACGCTCGCACAGGAACGCGATCTTGAACGCCTCGACCGCCGTGTAGCGCGAGATGACCGGCGCGCCGAACGCCGCCTCGACCTCGGCGCGCTCGCCGTCCGAGAGCGCCTCGGCGGCGTAGATCACGAGCTTCGGACGCTCGACGGCGAGCTTGCCGGCGGCGACGTGGCGAGCGATCGCCACGAGGTAGCTCGCGTACCCGAACAGCACGTCGGGGCGATAGCGGTTGAGCGCCTCGACATTGGCGCG
>DASTCK010000078.1:0-4650 GCA_035711225.1 Casimicrobiaceae bacterium
GGGCGAGGCGTTCCGGATCGCGAAGCTCGAGATGGCCGAGGAAGCCGAGCGCATCCGCGCGCTGCGCGACCGGCTCCTGAAGGGGCTGTCGGAGATCGACGAGGTCTACGTCAACGGCGACCTGAAGCGGCGCGTGCCGCACAACCTGAACGTGAGCTTCAACTTCGTCGAGGGCGAGAGCCTGATCATGGCGATCAAGGACGTCGCCGTGTCGTCGGGATCGGCGTGCACGTCGGCGTCGCTCGAGCCGTCGTACGTGCTGCGCGCGCTCGGCCGCAGCGACGAGCTCGCGCACAGCTCGATCCGCTTCACCGTGGGGCGCTTCACCACGCCCGCCGAGGTCGACTACACGATCGACCTCGTCAAGCGCAAGATCGCCAAGCTGCGGGAATTGTCGCCGCTGTGGGAGATGCACCAGGAAGGCGTCGACCTCAGCACCGTGCAGTGGGCGGCGCACTGAGGCGACCGCGGGACGTTTCGCCTTTCGCGGGACGACGGCTGGGAATACCGGGCACCTGACGCCCGGTGGGGGATGAAGGAGAGGCACCATGGCATACAGCGACAAGGTACTGGACCACTACGAGAACCCGCGCAACGTCGGCTCGTTCGCGAAGGACGATTCGGGCGTCGGCACGGGCATGGTCGGCGCACCGGCGTGCGGCGACGTGATGAAGCTGCAGATCAAGGTCGGCGCGGACGGCCTGATCGAGGACGCGAAGTTCAAGACCTACGGGTGCGGCTCGGCGATCGCGTCGTCGTCGCTCGTCACCGAATGGGTGAAGGGCAAGACGCTCGACCAGGCGATGTCGATCCGCAACACCGCGATCGCGGAGGAGCTCGCGCTGCCGCCGGTGAAGATCCACTGCTCGATCCTCGCCGAGGACGCGATCAAGGCCGCGGTGGCCGACTACCGCAAGAAGCATGGCGCAGCCGAAGCGCCGTCGGGCGAGAAGCTCGCGGCGGACTGACGATGGCGATCACGGTGACCGAGACGGCGGCGAAGCACGTCGCCAAGCAGCTGGCCCGGCGCGGCAAGGGCATCGGCCTGCGGCTGGGCGTGCGGACTTCCGGCTGCTCGGGGCTCGCGTACAAGCTCGAGTTCGTCGACGAGACGACGCCCGGCGACGTGGCGTTCGAGCAGCATGGCGTGACCGTCGTCGTCGACCCCAAGAGCCTTCCCTACCTGGACGGCACGGTGCTCGACTTCACGCGCGAGGGGTTGAACGAGGGCTTCAAGTTCCGCAATCCCAACGTCAAGGACGAATGCGGTTGCGGGGAGTCGTTCAACGTCTAGTCGCCGGCGGCGATCGTTCGCCGTCGTCGAGCGCCGAACGCCCGCGCCAGGCACCCGTGCGGAGCCGTGCCCCGGGCGCGTGATCCGGAGCGGCGCCTGCCGCGCTTCCCGCGACGCGACGGCGTGATCCCGACGCGGGCCGCTCGACCGTCCGGCGCCACGGCCGGTGCCCGCGACCGCTGCGAGCTGGTTCCCGATCCCTGATTCCCGATCCCCGCCCCGTGCTCGACTTCGCAAGCAACCACTTCGAACTTTTCGGCCTGCCCGCGCGTTACGCGATCGACGCCGCGGCGCTCGACGCCGCGTACCGCTCGCTGCAGCGGCGCGTGCATCCGGACCGGCATGCGGCGTCCGACGACGCCTCGCGCCGTCTCGCGCTGCAGGCCGCTGCGCGCGTGAACGAGGCGTACCGGACGCTCGGCGATCCGGTCGAGCGTGCGCGCTACCTGCTGTCGTTGCGGGGCGTGGAGGCGTTCGACGAAACGGACACGGCGCTGGATCCCGATTTCCTCGAGCGCCAGCTCGAGCGTCGCGAGCGCGCCGCGAGCGCGGCGGACGCGCGCGACGAGGTCGCGCTCGAAGCGCTGCTCGACGAGGTCCGCAGCGAGGCCGCGGGGATGCAATCCGCGCTCGGCCGGCTCCTGGACGCGCCGGCGCCCGCGAGCGGTGCCCGCGAGCGCGTGCGGGAGCTGCGGTTCCTCGACAAGCTCGCCGCGGACGTCGACGAGATGCTCGCGCGGGCGACGTCCTGACGCGGCGGAGCGACCGATGGCCCTGATGCAGATCGCCGAGCCCGACGAGGCGCCGCAAAAGCGCCCGCGCCGGCGCGCCATCGGCATCGACCTCGGCACCACCAACTCGCTCGTCGCGACGGTGCGCGACGACGGCATCGCCGTCGTGCTGCCGGACGACGAGGGCCGACCGCTGGTGCCGTCGATCGTGCACTACGGCCCCGGCGGCGTCGACGTCGGTTACGCGGCCGCGAAAGCGCAGACCACCGACCCCCACAACACGCTGGTGTCGGTGAAGCGGTTCATGGGCCGCGGCCTCGCCGACCTCGCCGACGCGCGCCGTTTCCCGTATCGCTTCGTCGACGCGCCGGGCATGGTCCGTGTCACCACGCGCGCCGGCGAGAAGTCGCCGGTCGAGGTCTCCGCCGAGATCCTGCGCGCGCTGCGCCAGCGCGCCGAAGCGCAGCTGGGCGGGCCGATCGACGCCGCGGTGGTCACGGTCCCCGCGTACTTCGACGACGCGCAGCGGCAGGCGACCAAGGACGCGGCGAAGCTCGCCGGCCTGCCGCTGCTGCGCCTCCTGAACGAGCCGACCGCCGCGGCGGTCGCCTACGGCCTCGACCACGCGGTGGAAGGCATCTACGCGGTCTACGACCTCGGCGGCGGCACGTTCGACATCTCGATCCTGAAGCTCACGCGCGGCGTATTCGAGGTGCTCGCCACCAACGGGGATTCGGCGCTCGGCGGCGACGACTTCGACCACCGCGTGTTCTGCTGGACCCTCGAGGCCGCGAAGGTGGCTCCCCCCTCGGCCGAGGACGCGCGCCTGCTCCTGCTCCGCTCGCGCGACGCGAAGGAGATGCTGACCGGACACGACGCCGCGCCGATCGTCGCGACGCTGTCGACCGGCCAGCGCATCGAGCAATCGCTCACGGCCGCGACCTTCTCCGAGATCACGCGGACGCTCGTCGAGAAGACGCTCGCGCCGGTGCGCCGCGCGTTGCGCGATGCCGGGCTCAAGCCGGGCGATCTCGACGGCGTGGTGCTGGTCGGCGGCGCGACGCGGATGCGCGAGATCCGCCGCGCGGTCGCGGCATTCTTCGGCCAGGCGCCGCTCACCAACCTCGACCCCGACGAGGTCGTCGCGCTCGGCGCTGCGATGCAGGCCAACGCGCTCGCGGGCAACCGCGGCCGCGACGAGGACTGGCTGTTGCTCGACGTGATCCCGCTGTCGCTCGGCCTCGAGACGATGGGCGGCCTCGCCGAGAAGATCGTGCCGCGCAACGCGACGCTGCCGGTGACGCGCGCGCAGGAATTCACCACGTGGCGCGACGGGCAGACGGCGATGGCGATCCACGTCGTGCAGGGCGAGCGCGAGCGCGTCGACGACTGCCGCTCGCTCGCGCGCTTCGAGCTGCGCGGCATCCCGCCGATGGCGGCGGGGGCCGCCCGCGTGCGCGTCACGTTCCAGGTGGACGCGGACGGGCTGCTCTCGGTCGCCGCGCGCGAGCTCACCACCGGCGTCGAGTCGTCGATCGCGGTGAAGCCCTCGTACGGGCTCTCGGACGACGAGATCGCCAGGATGCTGCGCGAATCCTTCGACCACGCCGCCGACGACATGGCCGTGCGCGCGCTCGCCGAGGCGCGCGTCGAGGCCGACCATGTCGCGATGGCGACCGAAGGCGCGCTGGCCGTCGACGGCGACCTGCTGTCGGCGGGCGAGCGCGCGGAGATCGACGCTGCGCTTTCGCGCGTGCACGAGCTGCATGCCGGCACCGATACCGACGCGTTGCGTGCGGCGGTCGCCGGGCTGAACCGGGCGACCGAGGCGTTCGCCGCTCGCCGCATGGATCGCGGCGTGCGCCAGGCGCTGGCCGGCCGCGCGATCGACACGCTCGCGTGAGGACCGCCCGCTGATGCCGGAGATCGTCGTCATGCCGCACCCGGACATCTGCCCCGAGGGGACGACCTTCGAGGGCGAGACCGGCAAGTCGCTCTGCGACAACCTGCTCGAGCACGGGGTCGAGGTCGAGCACGCCTGCGAGAAGTCGTGCGCCTGCACGACCTGCCACGTGATCGTGCGCGAGGGCGGCGCCTCGCTCAACCCGTCGTCGGAGGACGAGGACGACCTGCTCGACCGCGCGTGGGGGCTCACGCCGCAGTCGCGCCTGTCCTGCCAGGCGATCGTCGCCGGCGACAAGCTCGTCGTCGAGCTGCCGCGCTACACGATCAACTACGCGAAGGAGCGCAAGTGAAGTGGACCGACTCGCAGGACATCGCGATCGCGCTCGCCGACGCGCACCCCGACGTCGATCCGCGGCGCGTCAACTTCGTCGACCTGCGCGACCTCGTCGTCGCGCTGCCCGGCTTCAGCGACGACCCGAAGCGCTCCGGCGAGAAGATCCTCGAGGCGATCCAGGCGGCGTGGATCGAGGAAGCGTGAGGGGGGCGATAGGCGATGGGCGATAGGCGATAGGCGATAGGCGATAGGCGATAGGCGATAGGCGATAGGGGCAGGGCGGAGGGCGGAGGCCTAATTGCGACGCGACGAAAGCCTCTGCCGGTATCGAGCGCGTGGCCGCGGACGGAGCGCGGGGGTCTATCGCCCATCGCCCATCGCCTATC
>DASTCK010000079.1:0-12433 GCA_035711225.1 Casimicrobiaceae bacterium
GCCTCACCCTCGCACCCTCGCCCTTCGAGCCGGAGCGGCCGATCAACCGGGCGATGCTCGCCGGGCAGCCGGTGGCGCTCCGCGATCGTGCGGCGATGGTGGCGATGAAGCTGCGCATCGTGGCCGGCACTGACACGTGCCTGTCGTGCGTCTTCGTGCCGGTGATGGCGGGCGAGCGGTTCATCGCGGCGGTCTCGATCGAGAACTTCGAGCGCGAAGACGCGTTCGGCGACGCGGAGGTGCACCTGTTATCGACGATCGCCGCGTCGATGGGCGTGGCACTCGAGAACGCGCGGCTGTTCGGCGAGACGCAGCGCCTGCTCAAGGAGACCGAGCAGCGCAACGCCGAGCTCGCCGTCATCAACGGCATCCAGCAGGGGATGTCCGAGAAGCTCGACTTCCAGGCGATCGTCGACCTCGTCGGCGACAAGCTGAAGGAAGTGTTCGAGGTCGACGACATCGGCATCCGCTGGCACGACCCCGCGACCGACACGCTGCACTTCCTCTACGAGTACGAGCGCGGCAAACGCCTGTCGCTTCCGTCGTTCCCCAGCGCCGAGAGCCCGATGTGGGGGCGCTTCGTGGCCACGCGGCGCCCGATCGTCGCCGCCACGCGCGCGGAGCAGGAGGCGCTGGGCATCGAGACGGTCCCGGGCACCACGCGCTCGCAGTCGAGCATCGGCGTCCCGATCCTCGGCGGCGACCGCGTCCTCGGCTTCATCGCGCTCGAGAACTACGAGCGCGAGCACGCCTTCGGGGACGCCGAGGTGCGGCTGCTGTCGACGGTGGCGGCGAGCATGGGCGTCGCGCTCGAGAACGCGCGGCTGTTCGACGAGACGCAGCGCCTGCTCAAGGAGACCGAGCAGCGCAACGCCGAGCTGGCCGTGATCAATGCGATCCAGCAGGGGATGGCCGGATCGCTCGACTTTCAGGGCATCGTCGACCTGGTCGGCGACAAGCTGCGCGAGGTCTTCGCGACAGGAGACATCGGCATCCGGTGGCAGGACCGCGCGACCGGCCTGATTCACAGCCTGTACGAGTACGAGCATGGGGTCCGGATCGAGATCCCGCCCAACGCTCCGCGTCCCGCCGGGCTCTGGGAGAGGATGCGAACTTCCCTCCGCCCGCTCGTCATGAACACGCGAGCCGAGCTCGTCGCCTCGGGGCTTCCGACGGTCCCGGGAACCGACATGTCGAAGGCGATGCTGACGGTACCGATCGTCAGTGGCGACCGCATGCTCGGCACGATTCACTTCGAAAATCACGAGCGCGAGCACGCGTACGGCGAGGCCGAGGTGCGCCTCGTGTCCACCGTGGCGGCGAGCATGGGCGTCGCACTCGAGAACGCGCGGCTGTTCGACGAGACGCAGCGCCTGCTCAAGGAGACCGAGCAGCGCAACGCGCAGCTCGCGGTCATCAACAGCGTCCAGTCCGCGCTCGCCGCCGAGCTTTCGATCGACGGCATCTACCAGGCGGTCGGCGACAAGATCCGCGAAATCTTCCACACGGCGGACATCGGCATCCGGATCCACGACCCGGCCACCGGCCTCGTCCACTTCCCGTACTACTTCAAGGATGGCGCCCCGCTCGCGCAGCCATCGATGCCCCTGGGCGAGGCCCCGCTGACGCGGCACGTGCTGGAGCTCCGCCGGACGCTGGTGCTCAACGAAGGCGTCGCCGAGTTCGCGCGGAGCCTGGGCTCGGGGGTGATCGGCGCCGCCTACGAGAAGTCGAGCGTCTTCGTGCCGCTCATCGTCGGCGACCGCGTATGGGGGGTCCTGAACCTGCTGGACATGCGGCGCGAGCACGCGTTCGACGAAGCGGACGTCCGCCTGCTCGAGACGCTCGCCGCGAGCATGAGCGTCGCGCTCGAGAACGCGCGACTGTTCGACGAGGCGCAGCGGCGCGCGCGCGAGACCGCCGCGCTCGCCGAGGTCGGCCGCGAGATCTCGTCGACGCTCGAGCTGTCGGCGGTGATGGACCGCATCGCGCAGCACGCGAAGGACCTGCTGCACGCCGACAACAGCGCGATCTTCCTGCCCGCCCCCGACGGGCGCAGCTACCGCGCCATCGTGGCCCTCGGCGGCATCGCCGGGCAGCCCCGCGCCACCGAGATCCGCTCGGGCGAGGGCATCATCGGCAGCCTGCTCGCGGCCGGCCGGGCGGAGTTCGTCAACGACACGGGCGCCGATCCGCGCGCCATCCGGCTTCCCGGGACCGGCACCGACGAAGGCGAGCGGATGATGGTGGCGCCGCTCATTGCCGGCGAGGACGTCAAGGGCGCGATGGCCGTCTGGCGCACGGGAGGACGCCCCTTCGACGCCTCCGAGCTCGAGTTCCTGGTCGGCCTGTCGCGGCAGGCCACCGTCGCGGTGCAAAACGCGCGGCTGTACGATGCGACGCGCGAGGCGCTGTCGCAGCAGACGGCCACCGCCGACATCCTGCGCGTCATCAGCCGCTCGCCGACCGACGTTCAGCCGGTGTTCGACGCGATCGTCGGCACGGCGGCACGGCTCCTGGCCTGCGACATGGCGTTCCTGCTGCGCTGCGATCGTGACACGTTCTCGGCGGTCGCCGGCGCGACGCCCGGGGGACCGATCGTCGACGCCCAGACGCCGATGGTTCCGATCGACCCCGCCGCCAACTTCCCGTCGCGGGCGATCGTGGAGAAGCGGATGCTGCACCTGCACGACTGGTCGGCCATCGAGCTTCCGCCGCACGAAGCACAGATGCGCGCGCGTCGCGGGATCAACGCGGCGCTCTTCCTGCCTCTGCTTCGGGAGAGCGAGTGCTTCGGCGTGCTGGCGCTGGTGCGCAAGCAGCCGGGGGCGTTCAGCGACCAGCAGATCGCGCTGGCCGAGTCGTTCCGCGACCAGGCGGTGATCGCCATCGAGAACGTCCGGCTGTTCAACGAGACCAAGGAAGCGCTGGAGCGCCAGACCGCCACGGCCGAAGTGCTGGGCGTCATCAGCCGGTCGGTGTCGGATACCGCCCCGGTGTTCGACGAGATCCTGCAAGGCTGCCAGCGCCTGTTCGCCACCGGCCAGGTGGGCATCGCGCTGATCGGCGACGACGGATTGATGCATTTCGACGAACGGCTCAAGGACGTCAACCAGGCGAGCGCGTGGGCCACGAGGGCGGATGCAGCCGTCAAGGCGCAGTTCCCGAGGCCGGTCCACGATTCCATCCATGGGTATGCCATCCACAAGCGCCGGGTGCTCAACTATCCCGACGTGCTGCATGGGCCGGACGTGCCCGAGGGCCTGCGCCGCACGGCCAAGGAAATAGGCAACTTTTCGATCCTCGTCGCCCCCATGCTGTGGGACGACAGGGGCATCGGCGCGCTCCAGGTCGTCCGTGCGCCGCCCGCGGCGTTTTCCGACAAGGACGCCGGCCTGCTCAAGACCTTCGCCGACCAGGCGGTGATCGCCATCCAGAACGCGCACCTGTTCAACGAGACGAAGGAGGCGCTCGAGAAGCAGACCGCGACCTCCGAGATTCTGCGCGCGATCAGCAGCTCGGTCAGCGACACGGCGCCCGTCTTCGACGCCATCGTCCGCAACGCTGCCCGACTTTGTGACGGCCAGTTCTCGAGCGTGCTCCTGTTCGACGGCGAGCTTCTGCACTTCTCGGCCACCAGCCACGCGAGCCCCGAGTACCACGCCCTCATGCGCGACCGCTTCCCCAAGCGTCCCGACAAGCTCCAGATCGCGGGGCGAGTCATCCTCGCGGGGAAGGTCGTCGGCGTCGAGGACGTTCACGCCGATCCCGACTACGACCATACCTTGGAACATGCCGGCACCTGGCGACGCGTGCTCGGCGTGCCGATGCTGCGCGACGGCGAGCCGATCGGCGTGATCGTGGTCGGGTGGGAGCAGCCGGGGCCGATCGTGCCGGCGCACGTCGAGTTGCTCCAGCTCTTCGCCGACCAGGCGGTCATCGCGATCGAGAACGTGCGCCTCTTCAACGAGACCCGGGAGGCGCTGGAGCGCCAGACCGCCACCGCCGAGGTGCTGCGCGTCATCAGCAGCTCGGTGTCGGACACCGCGCCCGTGTTCGACAAGATCCTCGAGAGCTGCCAGCGCCTGTTCGCCACCGAGCAGCTCGGCATCTTTCTCGCGCCGGGCGACGGCATGGTGCATGCGGTCGCCTGGCGGGGCTCCGCGCTCGACGCGATCGCGCGAACCTTCCCCAAGCCGATCGACCAGGCGATGACCGGGCGCGTCATGCGCGAGCGGCGCACCATCCACCTTCCCGAGGCCGCAGCGTTGCCCGACATGCCCGACGCCGTGCGCGACGTCCTGGACCTCATCGGCAACTTCTCGGTGGCCTGGGCGCCGATGCTGTGGGAGGAGCGCGGCATCGGCTCGATCGCCGTGATGCGGCAGCCGCCCAAGCCGTTCTCGGACAAGGAGCTCGCGCTGCTCGCGACGTTCGCCGACCAGGCCGTGATCGCGATCCAGAACGCCCGGCTGTTCAACGAGACCAAGCAGGCGCGCGCTGCCGCGGAGTCCGCGAACGCGGCGAAGAGCAGCTTCCTCGCCACGATGAGCCACGAGATCCGGACGCCGATGAACGCGGTGATCGGCATGAGCGGCCTGCTGCTCGACACGAAGCTCGACGCCGAGCAGCACGACTACGTGGCGACGATCCGCGAGTCCGGCGACGCGCTCCTCACGATCATCAACGACGTGCTCGACTTCAGCAAGATCGAGGCCGGGCGCATGGACCTGGAGGCGCAGCCCTTCGACCTGCGCGAGTGCATCGAGTCGGCGCTCGACCTCGTCTCGGCTCGGGCCGTCGAGAAGGGCCTGGACCTCGCCTACGAGCTGGACGCCGACGTCCCGCCCGCGATCGTCGGCGACGTCACGCGGCTGCGCCAGGTCATGCTGAACCTGCTGTCGAACGCGGTGAAGTTCACCGAGCGCGGCGAGGTCGTGCTGACCGTGGACGCGGCGCCGCGCGACGCAGGCGCGGTCGAACTCACGTTCGCGGTGCGCGACACCGGCATCGGTCTTTCGGCGGAGGGCATGGAACGGCTGTTCCAGTCGTTCACGCAGGCCGACTCGTCGACGACGCGCAAGTACGGCGGCACCGGGCTGGGGCTCGCGATCAGCAAGCGCCTCGCCGAGCTCATGGGCGGGCGCATGTGGGCGTCGAGCGACGGCGCCGGCAGGGGATCCACGTTCTCGTTCTCGATCGTCGCGCCGGTCGGCACGCTGCCCGCCGCGCGGGCGCGGCAGTACACCGGCGTCCAGCCCGCGCTCGCCGGCAAGCGCATGCTGATCGTCGACGACAACGCGACCAACCGCCGCGTGCTCGAGCTGCAGGCATCCAAGTGGGGCATGGCCGCGCGCGCCAGCGCCTCGGCGCACGAGGCGCTGGACTGGCTCGCCGCAGGCGCGCGCTTCGACGTCGCGGTGCTCGACATGCACATGCCCGAGATGGACGGCGTCGCGCTGGCGCGCGCCATCCGCCTGCGCGACACCACGCTGCCGCTCGTGCTGTTCAGCTCGCTCGGCCGGCGCGAGGCGAGCGCCGGCGACGGGCTGTTCGCCGCGTTCCTCTCGAAGCCGATCCGCCAGTCGCAGCTCTTCGACGTGCTGGCCGGGCTCTTCGCGACCGACACGGCGACGAAGGAGGCGCCTGCCGCGCCGGCCCGGATCGATCCCGGGATGGCCGCGCGCCATCCCCTTCGCATCCTGCTCGCCGAGGACAACGTCGTGAACCAGAAGCTCGCGCTGCGCGTGCTCCAGCAGATGGGCTACCGCGCGGACCTCGCGTCGAACGGCCTCGAGGCCGTCGAGTCGGTAGAGCGGCAGACCTACGACGTCGTGCTGATGGACGTGCAGATGCCCGAGATGGACGGCCTCGACGCGACGCGCGAGATCTGCTCGCGCCGGGCGGCGCACGAGCGCCCGCGGATCATCGCGATGACCGCGAACGCGATGCAGGGCGATCGCGACATGTGCCTCGCCGCCGGCATGGACGATTACCTCACCAAGCCGATCAGCGTCGAGCGGCTGGTCGAGGCGCTCGGCCTGGTGCACCCTCGCGCCAATCGCTGACATGGACCCCGCCCCGATCGACCGCGACGTCGTCGACGAGCTCATGACGAGCCTCGGCGACGACTTCGTCCGCGAGCTCGTCGCGACCTTCCTCGCGGAGGCGCCAGCGATGCTGGGCGAGCTGCGCCGCTCGCTCGCCGGCACCGACGCCGACGCCTCCCGGCGCGCCGCGCACACCCTCAAGTCGAACGCGCTGGCCTTCGGCGCCGAAGGCCTCGCCGCGCGCGCGAAGGCGATCGAGCACGGCGGCCTCGCGCAGGCGGGCGCGGGGGCGCTGGACGAGCTCGAGCGCGAGTACCGCCGCGTCGCGCAGGCGCTCGAGGAGAGCACCCGTGAATGACGGCTACGGCGGCGAGCGGCTGCTGGTGGTCGACGACAACAAGGTCAACCGCCTGCTCCTGATGCGCAGCCTCGAGCTGATGGGCTACCGCGTCGCGGCGGCGGAGAACGGCCGCGTCGCGCTGGAGATGCTGCGCCGCGAGCCGCACGACCTGGTGCTGCTCGACATCGAGATGCCCGAGCTCGACGGCTTCGCGGTGCTCGAGCGCATTCGCGGCGATCTCGCGCTGCGCGACGTCCCGGTGATCGTCACGTCGTCGCACGATGCGCTCGACAACGTCGTGCGCTGCATCGAGCTCGGCGCGGAGGACTACCTGCCCAAGCCGGTCAACCCGACGCTGCTCAGGGCGCGGCTTCGCGCGAGCCTCGAGAAGAAGCGCCTGCGCGACCAGCAGAAGGCGCTGATCGGGCGCTTCGCCACGCCCGAGGTCGCGCAGGAGATGCAGGCGTCGGGCTTCGCGCTCGGCGGAAGGCGCGTACAGGTTTCCGTGCTGTTCACCGACATCCGCGGCTTCACGGCGCTGGCCGAGGCGCAATCGCCGGAGCAGACGATCGAGCTCCTGAACGCGTGGTACACGCTCATGTTCAACGCGATCAGCGGCCACGGCGGCATCGTGAACCAGATCGAGGGCGACGGCCTGATGGCGATCTTCGGCGCGCCGCTGCCGCTGCCCGACCACGCCGATGCCGCCGTCCGCGCGGCGCTCGAGATGCAGGAGATGATCGCGCTGTTCAACGCCGACCGGATGGCGGCCGGCCAGACCGCCTTGCGGATCGGCGTGGGCATCGCGTCGGGCGAGGTGGTCGCCGGCAACATCGGCACGCTGCAGCGTGCGCTCTACACGTGCATCGGCGACACCGTCAACCTCGCGGCGCGGCTCGAGGAGCACACCAAGGCCGCCGCGCGGCCGATCCTGATCGACGCTGCGACGCGCGCGGGCCTGCGCGACGACATCGCGGTCGAGTCGCTCGGCGCGGTGCCGATCCGCGGAAAGGCGATCCCGGTCGAGATGTACGCGGTCGTCACCGACGTCGGACGCTGAGCGTTACCCGCCGGGGCCTCGGGGGGTGCGCCGGCACCCCTCGGCGAGCGCCCCGGCCATTCACGCCTCCGGCGGACAGTGGTCATCGAGGAACGCCACGAGCGTCGCGATGTTGCGGTCGATGTCGCGCCCCATGACGAACCGGTACGCCCGCACCCGCCGCAGCAGCGCCAGGCTGGCGCGCAGACGCGAGGCGACGACGCCGGCCTTGCCTGCGAGCTCCCACGCCCCGCGCTCGAGCAGGAACTCGAGTCCCTGGTAGACGCCGAGGCCGACGACCAGGTTGCTGACCAGCGCACGCAGCGCCGCGGCGCGGCGCATCGGCTCCACCGCCGAGGCATCGCCGAGGTTGCGCTGGCCCACCAGGAGCAGGCGGGGCGCCGTCTCGCTGCCCAGCCGATCGCGGAAGTACTCGATGTCGATGAGCGTCTTCGGGTCGAACTCCATCCGGCTCATCGTGCGCAGGTGCCGTGCCGGAATGCCGGTCTCCTGCTCGGGTCGCACGCCCACGCGCAGCGGGAACGGCAGGATCTGGCCGCGGCGGTCGACGAGCGGCGTGTCCTCGCCCAGCAGCGCGAAGCCGGGGCGCGCCAGCAGCCGCAACGCCGTCGTGCTCTTGCCGCCGCCGGATGGCAGCAACAGCAGGACGCCGTGGCCGCGGTAGCTCACGCCCAGCGCGTGCAGCCGATGGATGCCCCGGGCGTCGAGGTGCTGGCCCACCGTCGAGAGCACGAACAGGTACGCCATCTCGTGCAGCAGGTCGTGGTCGGCCGCGTAGAGGACGCACGCGTTGGTCGAGCGGTCGTGGATCGTCAGCCCGCGGCCGAAATAGTCGACGTAGCTGACGTCGCCCGCGCGAAAGCAGAAGTTGCGCGGCGTGCTGAAGGCCGCCGGGACGGCCGGCAAGCCCTCGTACGGCGGCGCCTCCTTCCTGAGCGACATGCGGATCGCCGGCGCGACCGCGGGTCGCGCGAAGAAGGAAAAGTCGCGCCGCACCTCGCCGACGACGTCGTCCGCGCCATCGACCTCGATCGCCAGCCCGAGGAAATCGAAGCCCGCCTTCATGACCGCCCGCCGTCGTTCGGTCCGTCCCGCGACGCGATGCTGACCAGGGGGCAGGATACGCGCGCGACCCCGATGTCGCGCGGGCCGATGCGGAGGAAACGGCTCTCGCGGCGCCCGGCGCCGCAGTCCACGTCGACCTCGCCGACCGAGGCGGGCTGCCCGGCGAGGAACGAAGCCATGGCCTCTTCGTCGCCGGATACGCGCTCGTCGGGAAACAGCACGCCGATCCACCCCGGTCCGAGCAGGCTGCCCGCGGTCCGCCGGGCGTTCTCGACGGTCCCGTCCCAACGGTAGGCGATGAATCCGAGCCGGCGTGCGCGCACGACGTCGCGCAATCGGGCATAGCGGGTGAACAGGCAGAGCACGCGCGCTCGCGTCGCCATCGCCTTCAGGTCCCGCAGCGATCGATCGCATGCGTCGTCGTCGATCACGCACAGCACCCAGGACCATGCCGCGGGGGCGGGCGCTGCGACGGCCGGTCGCGGGCTCCGCGACGCGAGCCGGTGGGTCTCCTCGATGACGCGGGCGAACTCGCGGCTCACCTGATCCCAGCCGTACCGCGCCTCGCAATCGCGCCGCGCGACCTCGGCGCGCCGGCGCGCCTCGCCCTCGTGCTCGAACACATGGCGCATCGCCGCGCGCAACCGGCCGACGTCGGGCGCGCGGAAGCGGTCGCCGACGTACGGCAGCGTGTCGATGTCGCGGGCGACGTACTCGCGACCCGCCGGGACCAGCGTCCCGTTGTCGCGGTTCACGAAATCCACGACGCCGCCGTAGTCGAGGCCGATCACCGGCGTGCCGCAGGCCATCGCCTCGAGCAGCGTCAGGCCGAAGCCTTCGTTGCTCGGCATGACGTAGGCGCTCGCATTGGCATAGAGGTCGCGCAGCCGCGCACGGCTCACGTAGTCGGTCCACAGCAGCACCGGGGCGCTGCCGCGATCGTGGCGCCGCTCCCATTCGGTGAAGTCGAGCGCCACGTTGTTCTGGCTCGTGTGGTACTCCGGACGCAGCAGCAGGAACAGCGCCACGTCCTCGCGCTCGCGGAATTCCTCGAGGAATGCCCGGACCAGGTGCCGGGCGTTCTTGCGCTCGACGTGCGTGCAGACCGCGAGGAAGTTGAACCCGCGACCGCCCGGCAGCGGCACCTTGCCCGCCGCGGGACGGAAATAGTCGACATCGACGCCGTGAGGCACGACGTGGATCGGCCGCCGCACGCCGGCGCGCCGGCACGCTTCGCCGGCGAAGCGCGAGGGCACGCAGATCGCATCCATGAGGTTGCAGCGAGCCACGAGGTCCGCGGACACGTAGGGCGATTCCACGACGAAGAACCCGAGGTTCGGCCGGTCCGGCGCCGGGTTGGCGTACAGCGGTGGCGTCAGGTGGACGGCGATGTCGGCGGCGCCCTCGGACCCGAACAGGCGCGCGAAATCGGTGGCCCGCGCTTCCCGCTCGTCGTAGGCGTAGGAGCGGAACGCGAGCTCGAAGCGGCCCTGCTCGATCAGCCGCTCGGCGGTCATCGTGCCGAACCACGGGATTCCCGCGCGCAGGTGGTGCCAGTCCATTGCGAGCTCCACGCGCAACCCGCTCGCACGCGAGCGACGGTAGAAGAGCTCCGCCCAGCGCATCGCGCGGCCGCTGCCGCGGCCCATCACGCGCACGCGATCCGCGTCCTCGCCCGCGAGCACGAGCGGCGCGCCCGCGGCCGCGAACGGTGCGCCGGACACCTCGCGCGCAGCACCATGGCCGCGGACGCCGACGCCGCCCGGGCCCAGTCGCAACGCCACCACCCGACCCATGCCCTTCGCCTCGCCGAGCGCGTCCGACCGCACCAGGACGTCGCCGTTCGCCCGCCGCAGCGAGATCACGTCGCCGGCATCGAGGAACAGGTTGGCCGCCGGCACGCCGTCGGCGGCGTCGAAGCGCGCGAGCGGCCGCTCGGACGGCGCGCCACGCACCTCGAACGCGAGGAAGTTGTCGACCGCCGGCGCGAGCGCGATCTCCGCCTCCTCGCTGTCACGCCCGGCAAACATCGCGGCCGCCAGCGTCTGGCTGTAGCGGAAATCGATGAACGTCGTCATCGCGGGACGTCCTCGGCGCCGATCAACGGTTGCCGGATCAGCGGCCATGCCTCGGCGAACGCCCCGCCGTCGAGCGTCCGCTCGAGCGCATCGAGGTCCTTGCCGCCATGGCGCTCGAGGAATCGCCGCGGATACTCGCCCTCCGGCCCGGAAGCGTGCCGCGCATGCAGGAACACGGCCTCCTCGGCGGTCGCGGGAGCGCCGCGCAGCGTCCGCTGCAACGCCATGCGCGGGTGGTACAGCGTCACGAAGTCGAGCAGCGCGGGCTTCAGCCGGCGCAGATAGACCTGGTTCAGGTGCAACGAATAGACGAGGCGCTCCCGCAGCAGGTCGTCAGCGCCCATGTCGGCCGCGACCGTCCTCGCGCTCTCCTCCAGGGCCTCGCGGTAGAGGTCGCTTCCGTGGAGCACGCGTCGGAACTTGTGCAGGTACTGGAGGCTCGAGCGCCCCACGCGCAGCCGTGCCGCGAACATGCTGCGCGAAAGGACCGTCGGGATCCCGCCGGGGAAGTGCTCGTTGAACCACGGATCGTCGAACACGCGGTGAATCGCCCGGAGGTCGAGGAGCGCGCGCGCCACCTGCGCGGCGTCGAGCTCGTCGGCGAGGATCACGACGTACGCGTAGCCGCGCACCGAGCCGGTCGAGGCGAGCAGGATGCTCTGCACGCCGTCCCCGATCACCTTGAGGATCGCGGCGGTCATGCCCGCGACCCGCTCCTCGACTTCGCGGTGATTGGCGATCGGGAGGTCCGGGCCGTCGAGCAGCGGGGGCGGGGCGAGCGGCGCTCGCGGTGCGCGCAGCGCCGCCAGCGACCGGTTGATCGTGCGAAACGCCTGCGCGCCGGCCGAGAAGCGCAGCCGGCTGACCGCCCCGTGCTGGAACCTGCCCGCGTACATCGCCTGCAGCTCGTCCACCGGTTCCGGTGCGCCGTGGTCGCGCATCCACGCGGCCACCCGCTCGCGCTGGCGGGGGATCGCGAGCGACGACCGGTCCAGTGCAAGGATCGAGCTCCAGAACGACTTGTGCACCTGGCGACGCGCGAACAGCGCGAAATCGGGCGAGCGGCGCTCCTCCTTCAGCGCCACCTGCATCAGGTTCTGGAAATGGCCGAGCCCATGCGCCACGCGGTCGAGCTCGGCCTGCTCGCCGCCGGCATCGAAGCCGTCGCGGCGACGGTCGTCGCCCCACAGGCACCGCCAATGCCCGAGCTCGTCGCGCGGATCGCCGCCACCGCCGAGCGCCTGCCACAGCTCGAACTCCGCGCGGGAGAGCAGCGTGAGGTCGTTGATCGGCAAAAATCGACGCAGCGCGATCCAGCGGCGACGGATGCGCTCGTAGAACGCCAGCCGGTCGGGCGCGTCGAACACGAGCACCAGGTCGAAGTCGCTCAGGCCCGGGAAGCACTCGCCCAGCGCCAGTCCGTGCGACAGGTAGATCGCCTCTACGCCCGCCTCCGCGCCGAACTGCGCACGAAGCAGGCGCTCGACCGCGCCGTAGGCCCGGACGTGCAACGCGAACAGCGCCGGATGGCGGCTGCTCCACACCAGGTAGTGCCTGGCGTGTTCGGCCGCGCTGCGCCCCAGGTCGGCGAGGCGCACGTCCGCTATCCGAGCAGGTCCCTCGACACCTTGCCGCCGCGGCCGGCCTTCGCCGTCGTCGCGGCCGGCGGCTTCGCGCCGCGCCGCCCGTGCTGCTCGAGCACCGGCTTCAGGTAGCGGCCGGTATGGCTCGCGGAGACGCGCACCACGTCCTCGGGCGACCCTTCCGCGACGATGCGCCCGCCGCCGGCGCCGCCCTCGGGACCGAGGTCCACGATCCAGTCGGCGGTCTTGATCACGTC
>DASTCK010000080.1:0-4112 GCA_035711225.1 Casimicrobiaceae bacterium
TCGCCGACGCCGCGCAGAACGCGATGGCCGGCGGCTACCGCACGGTGAGCGAAGGGGTGGTCCTCGTGGCGACGCTCATCGGCTGGAACGTGCTGTTCGACTGGCTGGCGTGGCGCTTCCCCGCCTTCGCCCGCTTCGCCCAGCCGCCCTCGCTGCCGCTCGTGCGCGACGGCCGCTACCTCCACCGCAACCTGCGGCGCGAGTTCGTGACCGTCGACGACCTGCGCGCCAAGCTCCGGGCCAGCGGCGTCGACGACGTGCGCCAGGTCGCGAAGGCCTACCTGGAGAGCGACGGCGAGATCACGGTGATCCGGAAGGACGATCGTCGCCCCTCCCTGGCGAAGGCACGCGCGCGCACCGCACCGAAGTGACGGGGCCGGGGATGAGGCGGCGGTCGCGCAAGGCGCTCCTCCTCGTCGACGTGTTCAACCCGCTCGACTTCGAAGGCGCGCACAAGCTCGCTCCCGATGCGCTGCGCGCAGCCCGCAATGCCGCCGCGCTGGCCGCACGCTGCCGCCAGTCGCGCTGGCCGGTGATCTACGCCAACGACAACTTCGGGCACTGGCGCTCGAACTTCGCCGACGTGATGCGCACCTGCCTCGCGCTGGGCGGCGCGTCGGCGCGGATCGCCGCGCAGCTCCGCCCCTCGCCGTCCGACTATTCGATCCTGAAGCCGCGCCACTCGGCGTTCTACGGCACGCCGCTCGAGTTCCTGCTCGAGGACCTGGGCGTCGCCTCGCTCGTCATCGCCGGCATCGCGGCCGACTCCTGCGTCCTGTATACCGCGCTCGACGCCCACCTGCGGAGCTTCCACCTGTGGGTGCCTCGCGACTGCGTGGCGGCCGAAACCGAGGACTGGCGCCTTCGCGCGATCCGCCAGATCGAGCGCGCCGCGAAGGCCTGGGTCGGTCCGAGCGCCGATCCGCTGCAGCACGGGATCGCGCAGGCGGCGCGCGCGTCGCAACGCCGAGGGGGCGCGTCATGAAACGCAGGCAGCTCCGCTTCGGCCGCGGGTTCCGCGTGGTATTCGGCAACCGCCGCGCGCAAGCCGCGGAGATGGTGATCCGGCCGGGTGGCGCCGAAGGCGACTCCCGCAACCGTCACCGCGGCGCGGACCAGTGGCTCTTCGTGGTCTCCGGGACCGGCGTCGCCACCGTCAACCGGCGCCGCCACCCGCTGAAAGCCGGAACCCTGCTCCTGATCGAGCGCGGCGACGAGCACGAGGTCCGTGCCAGCGGGCGCCGGCCGCTGCGCACGCTCAACATCTACGTGCCGCCCGCCTATGAGGCGGACGGCGACGACCTGCCCGCCGGGAGGCGCTAGCAGGAACGCCAGGCTCGTCGGGCGGCGTCCGACAACCGTTTGCGGAAGCGGGAGACTGCCGCGGCTCCAGGCGACCCGTTAGCTTGTGCACGCGACCGGAATCGAAGGAAACCGGACGCCAGCGCCCCTCTAGGCGTGTCGAATGCGGCCACGGGAGCCTGCGCATCGGACAACGGCATCGGGTCGTCAACCGGAAAGGCGCACGATGAACATCCTGGACCCCAAGTTTCGCTACGTCGACAGCTACTCGACCGACCTCCGCAAGACCTTCGCGCGCATCCGGCGCGAGGCGCGCGAGCAGGCCAAGCCCGCAGCGCCCAGGGAAGGCGCGGCGCCGGCCAACGTCCTGACGCTCGAGCGGGCACGCAAGTCGGCTTCCTGACTCGCCGCCCCGCGCGGCTTTGGCGCGCGGCCGCACGTTTCCGTGCGGCCGTGTTCCGCCGACATGCGCATCGGTCGCGCGCCGATGCAGGGCGCCCCGTCGCGTCGACTAACGTGCGTCGCATGCGCGCGATCGATCCCCGAGCGCGCCTCGTCACGAAAGGAGCGACGCATGCCTCGCTACGGCAAGAAGGCGCAGGACAAGGTCCACAAGGTCATGAAGGAGCGCAAGCAGGGCACGCTAAGAAGCGGCAAGTCGGGCAAGAAGGTCACGAGCCGCAAGCAGGCGATCGCCATCGGGCTCTCCGAGGCGCGCAAGGCGGGCGCCAAGGTCCCGAAGAAACGCAAGTCGTCGACCTAGCGTTGCGACGGGCACGCCACGATCGGCCGGCCCGAGGCCGGTCCGGAACTTTCTGCGTGGAGGGACCCCCGTTCGGGCATCGGGTCGCCGGGACCGCGGTGCGAGAGCACGGGGCCCCGGCGTCGATGCCGCGGCGCGTGCATCGCCCCCGACGGCCGGCAGCGCAGGCTTGCGCGGTCCTGCGTGGAAGACCGGCGTACTGCGCTGCGTTATCGGGTCGATCGGTTCTCGCCGGGCCATCCCCCGACCTATCGACCCTCCCCGGCTGCACCATGAACGGAGCCCGCCCATGTCGAGCTACAAAGTCGGTTACCTGATCGGCAGCCTCGCGAAGGCGTCGATCAATCGCAAGCTCGCCGGCGCGCTGGTGAAGCTGGCCCCGCCCGAGCTCGAGATGGTCGAAGTTTCGTTCAGGGACCTGCCCATCTACAGCTACGACTACGATGCGGACTTCCCGCCCGTGGCCCGCGAATTCAAGCAGTCGCTCGCCGCCGTCGACGCGGTGCTGTTCGTGACGCCCGAATACAACCGCTCGATTCCCGGCGGGCTCAAGAACGCGATCGACTGGGCGAGCCGGCCCTACGGCCACAACTCGTTCGCGCGCAAGCCTTCCGCGGTCATCGGCACGTCGCCCGGCGCGATCGGGACCGCCATCGCGCAGCAACAGCTGCGCAGCGTGCTGTCCTTCTGCAACTCGCCGCAGATGAACGCGCCGGAAGCGTACATCCGCTTCACCCCCGGGCTCGTCGACGACCACGGCGAGGTCGCCGTCGAGGACACGCGGGCGTTCCTGCGCCGCTACATGGAAGACCTCGCCGCCTTCATCGCGCGCGTCTACACGGTCCTCCCGCGCACGACCTAGGTGGTCGCGCGTCGACTGCTCAGCTCAATCCGGTCACGGGCAGTGCCGCGCCGTGGACGGCGCGCGCCCGCGGGGACGACAGGAACACGATCACCTGCGCGAGGTCCTGCGGGGCGACCCAGCGGGAAGGATCGGCGTCCGGCATCGCCGCGCGGTTCTCGGGCGTGTCGATGATCGTGGGCAGCACGCAGTTCACGTTGATGCCCTTCTCGCGGAGCTCCGCCGACATCGCCTCGGTCAGGCGTATCACGGCCGCTTTCGCGACGGTGTAGGCACCCATCCTCGCGGCGCCCCTCAGCGCCGCGTACGCGCCGACGTTCACGATCGCGCCGCTGCCCTGATCGATCATCGACGGCACGACCGCCGCCGCCATGGTGAGCAGCGAGCGGGCGTTGAGGTCGAGCAGGAACTCCCAGGTGGCATCGCTCGTTTCGTGGACCGCCTCGCCCATCCGGAACCCCCCGGCGAGGTTGCACAGCGCGTCGATGCGCGCGAAGCGCTCCAGCGCGGCGTCGACGATCGCGCGCGCCTGGCTGCGGTCGCGCAGGTCCGCCGCGACGAGCAGGCGCCGCGCGTCCTCGCCGCCGATGCGCTCGGCGAGCACCTCGCGGCTGCGATCCGCGAGCACGAGGTTCGCGCCCTGCGACGCGAACGCGCCGGCGACCGCGCGCCCGAGGTTGCCGGCCGCCCCGGTGACGACGACGGTCCGTCCGGTGAATTCCATCGTGACCCCCTCCTCGCGCGTCGTCGACCGGGCTACGCGCCGCGGAACCGCGCGTACACGAGGTCCGCGTGCGACGCGAACGCGATGTCGCGCTCCGAGATGCCGCCGGCATCGTGCGTCGTAAGCGCGATCTCCACGCGGTCGTACACGTTCGACCAGTCCGGATGGTGGTCGCGCTTCTCCGCGGCGAGCGCCAGCTCGGTCATGAACGCGAACGCCTGCGCGAAGTCCGCGAACGCGAAGCGGCGCACGATCGCCCCGCGCGATGCGTCGTGGCGCCATTCGGGAAGCGCCGCGAGCGCGGCGGCGAGCTGGTGCGAATCGAGGCGTGGCATGAACGAGGCTCCCATGGGCTCGAGATCGATGTCGGACAGGACGCGAAGGTCATGACGCGCGTAGGGTCTTTGCATCGTGAAAGCGTACCAAGCATGCTAGAGTTTTCTTCCCGACGGTAGCGCTCG
>DASTCK010000081.1:0-22096 GCA_035711225.1 Casimicrobiaceae bacterium
ATCGGCGAGCGCTGAGCCCGACATGCTCGAGAAGATGACGCTCTGCACCACGTTGACCTGCGCGAGCCCGCCGCGGAAACGGCCGACGATCGCGTTGCAGAAGTGGAGCAACCTGTCCATGATGCTGCCGGTGTTCATGAACTCGGCGGCGAGGATGAAGAGCGGGATCGCGAGCAGCAGCTGGCTCGCCATCATGCCGTTCAGGAGCTGCTCGGCCGCGGTACCGAGGTCGAGGCCCGACAGGAACAGCCACAGGATCGACCCGCCGATCATCGCGTAGGCGACCGGCAGCCCGATGACGCTCAGTCCGACGATGGCGAGGAGGGAAAGCGAGAACGGGCTGGTCAGGTTCATAGCCCGGACGTCGCCTTGGTGATGTCGGCCTCATCGGGTGCCTCGCCGCGCAGCAGGCTCACGATCGCCCACAGGTAGCGAACGACGATCGCGACGGCGAACACGATGTACACCGAGTACAGGATGTCGAGGCGGATCTTGAGGTAGGACGTGCTCTCGACCTTCATGAAGGACACGTAGCTCCAGGTGGCCGGCAGCGACATGCCGAACAGGACGACGGCGACGACGGCGACGATGAGGCCGAGCGCGCGCCGTCCCCGCGGCCCGAGGCTGCCCGAAACCAGGTCGAAGCGGACTTCCTCGGTCTCCTTGAGCCAGAACGCGGATCCGATCAGCACCATGTAAAGCCAGGTGACGACCGACAGCTCGGACGACCAGCCGATCGGGAAGTTGAGGAAGTAGCGGAAGACGATCTGAATGATGAATGCGACGAACATGATGCCGAGCAGGCCGGCGACCACGTTCTCCGCCCGCCGCCGCATCCAGTCGACGGCGGCGCGCACGGTGGGTTGCATGCTTCTCCCCCTCCCCTTCCGGGACCTGGCCCCGAAGGCGCAAGGACGTCGGCCGATCCGCGCGACGTCGACGATGCGAGCGCCGCGGGTCGGCTACGACCCGCGGCGCCCGGTGCGCTACCTGACCGCGGCGATCTTGTCGAGGATCCCCGGCGCCCAGGACTTCGCCTCGTCGGAGGCAAGGTACACCTTCTGCGCATAGGCGCGGAAAGCGGCGACGTCCGGCGTGTTGATCTCCAGGCCGTACTTCTTGAAGCTCTCGGCGAGCTCCGCCTCCTTCTTCAGGTGCTCCTGCACGCTCCACGCCAGCGCCTTGTCGACCGACGCCTGGAACGCCCGCTGCCTGGCCGGTGACATGGCGTTCCAGGTCTTGAGGTTCATGACGAGGACGTCGAAGGCGATCAGGTGCCCGGTCAGCACGATCTGCGACATGACCTCGTAGAACTTCACCGCGTTGACGTTGGGCAGCGGGTTGTCCTGGCCGTCGACCGCGCCTGTCTGCAGTGCGGTGTAGGTCTCGGCGAACGCGAGCGGCGTCGGGTTCGCGCCGAGCGAGCGGCCGAGAAGCTGCCACGCGTCTCCCGGCGGCATCCGGAGCTTGATGCCGGCCATGTCCGCCGGCGTGGTGATCTTCTTCTTGGGCTTCAGGCCCACCTGCCGCGTGCCGAAGAACGTCGGCCCGAGGATCTTGATCCTGAGCTGGTCCTCGGCCTCCTTCTTCATCTGCGCGCCGAGGTCGCTCGCGAAGAATGCGAGGACGTGGTTCGCGTCGCGGAACGTGTAGGCCGACGTCAGGACCGACCACGCGGGCATCTGCTTGCTGATGTCCTGCGGGGCGATGTTGCCGATCTCGAGATTGTCGCGCTGGAGCGCGACCAGCTCGGTGCCCTGCTTGAACAGGCTCCCCATGTAATAGGGCTCGAACCGGAAGTCGGCCGAGTTGTCCTTGATGATCATGTTGAACATCTCGGCGCGGATGTCCTTGTCCGAGAACACCGCGGCCATGCGGATCAGGGGCTTGTCCTGCGCCCAGCCGGGGACGGCCTGCGACGCGGCCAGCGCGGCGCCGGCCTTCAACACGTTGCGACGATCGATCTTGAACTGCATGGTCTCCTCCTGGTGAACGCTTCTAGGGACTACTGGGTCGTGGGCGCGGGTGCGAGCCAACTCAGGACCATGTCGGCGACCATCCGGCGGCGCCGACGCACGTCCCCCGTGGCGCCCATGGCCCGCTGGAAGATGGCGCCGAACGTGTACTGGTTGGTGACGTTGAACATGCCGAGCGCGGCGATCGCCATGTGGGCGTCGATCGGGTCCACGTCGGGGCGGAACGCGCCGCTCGCCTGCCCGCGCGCGATCACGGCGCCGAGCATCACGACGATCGGGCGGTTGAGCGTGCGCAGCGCGGGGAAGCGGTTCATGTGCCGTCCCCGGGCCTGGTTCTCGGCCACGACGAGCCGCACGAAGTACTCGTGCTCGACGTAGTAGTCGTAAGTGAACTCGACGATGCGGCGGATCGCGTCCGCCGGGGGCAGATGGTCGAGCTCGAGGTCCTTCTCGGCCTCGCGGATCTCCGCGTACACGCGCTCGAGCACCGCGAGGTACAGCCGTTCCTTGCTGCCGAAGTAGTAGTTGATCAGCGCCCGCGTCGTGTTCGTGCGCGCCGCGATCGCGTCCATGCTCGCGCCCTTGTAGCCGCGCGACGAGAACTCGGCGATGGCGGCCGCGAGGATGCGCGCGCGATTGGCCTCAGGCGCCTTGGGCTTGCGCATGGCGGTGGTGCGCGCGGAGGGAACAGGCAGCGACATGGGCGCGGCGGAATTGACGGGATCGCAAGGAAAATTTAACAGATCCGCCAATTCCGGACAATGCGAGCTCATGCGGTCGACGCGCGGAAACGACGGACGCGGGACCGGCTACGCCCAGGCGTGCGCGGCGAGGTACGCCTTCGCGCTCTCGAGGCAGCGGAACGCGTGCTCGGCGTACCCGAGCTCGTGCGCGCGCTCGAGGTGCGGCAGCTCGATCGAGTACGGCACGCGCGGGATCCGGCGCAGGACGTCCGCGACGTCGATGCCGCCCTCGCCCAGGTAGAGGCGCGCCTCGCGCAGCACGTGGATCATCTCGTCGCGGTCGGTCGGGATCTCGCCGGGCGCGTCGCAGATCTGGGCGAAGTGGAACCACTCCCGCGGCAACGCGGCGAGGTCGGCCGCCTTGTCGCGGGCCCGGTGGAAATGGTGCGTGTCGATCATCAGCCCCGCGTTGCCGCGCTTCGCCGCGCGCAGCACGTCGACGGCACCCGCCAGGTCGCGGATCGTCGCGATCGGCACCGATTCGAGGTCGACGGTGAGGCCGAACGGCTTCGCGAGGTCGCAGATCTCGCCGAAGCGCGCAACGTACGACGCCCGGTCACCCGACCAGATGCTCGAGAGCACCGCGCGGGCGCCCAGCTCCGCCGCGACCTCGAATTCGGGCACGAACGTCTTCGGTTCGACGCCGTCCTTGACGCGCGCGAGCTCGATGTCGTGCAGCCGGACGCCGGTCGACGCGAGCGCGCGACGCGTCTGCTTCAGGAGCCCGGGATTGCGCGAGAGCCCGTAGTCGGGCTCGCCGGGCAGGCCCATGAAGATCGTGCGCAGGCTCACGTAGTCGTAGCCTGCGCGCGCCGCCACGTAGATCATCTCGGGCGGCGGGCAACCCATCACCGTCAGGTGCGCGAGCGAGAACTCCTGCTTGGTTTCGACGTCCCGCGGCTTCGCGCGCGCGCCGGCGGGCGGCGCTCCGTCGCGCCGGCCACCGGGTCGCTGCACCGTCGAGCGAGGGTCGTGCTTCAGCGTCTGGTCCATGGCGGCTCCCGGGGTGGGTGGGACGCGAGCGGCTTCAGTCGCCGGTCGCGACGTGGTGGACCTTCCGGCCGGGCGAGTAGATGTCCATGATGTTCCAGTGCCCGGCGGTGGGCACCGGCTCGTTCTTCATGTACACGTCGATGACGACCGGCTTCTTCAGCTTGATCGCGCGCTGAAGCGCGGGCTTGAGCTCCGCGGCCGACGCGATCCTGATGCCCTCGACGCCGTACGCGCGCGCGATCGCCGCGTAGTCGGGCGACCAGCTCTTGCCGTTCTTCTCGAACACGGTGCCGAACGTCGTGCCGTAGTGCGCGGACTCGAGGCCGGCGATCGTGCCGAAGGCGTGGTTGTTCATGATCACCCAGACCACCGCGATGTCGCTCTCGAACGCGGTGGCGAGCGCCGCCGGGTTCTGCCCGAAGCCACCGTCGCCCACCAGCGCGACGACGACGCGGTCCGGCAGCGCGAGCTTGGCGCCGAGCGCGGCCGGCGAACCGAATCCCATGGTCGCGAAGCCGCCCGGCGTGTAGATCGAGCCCGGCGTGTAGATCGGGAACTGCTGGCCGACGCCGTTCTTGTTCCAGCCGACGTCGGTGCAGAGGATCGCGTCGCGCGGCAGCACGTCGCGCAGGTCGGCGAGGATGCGCTCGGGGCGCATCGGCCACGCGTCGCTCGCCATCGCCTTGCGGTTGCCGGCGACGAACGACTTGCGGTTCGCCGCCATCTCCGCCACCAGCTTCGCGCGAGACACGCCCTTCGGCGCGACCTTGCGCGCGACGCGGTTCAGCACCTTGAGCGCTTCCCTGAGGTCGGCGACCGCGCCGATCTCCACCGGGTAGTTGCGGCCCAGCTCGGCGGGGTCGATGTCGACCTGGATCAGCTTCGTGGGCGGCATGCTGAACGTGTACTCGCCCTCCCACGAGCTGCAGTCCGCCTCGGAGAAGCGCGTGCCCAGCGCCAGGATCCAGTCCGCGTCGCGGCACTTGCCGTTGATGTACGCGGTCCCCCAGAAGCCGGTCATGCCGAGGATCAGCGGGTGGTCGTCGGGGAGCGCGCCCTTGCCCATCAGCGTGTGGGCGACCGGAAGCGACAGGTGCTCGGCGAGCTCGCGCATCCCGTCCGCGGCGTCGGCCAGCAGCACGCCGCCGCCGACGTACATCACGGGCGACTTCGCGCCGAGCAGCGCGCGGATCATCCTCGTGGCCGTCTCGTCGTCGAGCGACGGCCTGGCCAGCGCGCGCGTGTTGGCGAGCGCGCGCGTCCACAGCGCGACGTCGATCTCCTTGCTGAACACGTCCATCGGCACGTCGACAAGCACCGGGCCGGGACGGCCGCTCTCGGCGAGCGTGAACGCCTTGTCGATGATCTCGGGGAACAGGTGCGGCGAGTCGACCCGCCATGCGCGCTTGACGAACGGCCGGTAGATCTCGTACTGGGACGCGTCCGCATGCAGGTTCACTTCCTGGTGCGGATGCTTGCCGAAGTAGTGCGTCGGCACGTCGCCGGCGATCACCACCATCGGGATCGAGTCGAGCGCGGCGTTCGCGACGCCCGTGGCGGCGTTGGTGAGCCCTGGCGACAGGTGCGACAGCACGACCGACGTCTTCTTGGTCGCGCGCGCGTAGCCGTCGGCGGCGTGCGCGGCGATCTGCTCGTGCCGCGTGTTGATGAACCGGATCCTGCGGCTCTTCGCCAGCGCCGCGAGCACGGCGATGTTGGTGTGGCCGCACAGTCCGAACATGTGAGTCACGCCGCGCGCCTCGAGGTACTTGACGAGCTGGTTGGCGACGGTGTCCTTCACCGGGAGGCCTTGGACGCGACGGCGGGCGGGTGCGAGCATGGTTGTCAGTCCTCGGAGCGGGCGCCGCGCGCTGCGAACGCGGGCGGGAGGTCGCGGCGCGCCGGGCCGCTGTACCGGTAGGGAATCTCGGGGGTCATCGGGCCCATGATCCTTCGCCCGCGCTGCTTCTGCTCCCACGCGTGGGCGAGGATGCCGACCGAGCGCGAGAGGATGAAGAGCCCGCGCCCGAGCTCGGGCTCGAACCCGAGCTCGGAGAAGATGACGGCGGTGATGCCGTCGATGTTCATCGGGATCAGGCGGCCCTTCTGACCTTTCAGCGCGGCCTCGACCGCGCGGCCGATGCGCGCGTAGCGTCCGCCGATCGCGCCGCGCGCTTCCGCGCGCGCGAGCAATTCGAAGAGCGGCGCGGTGCGCGGGTCGACCGGATGGAAGCGATGGCCGAAGCCGGGCACGATCTTCTCGCCGGCCTCGCGGTGCCGCGCGATGACGGTCGCCGCCGTCTGCACGAGGTCGCCGGCGTCGCCCGCCTCCGCGTCGATCTCGCGGTAGAGCTCCATGCATTGCTGGCCGGCGCCGCCGTGGACATCGTCGAGCACGTTGATCGCCGAGGCCATCGCGCCGTTGACCGGCAGCCCGCAGGTGACCGCCATCCGCGAGATCGCGATCGACGGCGCGTGCGGGCCGTGGTCGACGCCGGGGACGAGCGCCGCCTCGAGCAGCTCGGCCTGCTCGGGGGTCGGCAGCTCGCCGCGAAGCATGAGCCAGATCATCTCGGGGAAGCGGACGTGGCCGATCAGCTGCTCGATCGGATAGCCGCGGATCGCGATCTTCCCGGGATGGATGTCGATGATCGACGTGTCCCACCACGCCGAGGCGTCGGCGAGCGTCTGCTCGGCGGTGCGGGTCGTCATCGCGTCGTCGGTCGAGGGCGGCTGCGCGGCTTCGCTCGTCGCGGATGCCGTCACGTCGAGATCGTCTCGAGCTGGGCGTCGGACTCGAGCGCCGCGTCGTAGAAATCGCCGAACAGCTCCTGGTCGGAGGGCTTGTCCTCCTTGATCGGCACCGACACCCAGGTCGTGTTCATGTAGTGCTTGAGGTGCACGTTCTCCGAGACGATGTTCCCGCCCCAGGTGCCGCAGCCGAGGCTCGAGGTCATCGGCATGCCGTTGTTGAACGCGCCGGCGTTGGCCTTCGACTGGGGTTGCCGGACCATGATCCGCGACACCGGGGCGGCGAGCGCGAGGCGGTGGATGTGGTCCTGGTCGAACGAGTAGATCCCGCAGGAATGCCCCTTGCCGCCGACCTCGTAGATCCCGCGCATCATCTCGAGCGCCTGGTCGAAGCCCTCGTAGCGGTAGACGGCGAGCAGCGTCGTCAGCTTCTCCGACGAGAACCGGTGCGCCTTGCCGATGCCGTCGCCGTGCACGATGATGAACTTGCGGTCGGCCGGGATCGCGAAGCCCGCGGCCTTCGCGAGCTGCTGCGGCGCGATCGCGACGGTGTCGGGCGTGCGGTGCGCCTCGTCGTCCCACATCGCGCGGCGCAGCGCTTCCTTCTCGCGCTCGCTCGCGAGGTAGCCGCCCTCGGCCTGGAGCTGCGCGAGGAGCTTGTCGAAGATCGACGCCTCGATGATCAGGTTTCCGTCCGCCGAGCAGCCGGACCCGTAGTCGGACGTCTTCGACAGGCGCGTGTTGCGCGCGGCCTCCTCGATGTTCGCGGTCTCGTCGATGATCATCGTCGAGTTCCCGGCGCCGACGCCGTAGGCCGGCGTGCCCGAGCTGTACGCGGCGCGGACCATCGGCTGGCCGCCGGTGGCGACGATCAGATCAGCGCGCGCCATCAGCGCCTGCGACATCGGGATGTTGACGCGCGTGAGGCACTGGAGGATGTCGGCCGGAGCGCCCTCGCGCTCGAGCGCCTCGCGCATCAGCCGCACGGTCTCGAACGACGTCTTCTTCGAGCGCGGGTGCGGCGAGAAGACCACGACGTCGCGCGCCTTGATGCCGTAGATCGCGTTGCCGGCGGGCGTGAGGTCCGGATTGGTCGTCGGCACGATGCAGGCGACGATCCCGGCGGGCTTGCCGTACTTGACGATGCCCTTCTCGGGCAGCTCCTCGATCACGCCGACGCTCTTCTGCCGCAGCGCGTCGCGCAGCACGCCGCGGATCTTCATCCGCTTGCCCATTCGGCTCTCGGGATCGCCGAGGCCGGACTCCCGGATGCCCATGTCGACGAGGCGCGTGAACGTCTGCTTGTTCGCGACGGCCCACGCGACGGCCTGGCACAGGCGGTCGACGCGCGCCTGGTCGTAGGTCTCGATGATCGCGAGCGCCTTGCGCGCACGCGCGAACACCTCGTCGAGCTCCTGCTGCTGCTCCTCGGTGATGCCCTTCTTCGGTTCGGCGGGAGTGGCCATGGGTCGTCGTCCTCGACGTGGACCGGGCGGAGGGACGGGCCCGGGAGGTGCTGGCGAAAGGAGTGGCGGCGTGGGGCCGGGATGGGACGTCTGATCGCCCGTGCGGGGGTTTCCGGTGGGAATCCCGCAGTCCCGCGCACGGTGGATGGCTGGGACGATAGAATTCCGCCCCGCCCCGGTCAAGGGCGCATACCGACAAAGCGTGCGCTATGCGCCCACAAATGACGCAGGTGGCCGTTCGCACGGCGGTCCGGCGGCGTATCGTGTCGGCGTCGCGTCGGGCCGCGACGCCCCCGCGACCGCGGCGCCGCCGGCCAGCGCGACGAGCCCGCGAGCGACCGCAGCCCCGCGCGAACCCATGACGATCCCCAACGCAAACGCCACGATCGAGCGGGGCGAGGATCGACCGCCCGCCGCACCCGCCGACCCGGCGGCGGCCGGTGATCATCACGCGCTGCCGGCGGAGACGATCGACCGGCTCGGCGAGGACCGCGACTTCGTGACCGCGCTCGCGCGCGGGCTCGCCGTGATGCTCTCGCTCTCGGACAAACGCCGGCGCATGTCGATCGCGCAGGTCTCCCACCTGACGGGCATCCCGCGCGCCGCCGCGCGCCGGAGCCTCCACACGCTCGCGAAACTGGGCTTCGTCGCGATGGACGACGCGCGCCGCTACTACCTGCGCCCGCGCGTGCTGTCGTTCAGCCACGCGTACCTGTCGTCCTCGCCGGTCGCCGTGCTCGCGCAGCCGATCCTCGACCGCCTCGGCGAGTCGCTGCGCGAGGCCTGCTCGCTCGCGATGCTCGACGGCGACCAGATCGTCTACCTCGCGCGCTCGACGACCTCGCGCATCATGTCGCCGACGCTGAACGTCGGGCGCCGCCTGCCGGCGTATTGCACGTCGATCGGCCACGTGCTGCTCGCGCACCTCACGCCCGGGGAGCTCGACGCCTATTTCGATCGTGTCCGCTTCCACCCCTACACCGAGCACACGCCCGCGACGCCGCGGCGGCTGCGCGCCATCCTCAAGTCGGTGCGCGAGAAGGGATACGCGTTCGCGAGCCAGCTGATGGAGTCGCGGCTGTGCACGCTCGCCGTTCCCGTGCGCGACGCGGGCGGGCACTACGTCGCCGGCATCAACGTGATCGTGCAGGGACGGCTCATGACCGAAGCCGACATGGCGGAACGATTCCTCCGCCCGATGCAGGACGCCGCGCTCGAGCTGGGCGCGCTCCTGCTGCCCTGAGTTTCCCCCGCGGGACGCGCCGGCGGATGAGCTATGATCGACACGCTGCGGCCGGAGGGGTCCGGACGCGCCCGCGCCGTGACGCCGCAGCCCTTCGCCGGCATCGCGAGCGACCCGACGAGGAACCGCGATGAGCCAGGCGACCGATCGCGAGGCGATCCCGGAGCCCCAGAATCCGCTGGGGATCGACGGCATCGAGTTCATCGAGTTCGCGACCTCGCGTCCGCAGGCGCTCGGCAACCTGCTCGAGACCTTCGGGTTCCGCCCGATCGCGCGCCATCGCTCGCGCGAGGTCGAGCTCTACCGGCAGGGGACGATGAACATCGTCGTCAACGCCCAGCCCGCCGATGTCCCGCGCACCGTGATGCCCACCGAGCGCCCGGTGATCAGCGCCTTCGCGCTGCGCGTGCGCGACGCCCAGCAGGCCTACCGGCGCGCGCTCGACCTCGGCGCCTGGGAGATCCCGGTACGCGCGCTCGCGATGGAGCTCAACATCCCGGCGATCCACGGCGTCGGCGAGAGCCTCGTCTACTTCGTCGACCGCTACGACGAATTCTCGATCTACGACATCGACTTCCGGGCGATTCCCACCGTCGACCCGCATCCGCCCGCGCTCGACGGCATGCACTTCTTCGGCATCGTCCAGTACGTCGGGCCCGACCGGACCGCCGACTGGACGGCGTTCTACTCGCAGCTCATGGGCTTCACGCCGCTGCCTCACGAGGTGCGCTTCGGCATCATGCCGAGCGGCCTGCTGCTCCAGAGCCCGTGCCGCCAGTTCTTCCTGCAGCTGATCGAGCCCGAGGAGTCGGCGCGGTTCGCGCAGATGGACGAGCACCTGCAGCGCATCGGACTGGGCACGCCGGACGTGAAGGCGGCCGTCGCGAGCCTCGAGAAGCGCGGCGTCGAGTTCCTGACGACCGAGCGCGTGCATCCGAGCGAGCGCGGCGCGCTCACCAAGCCGCTGCTCGGCGGCCTCATGTTCGAGCTGGTCAAGAGCCAGCCCCGCGTCGCCGTCACGCGATGATCTTCCACGACTTCGGGATGGCGACGGCGTCGCTCGTCGGGTCGCTCGAGACCAAGCTCGCGGCGGTGAAGGGCGCGGGCTTCTCGCAGGTGATGATCGGCGCCGCCGACATCGTCTCGCATCCCGGCGGCACGGAGGCCGGCATCGCCGCGGTGCGCGCGAGCAGGCTCGAGATCACCGGCCTGGAGGCGCTCCGCGACTTCGAGGGACTCGACGGCCAGCTCCATGCGTACAAGGTCGACGTCGCGAAGTCGATGCTCGAGGTCTGCGCGGCGCTCGGCGGACGGCTCCTGATGGTCGAGGCGTCGACGTCGAAGCACGCGAGCGCCGATCCCGCGGCGATCGCGCGCGACCTGGCGAAGCTCGCGCTGATGGCCCTCCCGCTCGGCATCCGCATCGCGTACAAGGGCCAGCCGTGGAGCCGCACCGCGCGCGACTTCCGCGCAGCCGCGGACCACGCACTGCGCGTCGCGATGCCCAACCTCGGCGTCGCGGTCGACGCGTTCGACGTGCTGGCGTCGGACGTTCCGCTCGACGACCTCGACATCCTCGACCCGGACCAGACCTTCCTCGTGCAGATCTCCGACTACATGTGGCAGGAGATCCGCACGGCCGAGGAGCAGGTCGCCACCGCGACGCACTTCCGCGTCTTCCCCGGCGAGGGCGCGCACAGCGAGGCGCTCGAGCAGTTCGTGTCGCGCCTCGACACGATCGGCTACCTCGGCAACTACAGCTTCGACGTCTACAACGACGATTTCCTGCAGATGCCCCCGGAGCTCGTGTCGATGCGGGCGCGGCGGGCCGCCGTGTGGCTGTCGGAGACCGTGCTTCGCCGCTCGTTGCCGGTGCCCGACGTCGAACGGCTGCGCGCCGCGCGCGGCTGACGCGCGTCCGCCCCGCCCACGGTTCAGTCATCGCGCAAGGAAGCGTACGTCCTCACGAGCCCACGGATTCGGAGCACCGCGCCTCATGTCGGAAACGAAGGAATTCGGACTCGCCTGCATCATCGGCACGTCGATCCAGCATTCGCGCTCGCCGGTGATCCACAACTACTGGCTCGCCGAGCACGACCTGCCGGGGCGCTATGTGCTGTGCAAGGTGCTTCCCGAGCGGCTGCCCGCCGCGCTGAAGGGATTGGCCGCGCTGGGGTTCCGCGGATGCAACGTCACGACGCCGCACAAGCAGGCGGTGATGCCGCTGATCGACGACGTCGACGCGATGGCGACGCGCATCGGCGCGGTCAACACGATCGTCGTGCAGCCGGACGGCAGCCTGCGCGGCTTCAACAACGACGGCAACGGCTTCGTGCAGAGCCTGCGCGACGAGAAGCCCGACTGGCGCCCGGACGAGGGGCCCGTCACCGTCGTCGGCGCGGGCGGTGCGGCGCGCGCGGTGCTGGTCGCGCTGGCCGCCCAGGGAGCGCGCGAGATCCGCCTCGTCAACCGCACCTGGGAGAAGGCGCGCGACCTCGCCGCGGAGCTCGGGCCGCCGATCCATCCCGTGCGCTGGAAAGAGCGCGCGGAGGCGCTGCGTGGCATCGCGACGCTCGTCAACGCGACCGACCAGGGGATGGCCGGCAAGCCGCCGCTCGACCTCGCGCTCGACGCGCTGCCGCGCGAGGCGATCGTCGGCGACCTGATCTACGTGCCGCGCGAAACGCCGCTGCTCGCCGCGGCGCGCGTCCGCGGCAACCGCACCATCAACGGCCTCGGCCTGCTGCTCAACCAGGCGCGCCCGGCGTTCCAGGCCTGGTTCGGCCCGATGCCGTCGATCTCGCCGGGGTTGATCCGCGCGATCGAGGCGACGTTCTGACGATGGCGGCCGTCGCTGCCCTGCCGATGTTCTCGCTCGCCGGACGCGTCGCGCTCGTGTCGGGCGCGTCGCGCGGCATCGGCTACGGCATCGCCGAGGGACTCGCCGAGGCCGGCGCGACCGTCGTGCTGAACGGCCGCCACGCCCCGTCGCTCGCGGCGAAGCGGGCCGAGCTCGACGGCCGCGGCCTCGCCGTCGACGTCGCGCCGTTCGACGTGACCGACGAGGCGCAGGCGCGCGCGGGCGTCGACGCCGTCGCGGCCAGGCACGGTCGACTCGACATCCTCGTCGCGAACGCCGGCATCCACCACAGCGCGCCGCTGTCGCAGACGACGACCGCCGACTGGCGTCGCGTGATGGCGGCCAACCTCGACGCGTGCTTCGTGCTCGCGCAGCAGGCGGCCGCGCCCATGATGGCGCAGCGCCACGGCCGCATCGTCTTCACCGGCTCGATGACCGCGATCATGGGGCGCGCCACGATCCACGCCTACGCCGCGTCGAAGGCCGCGATCGCGAGCCTCGCCCGCACGCTCGCCTCCGAGCTCGGCGAGCACGGCATCACCTGCAACACGATCGCCCCCGGCTACATCGAGACCGAGCTCAACGCGAAGATGCGCCAGGACCGCGAGACGGTCGATCGCATCAGCCGCCGCGTCCCGGTGCGCCGCTGGGGCACGCCGCGCGACGTCGCCGGCCTCGCCGTCTTCCTCGCGAGCGACGCGGCCTCGTACGTGAACGGCCAGCAGATCGTCGTCGACGGCGGCCTGTCGATCACGCCGTTCTGACCATGGACCGGACATTCCTTCGCTTTTCACGGCAGGACGCCGCTCGCGTCGCGCCGACAACCCGAAGTCTTCGAGGCCGCCCGCCGGCCCGCCCATCCCAGGAGGAGAGCACCATGAAGCGCACCACCCGTCTCATCGCGGCCCTCGGGCTCGCGTTCGCGATCGCGCCCGCGTTCGCGCAGGCCCCGATCAAGATCGTCGGCCTGGTCGAGCTGTCCGGCACCGGCGCCACGTCCGGCACGAACTTCGACAACGGCGTGAAGCTCGCGGTCAAGGAGATCAACGCGTCGGGCGGCATCCTCGGCCGCCAGGTCCAGTACACGTCGAGCGACACGCAATCGAACCCGGGCGTCGCCAAGGCGCTCGCGCAGAAGGCCGTCGACGACGGCGCCTACGTCGTCATGGGTCCGGTGTTCTCCGGGTCGATCCTCGTCAGCATGGACGAGACGCGCCGCGCCGAGGTGCCCAACTTCACCGGCGGCGAGGCGGCCGCGATCACGCAGAAGGGCAATCCCTACATCTTCCGCACGTCGTTCACGCAGACGACGGCCATGCCGAAGGTGGCGCGCTACATCAAGGACGGCGTCAAGGCGAAGACCGTCGACCTCATGTGGGTCAACAACGACTTCGGCAAGGGCGGCCGCGACATGATCATCGCGGCGCTCAAGGCCGAGGGGATCGCCGTCGGCGCGGACATCTCGACCGACCCGGGCCAGGTCGACTTCTCGTCGGCGGTGCTCAAGGCGAAGCAGAGCAACGGCGACGCGCTGTTCGTCTACACCAACGAGGAGGAGGCCGCCCGCGCGCTGCGCGAGCTCCGCAAGCAGGGCTACGCGAAGCCGATCGTCGGCGAGACGGTGCTGACGAGCCAGAAGGTGATCGAGCTCGCGGGCGACGCGGCGAACGGGGCGGTCGCGCACGTCGGCCTCACCGCCGATGCGCCGCTGCCGGCGATCAAGAAGTTCGACGCCGACTTCCAGCGCGAGTTCAAGACGCGCTCCGACCACAACGGCCTCAAGGGCTACAGCGGCATGTACGTCGTCAAGGCGATCACCGAGAGGATCGGCAAGGTCGACGGCAAGGCGTTCGCCGCGGCGATGAAGGGCGCGAAGATCTCGGCGAAGGAGTATCCGGGCGTGCTGATGGACGTCTCGTTCGACCAGAACGGCGACCTCGACCGCGAGAGCTTCCTCACCCGCGTCGAGAACGGCAAGCAGGTCGTCGTCCAGACGCTGCCGGCGCTCGGCGCCAAGTAGCGGGCTCTCCGATCCCGCCCACCGCGGGAGCCGCGGCACCGGGCTCCCGCCGGCGGGCGATCGGCAAGGCGCGCCATGGGCGACCTCGTCCAGCTCATCGTCTCGGGCATCGCGACCGGCGCGATCTACGCGCTGGCCGCGCTCGGCTTCACGCTGCTGTGGCAGGCGGCGGGCGTCATCAATTTCGCGCAGGGCGAGTTCGTGATGCTCCCCGCGTTCGCGATGATCGCAGGCATCGCGTTCGGCCTGCCGCTGTGGCTCGCTTTCCTGGTGGCCTGCGTGCTGGCGGCCATCGTGCTGGGCATGGGGTTCAAGTTCGGCATCGTCGACCCGCTGATCCGGCACGGCGTGATCCCGCTGGTCATCGCGACGCTGGGGCTGTCGATCGCGGTCAAGTCGTCGGTGCGCGCCGGCTACAGCGCCGAGGCGTTCCCGCTCGCGAGCCCGTTCCCGGCGGGCCAGCTGTCGATCGCCGGCATCAACGTCTCGTACGCCGACATCGGGACGCTGGTGCTGGCCGGCGCGATCGTGATCGGATTGCAGGCGTTCCTGAACCGGACGGTCACCGGCCGCGCGATGCAGGCCGTCGCGCAGAACACCGAATCGGCGCGCGTGCTGGGCATCGACGTGCGCCGCATGGTGCTCTACGTATTCCTGATCAACGCGGTGCTCGCGGCCGTCGCGGCGCTGCTCATCACGCCGACCTACCTCGCCAAGTTCGACATGGGCGACTCGATCGGCCAGAAGGCGTTCTTCGCCGCGATCATCGGCGGCTTCAACCAGACGCGCGGCGCGCTGCTCGGCGGCGTGCTGATCGGCGTGCTCGAGAACCTCGTCGGGTTCTACGTCTCGCCCGCCTACAAGGAGGGCGTCGCGCTGGTGCTGTTCCTCGCGGTGATCCTGTTCCGCCCCGAGGGCCTGCTGGGCAAGGCCGAGGAGCGCAAGGTATGAGCGCGACGGATCCGCGGGAGGCGAGCGCATGAGCGCCCGGCTCCGGCATGCGCTGGTCCTCGTCGCGGCCCTCGCGGTCCTCGCGATCGGCGCGCTCTACCTGAAGCGCAGCGAGGTCTACCTGCTGACGCTCACGATGGTCTACCTGATGGCGACGTTCGGGCTCAACCTGACCGTCGGCTACGCGGGCCAGATGTCGCTCGGCCAGGCGGCGTTCTTCGGCATCGGCGCGTACATCGCCGCGATCGCGCTGAAGGCGGGGCTGCCGTTCCCGATCGTCCTGCCGGTGGCGGCCGTCGCGTGCTTCGTGGTCGGGCTGGCGCTCGGCTTCCCGGCGCTTCGCGTGCAGCACCACTACCTCGCGTTCGCGACGCTCGGCTTCAACGTGCTCGTCTACCTCGGGATGCGCAACGAGGAGAAGATCACCGGCGGCACCTACGGCATCTCGGCGATCCCGCGGCCGTCGATCCTCGGCGTCTCGTTCGACCGGCCGCTGCCGTTCTTCTACTTCACGCTCGTCTCGCTCGTGCTCCTGGGCGGGCTGCTGTGGTGGCTGCTGCGCTCGCCCTGGGGACGGGCGTTCGCCGCGCTGCGCGACAACCCGATCCGCGCGGAGAGCCTCGGCGTCAACATCACGGCCTACACGCTGCTCGCGTTCGCGATCGGCGCCGCCTGCGCGGGCATCGGCGGCGTCTACTACGCGTCGCTGGTCGAGTTCATCGAGCCCGGGCCGTTCCACTTCTCGACCTCGCTCATGATGCTGCTCGCGGTGATCGTGGGCGGCTCGGGGCGCTTCTACGGGCCGGTCGTCGGCACGATCATCATCATCCTGCTCCCCGAGGTGCTGCGCGGCACCGACCTCGAGGCGCTCAAGTTCATGCAGAAGTGGTACCTCGTGTTCTTCGGCCTCGCCGTCGTCGCGCTGATGGTGTGGCTCCCCGGCGACATCCTGTCGATCGCCGACCGTCTCAGGCTCCGGAAGACGCCATGACGACGACGCCGAGCTTCCTGGACGTCAAGGACGTGCGCAAGACGTACGGCGCGATCAGGGCGGTCGACGGCGTGAGCTTCTCGGTCGGCCCGGGCGAGATCGTCGGCGTGATCGGTCCCAATGGCTCGGGCAAGACGACGCTGTTCAACAGCATCCTCGGCCAGATCAAGCCGACCTCGGGCGGCGTCGAGTTCTGCGGCGAGGACATCACCGGCATGTCGCCGCTCGAGCTCGCGCGCCGCGGCGTCGGCCGCACGTTCCAGACGCTGCAGGTGTTCGGCAAGATGTCGGTGCGCGACAACCTGATCGCGGCGGCGCAGGAGTTCAAGGGCTCGATGCCCTCGCGCCTGTTCGCGAGGCCCGACGCGGGGCTCGGCCACCACGCCGACGAGATGATCGAGCTGTTCCGGCTCACGCACGTCGCGCACCTGCCGGCCGGATCGCTCTCGTACGGCCAGCAGAAGCTCATCGACATCGCGATGGCGTTCATGCCCGCCCCGCGCCTCGTGCTGCTCGACGAGCCCTGCGCCGGCGTCAACCCGAGCCTGGTCGACCAGCTGCGCGAGCTCCTGGTCCAGCTCAACCGCACGCAGGGCGGCAGCTTCGTCGTGATCGAGCACAACATGGACTTCATCATGCGGCTGTGCCCTCACGTGATCTGCATGGTCGAGGGCAAGGTGCTCGCCGAGGGCAAGCCCGCGGCGGTGCAATCGAACCCGGCGGTCCTCGAGGCGTACCTGGGCAATTGACGATGCGCGCTCCTCGAGCCACTGTCCGCGCCCGCCGGGCCTTCCCGTTGGCGCGGTGCCCCCTCCTTCGGGAGCGGGTGCGCGACGCCGCGCGGCGGCCGGCCCGGGGGAGGCGATCATGACCGAGAAGATCATCGAGTTCGACAAGGTCGTGGCCGGGTACTCGCCGAGCCTCACGATCCTGAACGAGACGACGCTCGACGCGCGCCGCGGCGAGATCACGCTCCTGATCGGCCCCAACGGCGCCGGCAAGTCGACGGTGCTGAAGACGCTGTTCGGCATGCTCGTGCCGCGCTCCGGCGAGGTGCGCTTCGAGGGGCGCGTGATCAACGGGAAGCCGCAGCGCGAGCTGCTCGCCGAAGGCATCGCGTTCGTGCCTCAGGGACGCAACCTGTTCGGATCGCTGTCGGTGCGGCACAACCTCGAGCTCGGCGGCATCACGCTGCCGCGCGGCGAGTTGCCGGCGCGCATCGAGGAAGTGCTGACTCGCTTCCCGCGCATCCGCGAGCGCATCGACAACCAGGCGTCGACGATGTCGGGCGGCGAGCAGAAGCAGCTCGAGGTCGGCCGCGCGCTCTTGCTGCGGCCGCGCGTGCTCCTGATCGACGAGCCGTCGATCGGCCTGTCGCCCAAGCTCGTGCAGGACGTCATGGCGCTGCTCCGCGGTCTCGCCGACGCCGGCACGACGGTGCTGATGGTCGAGCAGAACGTCCGCACCGCGCTCAAGTACAGCAACCGCGCGCTCGTGCTCGAGATGGGTCGCCTCGCGCTGGACCGGCCCGCGTCCGAGCTCCTCGGCGACCCCGACCTCAACCGGCTGTTCCTCGGCGGGCACGCGCGGGCACCGGCCGCGACGCCGACGTGACGCACGCGCCTGCCGCCGTCGCGACGCCGGGCCGGCCGATCTCGCTCGCCGCGCTCACCGCGCTCGAGCTCCCGCCGCCCGACCTCGTGTCGACGGCCGCGGACGCGGGCTATTCGCACGTCGGGCTGCGGCTCATCCCGGCGACGCCGACCGAGGTGCGACACCCGATGATCGGCGACACGCCGCTGGTGCGCGAGACCCGCGCGCGCCTCGACGCTACCGGGATCCGCGTGCTCGACATCGAGATCCTGCGCCTTACGCCGCAGACGCGCGTCGCCGACGACTGCCTCGCCGCGATCGATACGGGCGCGTCGCTCGGCGCGACCTTCGCGCTCGTCGCCGGCAACGACCCGGACGAGGCGCGCCTCGCCGACCGTTTCGCCGAGCTGTGCGACCTCGCCGCGCGCTACCGCATCCGCCCGCACCTCGAGTTCATGGCATGGACCGACGCGAAGGACCTCGTGCAGGCCGCGCGCATCGTCGAGCGAGCCGGTCGCGCCAACGGCGGCATCCTGATCGACGCCTTCCACTTCTCCCGTTCGCGCTGCCGCATCGCCGACATCGCCGGCGTGCCCGCGGCGCGCTTCGGCTACCTGCAGCTCAACGACGTGCCCGCGGCGATTCCCGCGACGAACGACGGGATCGTCGCGGAGGCGCGCGCCGAGCGACGCTTCCCCGGCGACGGCGACCTCGACCTCGCCGCGCTGATCGGCGCGCTGCCTCCGGGCATCCCGCTCTCGCTCGAGGTGCCGACGGTCGAGCTCGCGAAGACGGTGCCCGCGCTCGAGCGTGCGCGACGCGCGATCGCCGGCGCGCGCCGCGTGCTCGCGCGCGTGGGCCAGACCGTGCCGCGGGACGTGATGCACGAGACGCGTTGATCGCCTCCTCCGCACGCGACGCCAGCCGCACGCCAGCATCGATGATCGACAAGTCCGCCCCCACGCCCGAGGCCGCCGTCGCGGGCATCGCCGACGGCGCAACCGTGCTCGTCGGCGGCTTCGCGACGTCGGGCGTTCCGCTCGCACTGATCGACGCGCTGCTCGCGCAGGGCGCGCGCGACCTCACGATCGTCAGCAACCACGCCGGCAACGGCGAGACCGGCCTCGCGGCGCTCCTCGCTGCCGGACGCGTGCGCAGGATCGTCTGCTCGTACCCGCGCCACAAGGACTCGCACGTGTTCGACCGGCTGTTCAAGGCCGGCCGCATCGAGCTCGAGCTGGTGCCGCAGGGAACGATGGCGGAGCGGCTGCGTGCGGCAGGTGCGGGCATCCCCGCGTTCTACACGCCGACCGCGTTCGGCACCGACCTCGCGCGGGGCAAGGAGACGCGCGTGATCGACGGCCGCCCGTGCGTGCTGGAGCACGCGCTCGCGGGCGACGTGGCGCTGGTGGGCGCGGAGCGCGGCGACCGCTGGGGCAACCTCGTCTACCGCAAGGCCGGGCGCAATTTCGGGCCGGTCATGGCGATGGCCGCGCGCCGCACGATCGCGCAGGTGCGCGAGATCGTGCCGCTCGGCGCGCTCGACCCCGAGGCGATCGTCACGCCGGGGATCTTCGTCGCGCAGGTCGTCGCGGTGCGCGCGGAACGCCGGGCCGCCGCATGAGCGCGCCGATCCCGCGCTGGTCCCGCGACGCGATGGCCGCGAAGGTGGCCCGCGACATCCCGCAGGGCGCCTACGTGAACCTCGGCATCGGCATGCCGACGCTGGTCGGCGCCCACTTCGGCCCCGCGCACGAGGTCATCCTGCACAGCGAGAACGGGCTCCTCGGCATGGGGCCGCCCGCGGCGAGCGGCGAAGAGGACCTCGACCTGATCAATGCGAGCCGCGTGCCGGTCACGCTCCTGCCCGGCGGCGCGTATTTCCACCATGCCGACTCGTTCGCGATGATCCGCGGCGGCCACCTCGACTTCTGCGTGCTCGGCGCGTTCCAGGTGTCGGTCGGCGGCGACCTCGCGAACTGGCACACCGGCGAGGCCGGCGCGATTCCCGCGGTGGGCGGCGCGATGGACCTCGCCTCCGGCGCGAAGCACGTGTTCGTCATGATGGAGCACCTGACCAGGGCGGGCGAGAGCAAGCTCGTCGCGCGCTGCACCTATCCCCTGACCGGCGTCGCCTGCGTCGACCGCGTCTACACCGACCTCGCCGTGATCGACGTCACGCCGCGCGGCCTCGCCGTGCGCGAGATCGTCGACGGCCTCGCCTTCGACGCGCTCGCGCGCCTCACCGGGGTGCCGCTCGCCGACGCGCGCGCTTCCCGACCGCTGGAGCACAACGCATGACCGAAGCCTTCCTCTGCGACGCAATCCGCACGCCGTTCGGCCGCTACGGCGGCGCGCTCGCCGCGATCCGCACCGACGACCTCGCCGCGATCCCGATCCGCTCGCTCGTCGAGCGCAACCCGCGCGTCGACTGGGACGCCGTCGACGACGTCGTCTACGGGTGCGCCAACCAGGCGGGCGAGGACAACCGCAACGTCGGTCGCATGGCGCTGCTGCTCGCCGGACTCCCCGAGCGCGTGGCCGGCACGACGATCAACCGGCTGTGCGGCTCGAGCCTCGACGCGATCGCGATCGCGGCGCGCGCGATCAAGGCCGGCGAGACGGAGCTCATGATCGCCGGCGGCGTCGAGAGCATGTCGCGCGCACCCTTCGTCCTCGCCAAGGCCACCGAGGCCTACTCGCGCGCCGCGAAGATCGAGGACACGACGATCGGCTGGCGCTTCGTCAACCCGCTGATGAAGGGACGCTACGGCATCGACTCGATGCCGGAGACCGCCGAGAACGTCGCCGCCGAATTCGGCGTCTCGCGCGCCGACCAGGACGCGTTCGCGCTGCGCTCGCAGCTGCGTGCTTCCGCGGCGATCGAGGCGGGCCGGCTGGCCGACGAGATCGTTCCGGTGAGCGTGCCCTCGCGCAAGGGCGATCCCGCGATCGTCGCCCGGGACGAGCACCCGCGCGCGACGACGCTCGAGGCGCTCGCGAAGCTCAAGGGCATCGTGAGGCCCGACGGCACGGTGACCGCGGGCAACGCGTCCGGCGTGAACGACGGCGCGTGCGCGACCATCGTCGCGTCCGATGTCGCCGCGCGCCGGCATGGCCTCACGCCCCGCGCGCGCATCGTCGCCTCCGCGGTCGCGGGCGTCGCACCGCGCATCATGGGATTCGGCCCGGCGCCCGCGACCCGCAAGGTGCTGGCGCTCGCCGGGCTGTCGATCCGGGACCTCGACGTCATCGAGCTCAACGAGGCGTTCGCTGCGCAGGCCCTCGCCGTCACCCGCGACCTGGGGCTTCCCGACGATGCGGCGCACGTCAATCCCAACGGCGGCGCCATCGCGATCGGCCATCCGCTCGGCGCGTCGGGCGCGCGGCTCGCGACGACCGCGAGCTACGAGCTCGCGCGGCGCAAGGGGCGCTACGCGCTCGCGACGATGTGCATCGGCGTGGGCCAGGGGATCGCGATGATCCTCGAGCGCGTGTGAGGGAGCGGCGATGACGGCATCCCGCCCCCGCGTGCTGCTGGGCCTCATCGGCGCGGGCATCCAGCAATCGCTGACGCCGGCGCTGCAGGAATCGGAGGGCGACGCGCACGGCCTGCGCATCCAGTACCGGATCCTCGACCTCGACGTGCTCGCGCTCGGGGCGGAAGCGCTCCCGCGCCTGCTCGACGCGGCGCGCCTCACCGGCTTCGCGGGCGTGAACGTGACGTTCCCGTGCAAGCAGGCGGTGATCCCGCTGCTCGACGGATTGTCGGACGACGCGAAGGCGATGAACGCGGTCAATACCGTCGTGCTCCGCGACGGCCGCGCCACCGGCCACAACACCGACGCGTCCGGCTTCGCCGCCGGACTGCGTCGCGGGCTTCCGGGCGCGTCGCTCGAGCGCGTCGCGCTGATCGGCGCCGGCGGTGCCGGCTCGGCGGTCGCGCACGCGATGCTCGCGCTCGGCACGCGGGTGCTCCGCATCGTCGACACCTCGCCCGAGCGCGCCGACGAGCTCGCGCGCGGCGCTCGCGAGCGGTTCGCCGGCCGGACGGTGGTGCCGGTGGCCGACGCGGGCGAGGCGCTCGCCGGCGCGCACGGCGTCATCAACGCGACGCCGATCGGCATGACCAAGCTCCCGGGCACGCCGATCGATCCGTCGCTGCTGCAGCCGTCGCAATGGGTCGCGGACTGCGTCTACCGGCCGCTCGACACCGCGCTGCTCGTCGCGGCGCGTGCGCGGGGCTGCCGCACGCTCGACGGCGGCGGCATGTGCGTGGGCCAGGCCGCCGACGCTTTCCGGCTGTTCACCGGCCTCGTCCCCGACGCGACGCGCATGGCGCGGACGTTCGCGTCGCTGATCGAGGCGGAGCGCGCCGCGGCCTGACGCGCGGCCGTATCGGCGCCGGGCGCTTCGGTAGCACAATGGGGGCATGACGGCCCCCCGTCCCGTGACCGACGACGTGCTCCGTGCACGCTTCGACGACGCCGCGCGTCCGGCGGCCGCGTC
>DASTCK010000082.1:0-3459 GCA_035711225.1 Casimicrobiaceae bacterium
GGCGAGGGCGCCACGACGGCGTCCTTCATCGCGACGATCAGGTGGCGAAGCACCGCGTCGTTGAACTTGAACGCGTGCTCGAGCTCGGCGAGCGACTCGCGGTCGCACTCGAGGTTCATGAGCACGTAGTGCGCCTTGTGCATCTTCTGGATCGGGTAGGCCATCTGGCGGCGGCCCCAGTCCTCGAGGCGGTGAACGCGGCCTCCCCGGCCGGTCACCATCGTGCGATAGCGCTCGACCATCGCGGGCACCTGCTCGCTCTGGTCGGGATGCACGATGAAGACGATTTCATAGTGACGCATGCAGAGCTCTCCTTGTGGTCGTGGGCAGCGCTTGAAGCCCCGTCGCGGTCGTCGACCGCGCCCGGGGGCCGCCCGGTGGCGCCTGGGCCTCCCCGTCTGCGGCGGGTGAGGCAAGGAAGCCCATCAGTATAGCCGGGAAAAGGCCGACGGATCAAGCGCCTGCGGGCGCCCGCCGCCGATGGCCCGCCGGCGCGGGCTCTCCCCCTCTCGGGTTGACCCCTGTCAACCCCGCGGGGGTCACCCCGGCGCATGCTGTGCCGCAACAGGAGGGCACCATGAACAAGCGAAGTGCCGTTGTGATCGTCGCGTTCGCCGCGATGGCCGCGGGTCCCGTGCTGGCCGCCGACCCGGCCACGATCGACTGGTCGAAGGTCGCCACGACGAAGATGACACTCTTCTTCCCCGGCCAGGCGTCCTATGAATGGGTACGCCAGGACCACAAGGGCGGCAAGGGCGCGAAGGCCGCCGAGGGCGGCCAGGCGTGCGAGAAATGCCACGAGGGCGAGGAAAAGGAACTGGGCGCCGCCATCGTCAAGGGCGGAAAGCTCGAGCCAACGCCGGTCAAGGGCAAGAACGGATCCGTCGACCTGGCCGTCCAGGCGGCCTACGACGCGAAGAACGCGTACCTGCGCTTCCAGTGGAAGACGCAGCAGCCGTACGGCGGCACCGAGCACCAGTACCTGCGCTACGACGGGAAGGAATGGAAGGTCTACGGCTTCCCGAAGCTCGACAAGGTCGTGCAGGACGGCGAGCAGCCGGGGATCTACGAGGATCGCCTGGCGATCATGCTCGACGACGGCAAGGTGGCGGGATTCTCGCGCCAGGGCTGCTGGCTCACCTGCCACGACGGCTCGCGCGACATGGCCAAGCAGTTCACGAAGGAACAGGTGGCCGCCAACCCGCTGCTCACGGCGATCAAGAAGTCGGACGTGCGCAAGTACCTGCCGGCGACGCGCAGCGACCCCGGCAACTGGACGACCGGCCTGTCGCTCGAGGAGATCGCCAAGATCAAGGCCGCGGGCGGCTACGTCGACCTGATCCAGTGGCGCGCGCACCGGTCGAACCCGGTCGGCATGGCCGACGACGGCTACGTCCTCGAGTTCCGCAACTCGGACGCCGGCAAGGACATGTTCAGCGGCAACGCGGACGCGAAGACCCACCAGCCGAAGTTCATGTGGGACGAGAAGAAGGTCGGCTACAGGGCGATCACGGCCGACGCGCTGCGCAAGGGCGACCACTTCCTGGTTGCCGGCCAGAACGCGGTGCCGTTCGATCCGAACGCCGGCTGGAAGGCGGGCGACATGATTCCCGACTACGTCGTCAGCCGCGAAGCCGCCGCCGGCTCGGCCGCGGACAACAACGCGATCGCATCGTGGAAGGACGGGATGTGGACGGTCGTGATCGTCCGCCCGCTCGGCCTCGCGAACAGCGACGACAAGGGACTCAAGGAAGGCGGCGTCTACAACGTCGGCTTCGCGGTGCACGACGACAACATCACGACCCGCGGCCACTTCGTCTCGTTCGTGAGGACGATGGGCTTCGGCGCGGATGCGCAGATCAAGGCGGTCAAGCTGCCGTAATCGCGCTCCGCCGTTCTGCACGACGCGGGCCTTCGGGCCCGCGTCGCGTTTTGGGGCGGTGGAAGGACGCGTCAGCGCGTCGCGGCGGACGCGGCGGTCGGCGCCACGAGGGCCGCGAGCACCGCATGGCGCTCCGCGCGCGGCATGGCCGCCAGCTCGCGCACGCGCTCGTAGAAGCGCGGCAGGTCGCCCTGCTCGCGCGCGAGCAGCAGGCGGAACGCGGGGACCGCGTCGGAATACAGTCCCATCGACGAGAGGCTCGCGTTGTTCGGGCCCGCCCCGCCATCGCCCGCGAACCAGCGGTCGAACGCGGCGAGGCCCGGCTCGCCGCCCTTCGCCTCGGTGTAGGCGACGCGCATCGCGGCGAAGGCCTCGCGCTTGGCGCGGCGCTTCTCGTCGTCGGGGAGGCTGCTCGCATACGCCGTCGCCAATGCCGCGCGCGTGCCGCGCACGAGGCGCCGGAACTCGGCGCGAAGGCGATCGCCGCGTTCGCGCTCGGCCGTCAGCTTCGCGGCTTCCGCCGCCGGCCGGGACTCGATCCAGCGCGCGAGGCCGGCCTCCTCGACCGTCACCGCGAACGACTCGTTGAACGTCGTGTCGTCCTTCGCGTAGACGATCTGGTGCGCGAGCTCGTGGAACACGAGGCGCGCGAGCTCGACGTCGGGATAGCGGATGAACGACGACAGGATCGGGTCGTCGAACCAGCCGAGCGTCGAGTAGGCCGGCACGCCGCCGACGTGGACGTCGTAGCCCTCGGCGACCAGGCGCGCCGCTTCGGCCCGCGCCTCGTCCTCGCGGAAGTAGCCGCGGTAGGCGACGCACCCGGCCACCGGGAAGCACCACTCGCGCGGCTTGAGCGACAGCTCCGGCGCGGCGAATACGTTCCAGAGCACGAACGGCCGGCCGACGTCGGTGTAGCGCGTGAAGCTGCCGTTGTCGGGGAGCCCCAGCGCTTCGCTCGCGTACGCCCGGATCGCTCGCGCGCGCTCGAGCCGGTCGCGCAGGCGCGCGTCGGGCGTCGAGCCGATGACCTCGCCGAGCGGCTTCGCGCGTGCGATCAGGTCGAGCTGCCCCGACGCGCTCTGGAAGTAGTAGTCGGCGCCGCATCCCGCGAGCGCGAGTGCGCACGTCGAGGCGGCGAGCAGGCGTCGCATCATGGAATGGGCTTCCCGAGGTAGCGCGCGAGCCGCGCGATGCCGTCCTCGATCCGCTCGCGGGCGATCGTGTAGGCGAAGCGGACGTGCGCTTCGGCGCGGTGCGTCCCGAAGTCGACGCCCGGCGTGATCGCGACGCCCGCGTGCTCGAGCACGTCGCGGCAGAAGGCGCGGCTGTCGCCGGCGAGGGCCGAGGTGTCGGCGTAGACGAAGAATCCGCCGGTGGGCATCACCGGGATGCCGAATCCGAGCTCGCGCAACGCGGGCACGAGCCGATCGCGACGGGCGCGGAACTCGTCGCGGCGCGACTCGCAGATCGCGATCGTCTCCGGCTCGAAGCACGCGAGCGCGGCGCGCTGCGAGAGGGTGGGCGGCGAGATGTAAAGGTTCTGCGCGAGCTTCTCGAGGTCGCGCACGTGGCGC
>DASTCK010000083.1:0-3543 GCA_035711225.1 Casimicrobiaceae bacterium
CCAGCGCCGGAGCTCCTCGACTTCACGCGCATGACCGGCGACCTGGTGAAGGCGATGCGCCATTGCCCGCAGCCGATCGTCGCGGCGGTCGACGGCGTGTGCGCGGGCGCGGGCGCGATGGTGGCGCTCGCCTCGGACGTCCGCATCGGCACGCCGCGCGCGAGGACCGCCTTCCTGTTCGTGCGCGTGGGCCTCGCGGGCGCCGACATGGGCGCCTGCGCGCTCTTGCCGCGCATGATCGGGCAGGGACGTGCGTCGGACCTGCTCTACACCGGGCGGGCGATGAGCGCGGAGGAGGGTGCCGCGTGGGGCTTCTTCCAGCGCGTCGTCGAGCCGGACCGGGTGCTGGCGGAAGCGCAGGCCTACGCGCGGACGCTCGCCGACGGGCCCACGTTCGCGCACGCGATGACCAAGACGCTCCTGCACCAGGCGTGGGCGATGGCGCTCGACGACGAGATCGAGGCCGAGGCGCAGGCGCAGGCGATCTGCATGCAGACCGAGGACTTCCGCCGCGCGTACCGCGCGTTCGCCGCGAAGGCGACGCCGAGGTTCGAGGGCAACTGACCGGATCGGCGATGCGTCCCACCGCCCTCGACACGCCGTTCTTCGACGAATCGCATCGCGCGCTCGCAGCGGCGATCGACGCATTCGCGGCGTCCCGCTCCTCGGGGATCGGGGCGCACGCGCCGACCTCCGACGTCGATGGCGCCTGCCGCCGCTGGGTGCGCGACCTCGGCGAGGCGGGGATCCTGCGCCAGTGCATTCCGGCGTCGCACGGCGGCGCGTCGACCGCCGTGTCGTCCCGCTCGCTGTGCGTCGCGCGCGAGGTGCTCGCCTGGCACGACGGGCTCGCCGACTTCGCGTTCGCGATGCAGGGACTCGGCACCGGCGCCATCACGCTGGCCGGCAGCGACGCGCAGCGCTCGCGGTGGCTGCCGCCGGTGGCGCGCGGCGAGGCGATCGCGGCGTTCGCGCTGTCCGAGCCGGGCGCGGGATCCGACGCGGCGGCGCTCGCGACGAGGGCCCGGCGCGACGGAGCGCACTGGGTTCTCGACGGCGAGAAGACGTGGATCTCCAACGGCGGCATCGCCGACGTCTACTGCGTCTTCGCGCGCACCGGCGAGGCGCCCGGCGCGAAGGGCATCTCGGCGTTCGTCGTCCCGGCGGACGCCTCGGGGCTCGCGATCGCCGAGCGCTTCGACCTGATCGCGCCGCACCCGCTCGCGCGCCTGACGTTCGATGCGTGCCGCCTTCCGGCGGAGGCGTTGATCGGCGCGCCCGGCGAAGGCTTCAGGCTCGCGATGCGCACGCTCGACATCTTCCGCGCGTCGGTCGCTGCCGCCGCGCTCGGCTTCGCGAGGCGGGCGCTGGACGAATCGGTCGCGCACGCGGCGAGGCGCACGATGTTCGGCGGCCTCCTCGGGGACCTGCAGCTCACGCAAGCGGCACTGGGCGACATGGCCACGGACATCGAGGCCGCCGCGCTGCTGACGGCGCGGGCCGCGTGGAAGCGCGACACGTCGGGGGCGGCGACACGCACGACGCGCGAGGCGGCGATGGCCAAGCTGGCGGCAACCGAGGTCGCTCAGCGCGCGGCCGATCGCGCCGTGCAGCTCCACGGCGCCGAGGGCGTGCGCGTGGGCTCGGTGGTCGAGAAGCTGTATCGCGAGGTTCGCGCGCTGAGGATCTACGAAGGCGCGAGCGAGGTGCAGCGGCTGATCGTCGGCCGCGACGAGCTCGCCCGCGCCCCGACGACAGGGGGAGGCATGGCATGAGCGGCACCGCGCACGTCGACACCTTCGCCCGCGACCGGCTGCCGCCGCCGGAGCTCCTTCCGGAGCTGGTGTTCGAGCTGCCCGAGCTCGCGTATCCGGCGCGGCTCAACTGCGCGACCGAGCTCCTCGGCGGCGCGATCGCCCGCGGACAGGGGGACCGGATCGCCGTCCGCTCGCCGGCGGGCGTCTCGTGGACCTACCGCGAGCTCGACGCGCGCGCGAACCGCATCGCGCACCTGCTGGTCCGCGAGCAGGGCGTCGTCCCCGGCAACCGCGTGCTGCTGCGCGGCCCCAACACGCCGATGATGGCGGCGTGCTGGTTCGCCGTGATGAAGGCGGGAGCGATCGCGGTGGCCACGATGCCGCTGCTCCGCGCGAAGGAGCTCACCGACATCGTCACCAAGGCCGAGGTGTCGCACGCGCTGTGCGACGTGCGCCTCGCCGACGAGCTGATCGCCGCGCGCCCTGCCTGCCCGACGCTGCGACGCATCGCGATGTTCGAGACCGACGCGCACGAGGGCGTCGAGCGGCGCTCGTCGGGCATGCCCTCGACGTTCGACGCCGTCGACACCGCGGCCGAGGACACCGCGCTGATCGCCTTCACGTCCGGCACGACCGGCAAGCCGAAGGGGACGATGCACACGCACCGCGACGTGATCGCCGCGTGCGATTGCTGGCCCAAGCACACGCTGAAGGCGAGCCCCGACGACGTGTTCACCGGCAGCCCGCCGCTCGCGTTCACGTTCGGCCTGGGCGGCCTCCTGCTCTTCCCGCTGCGCATCGGCGCCTCGACGCTGCTGGTCGAGCGACCGTCGCCCGAGGCGCTGCTCGACGTGATCGAGAAGCACCGGCCCACCGTGCTCGTCACCGCGCCGACCTCGTATCGCGCGATGGCGCTCGCGAAGGGAGCGCGCGACCTGTCGAGCCTGCGCAAGTGCGTGTCGGCGGGCGAGGCCCTGCCCGCCGCGACGCGCAAGCTGTGGAAGGACGCGACCGGCATCGACATCATCGACGGGATCGGCTCGACCGAGATGTTCCACATCTTCATCTCGCACCCCGACGACGACGTCCGGCCCGGCGCGACCGGCAAGGCGGTCCCGGGCTACCGCGCCTGCGTGCTCGACGACGGAGGGCGTCCCCTTCCGCCGGGGCAGGTCGGCCGCCTCGCGGTCAAGGGCCCGACCGGCTGCAAGTACCTCGACGACCCGCGCCAGGCGAACTACGTGCAGGGCGGCTGGAACCTGACCGGCGACGCCTACCTCGTCGACGACGACGGCTGGTTCGTCTACCAGGCGCGCACCGACGACATGATCGTCTCGGCCGGCTACAACATCGCGGGTCCCGAGGTCGAGTCGGCGCTGATGCTGCACCCGGCGGTCGCCGACTGCGGCGTCGTCGGCGCTCCCGACGAGGAGCGCGGCATGGTGGTGCACGCCTTCGTCGTGCTGAAACCCGGGTTCGCGGCCGATGCGGGCACGACGCGCGTGCTGCAGGACCACGTCAAGGCGACGATCGCGCCGTACAAGTACCCGCGCGCGATCACCTACGTCGACACGCTCCCCCGCACCGAGACCGGCAAGCTGCAGCGCTTCAAGCTGCGGGGGATCGCGAAGGAGTTCCCGCGATGACGTGGTGGCGCACCGAGAAGACGGTGCGCTTCGCGCACTGCGATCCCGCCGGGATCGTGTTCTATTCGCGCTTCTTCGAGCTGATGCAGGAGGCGACCGAGGATTTCTTCCGCTTCGCGATCGAGATGCCGTTCGACCGG
>DASTCK010000084.1:0-5873 GCA_035711225.1 Casimicrobiaceae bacterium
CGTGCGAGCCGACCCCGTCGGCCCCGAGTCCCCGGTCGGCGTCGCCGGTGGGCAGGTCGATGCCGCCGCGCACGGCGAGCTGGACGCCGTCGTCGTCGTGGAACCGCCACTTGAGGTCGAGCGACGAGTCGCCCATCCCCCGCCTGCGGGCCTCGGCCGCGGGACGCAGCTCGAGCCAGGTGGGCCGCAGGATGACGTCGAGCGCGGGTGCGACGCCGATCGAGAGCTGCGGGGCGAGTTCGGCGCCGCGCCCGCCGGCATCGCCGCGTGTTGCCGCATAGCCGATCTCGAGCTCGACACCGCCCGTCCCCTGCGTGCCGGGATCCTCGCTGAGGATCGGGTGCGCGGCGTGCCCCGCCGTCGCGACGACGCTCGCGAGGCAGGCGATGGTGCCGGCCCGCGCGACCCGCCCGATGGCCTCGCGCGGGCCGCGTCTCGCGCCGGCGCCGTCGGGCGCCCGCGGAGACGTCATGCCTTGTCGAGCGACAGGCGTCCCGGGCCGAACGCGAACACGGTCAGCATGCCGCCTGCGAGGGCGAGGTCCTTCCAGAAGAAGATGTTGTCGAGCAGCTGCTTGTCCGCCGGCAGCGTCCAGTAACGGTGGAACACGAACGCGGTCGCGATGCAGAAGATCGCGATCGCGAGGGCGGCGAGACGTGCCCTGAAGCCGGCCAGCAGCATCAGGCCGCAGCCGAGCTCGACAACGATCGCGACCACGATCGCCGCTTCCGGCATCGGCAGGCCGAATTTCGCGGCGTAGGCCACGTTGCCCGCGAAGTCGGTGATCTTCTGGAAGCCCGTCTGGATGAAGATGGCGGACAGCAGGATCCGTCCGATCAGCGCTGCCCAGTCCCGGTTCGAAGTCATCGTCGCTCTCCTTGTCGTCGCGCGAATGTCGCGCCGCGAGGGCATTGCCGGTACGGACTCACGGCAGGTCGAACAGTAGCACCTCGGCAGCCTCGCCGCGGTCGATGCGCACCGCCTTCTCGCCCGTCAGCTTGAGGGCGTCGCCGGCGTGCACCCCGATGCCGTTGACGCTGGCACGGCCGCGCGCGACGTGCACGTACGCGCGCCGCCCGGGCGCGAGGTCGTGCGTCACCGCCTCGTCGCCGTCGACGAGCGCCGCGTACAGCCGCGCATCCTGGTGGATCGAGACCGCCGCCCCCGAGCCCGCCGGGCCCGCGATCAGCGCGAAGCGCCCGCGCTTGTCGGCGTCGGGAACGTGCTTCTGCTCGTAGCCGGGGTCGACGCCGCGCGTGTCCGGCTCGATCCAGATCTGCAGGAAGTGCACGCGCCGGTCGCGCGACGGGTTGTTCTCGCTGTGCCGCACGCCGCGCCCCGCGCTCATGCGCTGGACGTCGCCAGGACGGATCGTCGAGCCGTTGCCCATGTCGTCGCGGTGGGCGAGCTCGCCGTCGAGGACGTACGACAGGATCTCCATGTCGCGGTGGCCGTGCGTGCCGAAGCCGGTGCCCGGCGCGACGCGGTCCTCGTTGATGACGCGCAGCGGGCCGAAGCCCATGTGCCGGGGATCGTGGTAGTCGGCGAACGAGAAGCTGTGGAACGACGTGAGCCAGCCGTGCTCGGCGAGGCCGCGCTCGCCGGCGGCGCGCTTTTCGATCATCGTGCATCCCGCGGGAAAGGCGCCGTCGGTCCGGCGCGACGCCCAAGGATAGCGCGGCGCGGGCGCCGGCGAAAACGCTACAGCCGGTAGGCGCGCCTGGCGAGCCCGTGCGCGAGCTCCGGGGCCAGCGCGTAGGCCTCGTCCTCGTCGATCCGGTGCTCGGCCACGAGCGTGGCGAGGAACCGGCAGTCGACGCGCCGCGCCACGTCGTGGCGCGCGGGGATCGACAGGAACGCGCGCGTGTCGTCGTTGAAGCCGACCGTGTTGTAGAAGCCCGCCGTCTCGGTGGTCTGCTCGCGGAAGCGCAGCATGCCTTCGGGGCTGTCGTGGAACCACCACGCCGGCCCCAGCTTCAGCGCCGGATAGTGGCCGGCGAGCGGCGCGAGCTCGCGCGCGTAGCTCGTCTCGTCCAGCGTGAACAGGATCAGCGTGAGGCGCGCGTCGTTGCCGAAGCGGTCGAGGAGCGGCTTCAGCGCGCGGACGTAGTCGGTCGGCGTCGGGATGTCGGCACCCTTGTCGCGGCCGTAGGCGCCGAAGAGCCACGGGTTGTGGTTGCGGAAGCTGCCCGGGTGGATCTGCATCACCAGCCCGTCGTCGAGGCTCATCCGCGCCATCTCGGTCAGCACCTGCGCGCGGAACGCCTCGGCCTCGTCCGCGGTGGCCGTGCCGGCGAGCGCGCGGTCGAGGAGCTTCTGGCAGCTCGCGGCATCGAGGTCGGCGGTGCGCGCCGTCGGGTGCCCGTGGTCGGTCGACGTCGCGCCGCGCGTCGCGAAGAAAGCGCGACGCGCGCGGTGCGCGGCGAGGTAGCCCGCCCAGGTCGACGTGCGCTCGCCGGTGAGCTCGCCGAGACGCGCGACGTTGTCGCGGAAGCCGTCGAACTCCGGGTCGACGACCGGATCGGGCCGGTAGGCGGTGACCACGCGCCCTTTCCAGCCGCTCGCGCGGATCGTCGCGTGATGGCGAAGGTCGTCGAGCGGGCTCTCGGTGGTCGCGATCACCTCGATGTTGAAGCGCTCGAACAGCGCGCGTGGCCGGAACGCCGGCGTCGCGAGCGCCGCGTTGATCCGATCGAAGATCGCATCGGCGGTCTCGGGGGCGAGGCGCTCGCGGATGCCGAACGTGTCGTGGAACGCATGGTCGAGCCACAGCCGCGTCGGGGTGCCGCGGAACGCGTGCCAGTGGGCGGCGAACGTGCGCCAGATCTTGCGCGCGTCCTGCTCGACCGGCCCGCCGTCGCGCCGCGGGATGCCGAGCGACTCGAGGCTCACGCCGAGGCTGTAGAGCATCCGGAACACGTAGTGGTCGGGCGTGATGAACAGCGAGCTCGCGTTCTCGAACGGCTGGTCGTCGGCGAACCACCGCGGATCCGTGTGGCCGTGCGGGCTCACGATCGGCAGGTCCCTGACCGTCGCATAGAGCGCGCGGGCGAGGGACCGCACGGCGGGGTCGGCGGGAAACAGGCGGTCGGGATGCGGGGCGAGGGCGTGCATGCGGGCGTTCCTGCGTGTCGTCAGCGCTCGAGGTGATGCGCGAGCGTCGCGGCCACGCCCCGGTGCAGCAGCGACTCGAGGTGGTGCGTCACCGCCTCGACGAACGCCGGCGTGGCAGGAAGGTCGTCGCCGAAGATCGCCGCGAGGCCGAGGAACCCGCGCGCGAGCCGCGCCGCGTCGCCGTGCGCGCCCGCGGCGATCGCGGCGTAGCGCGCGGCGAGCGGGTCGGACACCTCGATGCGCGCGCCGTGCTCGTCGACGCCGCTCGCGTAGCGCATCCACCCGGCGATCGCGAGCGACAGGTGCCGGATCGATCCCCCGCCGGCGAGGCGGTCGCGCACGGTGCCGAGCAGCCGCTGCGGGAGCTTCTGCGACCCGTCCATCGCGACCTGGGCGGTGCGGTGCGGCAGCGCGGGGTTGCGAAACCGGCTGAGGAGCGTCGCGCAGTAGCGCGACAGGTCGGTGCCGGGCGGGCTCGCGAGCGTCGGCGCGATCTCCTCGGCCATCTGGCGCTCGACCAGTCGCCCGAGCAGCGCGTCGGCCGCCGCCTGCGCGATCGTCGCGTGGCCGGCGAGGAAGCCGAGGTAGGCGAGCGTCGAGTGGCTGCCGTTCAGAAGCCGCAGCTTCATCGTCTCGTAGGGCGCCACGTCGCGGGCGATCTCCGCGCCGGCCTCTTCCCACGCCGGGCGCGCCGCGGCGAAGCGGTCCTCGATGACCCACTGGATGAACGGCTCCGCGACGACGGGCGCGGCGTCGTGGACGCCGAGCCGTCGAGCGACCTCCGCGATGTCGGCGTCGGTCGTGGCCGGGACGATGCGGTCGACCATCGTGCACGGGAACGCGGCGTGCGCGGCGATCCACGCGGCCAGCTCGGACGAGCGCGCCGCCGCGAACGCGGCGACCAGGCCCTCGAGCACGCGACCGTTGTGCGGCAGGTTGTCGCAGCACACGACGTTGAGCGCGCCCGAGGCGGTGCGCCGGCGCTCGTCGAGCGCGGCGACCAGTGTGCCCACGGCGGAGCGCGGCCGCTCCGGGTGAGCGAGGTCGTGCGCGATGTCGGGATGCGCGACGTCGAGGCGGCCGCTCGCCGGATCGTGGCAGTAGCCCTTCTCCGTCACCGTGAGCGTGACGACGTGCACGTGCGGATCGGCCATCCGGCGCACCAGCGCGCCGGGATCGGCGGCCGCGAACAGCGTTTCGCGCACGGCGCCGATCACGCGGGCGCTCGTCCCGGCGGGCGCCTTGAGCAGCAGCGTGTAGAGCCCGTCCTGCGCGGCGAGCGGCTCGATCGCGCGCGGCGTCCTCATCGACACGCCGCAGATGCCCCAGCGCGGGTCGCGCGCGAGGAGGTCGTCGGCGTAGACCGCCTGGTGCGCGCGATGGAACGCGCCGAGTCCCAGGTGGACGATGCCCACGCGCACCGACGCGGGATCATAGGCCGGCCGCCGCACGTCGGCGGGCAGCCCTCGCATCGTCGCGATCGACAATCGCGCCGGCATCACGGGGCGGGGCCGGCGCGCCGCGGCCGGGGCATCGTCGTGATCACGAGCGGGACTTCGCTGCGTGCGAGCGCCGCGGCGTCCTGCCGGCAGCGTGGCGGGGCGCTCGCCGCGCCGGATCGCCCGGCTCGAGGCTGCGCTGGAACTCCCGCGCGACGCGCGCGAGGTGCCGGTGCATCGCGGAGCGCGCGGCCTCGGGATCCGCGGACGCGAGCGCGTCGACGATCGCGGCGTGGTCCTCGAGCGTGCGCGCGCGGAGCGCAGGCGTGTGGAAGTGGCGCTCGATGCGCGTCCACAGCTCGCCTCGCCGCTCGTCCCACAGCGTCGCGACGACGTGCATCAGCGCGCCGTTGCGCGTGGCCTCCGCGATGCGCAGGTGGAACGCTCGGTCGGCGAGGTCGCGCCGCGTGGCGTCGTCGTCGGCGGCGCGCATTTCGTCGAGCGTCGCGCGGAGCGCCTCCAGATCCGCTCGCCGAACCTGCCGCGCGGCGGAGGCCGCGATCTCGCCTTCGATCATGCTGCGCGCCGCGAGCAGCTCGAACGGCCCCGGTCCGTCGTGCGCGGCGCGCGGCGAGTCGGCAGGCGGGACGCGGACGAAGATGCCGTTGCCGATCCTCACCTCGACCTTGCCCCCGATCTCGAGCGAGATGATCGCCTCGCGCACCGACGTGCGCGAGACCCCGAGCTCGCGGGCGAGCTCGCGCTCCGCGGGCAGGCGCGCGCCCGCCGGGTACTCGCCCCGGTCGATCAGCGCGGCGATCTGGTCGGCGATGCGGCGGTAGAGCCGTTGCGGCTCGACCATCACGAGGGGCACGCGGTGATCCTCCAGGGCGGCGCTCGCGACGCGGCGCCGGGCGGTGCCGCGCGCTCCTCGCCCCCCGGAGCGGGGCGGGATACCGGTCGGCTCGCGCCCCGATGCTACGGAGCGGCGGTCAGGGGGTCAAGTGGTCCAACCAGTGCGGCGAGGCGATGGGCGATAGGCGTTGGGCGATAGGGAAGACCGGCGTGCCAGCCGGCCGGTCCGCGGATAGATTTCAAGCTACCCCGCCAAGCATTGGAGACGAGTCGTCCCTATCGCCCATCGCCTATCGCCTATCGCCTATCGCCACCCCATCCCCTCGCGACATACGTTCCCGACCGCCCGCCCCGCTTCTCGGCGAGCCGGACGCCCTCGATGCGCATGCCCCGGTCCACGGCCTTGCACATGTCGTAGATCGTGAGGAGTCCGATCGCCGCGCCCGCCAGCGCCTCCATCTCGAC
>DASTCK010000085.1:0-17144 GCA_035711225.1 Casimicrobiaceae bacterium
CATGCCCCACTTGAGTCCCGGCTTGACGTTGCGCACCTTCCACAGGTCGTCGTGGATCCACGACGAGCGCCAGCCGGCGTCGTAGTCGGCGAGCGCGTCGCCCGCGCGGCCGGCGACCAGCGCGGCGAACGCCGCTTCCGCCGCGAGCAGCCCCGCCTTCATCGCGTTGTGGGTGCCCTTGATGCGCGGGACGTTGAGGAAGCCGGCCGCGTCGCCGATCAGTGCGCCACCGGGGAACACGAGCTTCGGCACCGATTGCAGCCCGCCTTCGCTGATCGCGCGCGCACCGTAGGCGAGCCGCTTGCCGCCGGCGAAGAGGTCGCGGATCGCCGGATGCGTCTTGAAGCGCTGGAACTCGTCGTAGGGCGACAGGTGCGGGTTCGTGTAGTTGAGGTGCACGACGAAGCCGCAGGCCACGAGGTTGTCGCCGTAGTGGTAGATGAACGAGCCGCCGCCGGTGTGCGCGTCGAGCGGCCAGCCCTGGCTGTGCATGACCAGCCCCCTGCGGTGGCGGGAGGGCTCCACCTGCCACAGCTCCTTGAGGCCGATCCCGTACTTCTGCGGATCGACGCCGTCGCGCAGGTTGTAGCGCTGCATCATCTGGCGCGACAGCGAGCCTCGGCAGCCCTCCGCGAACAGCGTGTACTTCGCCCGGAGCTCCATGCCCGGCTGGTACTCGGGCTTGTGCGTGCCGTCCTTCGCGATGCCCACGTCGCCGGTCGCCACGCCGGCGACCGACCCGCGCTCGTCGAACAGCACTTCCGCCGCCGCGAAGCCCGGATAGATCTCGACGCCGAGCGCCTCCGCCTGGGCGCCGAGCCACTTGCACAGGTTGCCGAGGCTGCCGATGACGTTGCCGTGGTTGCCCATGAGGCGCGGCAGCGTCCAGTTCGGGATGCGCCAGGCCTTGTCTGCGGTGAGCACGAGGAACCGGTCCTCGGTGACCGGCGTGTCGAGCGGCGCACCGCGCGTCTGCCAGTCGGGGAAGAGCTCCGCGAGCCCGCGCGGGTCGATGACCGCGCCGGAGAGGATGTGCGCCCCGATCTCCGAGCCCTTCTCGATCAGGCACACCGAGACGTCGCGCCCCTGCCCGGCGGCGAGCTGCTTCAGGCGGATCGCCGCGGCGAGGCCCGACGGGCCGCCGCCGACGATCACGACGTCAAAGTCCATCGATTCGCGCGTCATGGGTCCTCGCGGAGGGCGTCGGGGCGGCGGAGAGGCAGGCGTCGCGCGGCGTGCGCGAGCGCTGGCGCGGGGCGTCGCGTCGAGTCGGCGAATTATAATGCCGCGATCCCCGGCAGCCGCTCGCCGGCCCTAATCCCGCCATGGCGCATCGCGTCCTCGTCCATACGTCGCATCAGCCGCTCCGCTGGGGCGACATGGACGCGCTCGGCCACGTGAACAACACCGTCTATTTCCGCTACATGGAGCAGGCGCGCATCGAGTGGATCCTCGCGCAGGAGGCCGGCGGAGGCTTCCTCTCGGGCACCGGCACCGGGCCGGTGATCGTCAACGCGAGCTGCACGTTCCTGGTCCCGCTCGTCTACCCCGGCGAGGTCGAGGTCCGGATGTACCTCGGCGAGCCGGGGCGCTCGAGCGTCGCGACGCACTACGAGCTCGACAAGGGCGGCAAGCGCGCCGCCGAGGGAGCGGCCAAGATGGTGTGGATCGATCTCGCCAGCGGGCGCTCGGTGCCGCTGCCCGACGCCGTGCGGGCCGCCGCGCACGCGCACGCGTGACCGGCCCGGGAATCGATCGCATGGCCGCGCCGCTCTGGACCCCTACGCGCGAGCGCGTCGCGGACGCCAACATCACCGCGTTCGCGCGACGCATCGAGGCGCGCCATCGCGTGGCGCTGCCCGACTACGACCGGTTGTGGCGCTGGTCGGTCGACCATCCCGAAGCGTTCTGGCGCGAGTTGTGGGAGGACGGCGGCGTGATCGGCCATGCCGGCGAGCGCACGCTCGTCGATGGCGATCGCATGCCCGGCGCGCGGTTCTTCCCCGACGCGACGCTCAACTTCGCCGAGAACCTGCTCGAGCGGCGCGGCGCCGACGACGCCGGCGACGCGCTGGTGTTCCGCGGCGAGGACAAGGTTCGCGCGCGCTTCTCGCACGCGACGCTGCACGCGTCGGTGTCGCGGCTCGCGAAGGCGTACGCCGCGCTCGGCATCGGCGCCGGCGACCGCGTCGCGGCGATCGTGCCCAACATGCCGGAGGCCGTGGTCGCGCTGCTGGCGGGCGCGTCGCGAGGCGCGATCTGGTCGTCGTGCTCGCCGGACTTCGGCGTGCAGGGCGTGCTCGACCGCTTCGGCCAGATCGCGCCCAAGGCGCTGGTGACCGTCGACGGCTACTTCTACAACGGCAAGGCGATCCCGATCGCCGACAAGATCGCCGCGATCGTCGATGCGCTGCCGAGCGTCGAGCGCGTGATCGTCATTCCCTACCTCGGCGGGGCCAACGGCCCGCTGGGGATCGGTGCGATCCGCGCGGCGGTCCCGTGGGACGAGCTCGTCGCGCCGCATGCGGCCGGGCCGATCGCCTACGCGCGCCTCCCGTTCTCGCATCCGCTCTACATCCTCTACTCGTCGGGAACGACGGGCGTGCCGAAGTGCATCGTGCACGGCGCCGGCGGCACGCTGCTGCAGCACCTGAAGGAGCACCGGCTGCACGGCGACGTCAAGCGCGGCGACCGCCTGTTCTACTACACGACCTGCGGCTGGATGATGTGGAACTGGCTGGTCTCGGGGCTCGCGTCGGGGGCGACGCTGCTGCTCTACGACGGCTCGCCTTTCGTGCGCGCGGGACGGATGCTGTGGGACTATGCGGACGAGGAGCGGATGACCCATTTCGGCACCTCGGCCAAGTACATCGACGCGATCAAGAAGATCGCGCTCGTCCCGCGCAAGGACTACACGCTCGCGACGCTGCGCACGATGTTCTCGACCGGCAGCCCGCTCGCCCCCGAGTCGTTCGACTATGTCTACCAGGCGGTGAAGGACGACCTCGCGCTCGCGTCGATCTCCGGCGGCACCGACATCGTCAGCTGCTTCGTGCTCGGCAACCCGACGATGCCGGTGTGGCGGGGCGAGATCCAGTGCCGCGGCCTGGGCCTCGCGGTCGACGTCTACGACGAGGAAGGCCGAAGCGTGCCGCCGGGAACCGGGCAGCGCGGCGAGCTCGTCTGCGTGCGCCCGTTCCCGTCGATGCCGATCGGCTTCTGGAACGATCCCGGCGACGCGCGCTACCTTGCCGCGTACTTCGAGCGCTTCCCGGGCGTCTGGTGCCACGGCGACTTCTGCGAGGTCACCGCGCACGGCGGGATCGTCATTCACGGCCGCTCGGACGCGACGCTCAATCCCGGCGGCGTGCGCATCGGCACCGGGGAGATCTACCGGCAGGTCGAGCAGCTCGACGAGGTCGTCGAGAGCATCGTCATCGGCCAGGACTGGCCGCCCGGCGAGGTCGGCGACGTGCGCGTCGTGCTGTTCGTGAAGCTGCGCGATGGCGTGGCGCTGGACGCCGCACTCGTCGACCGCATCCAGAAGCACATCCGCGCCAACACGACGCCGCGCCACGTGCCCGCGAAGATCGTCCAGGTCACCGACATTCCCCGGACCAAGAGCAACAAGATCGTCGAGCTCGCCGTGCGCGACGTCGTCCACGGCCGGGAGGTGAAGAACCTCGAGGCGCTGGCCAACCCGGAAGCGCTCGAGCAGTTCCGCGACCGCCCGGAGCTCAAGACGTGATCGCGCCCGTCGCGTGAACCTGCTCGCGATCCTCGCGGCGCTGGCCCTCGAGCAATGGCACGCCCCGCTCTGGCGCGTGTCGCTCGAGCGCGCGTTCGTCCGCCAGGCGCGGCGACTCGAGCGCCTGTTCAACGGCGGCACGGCCACGCAGGGCACCGTCGCCGCGACGATCGCGATCGCGCCGCCCGTGGTCGTCGCCGGCCTCGCCTGGTGGGCGCTCGCGACGATCCATCCGCTCGCGGGCTTCGCGTTCAACGTGCTGGTGCTCTACGCGCTGATGGGATTCCGCCGCTTCAGCCATGCGGTGTCGGCGATCGTCGCCGCGTTCCAGGCCAACGACGTCGCCGCCGCACGCCGCGCGCTCGCCGCATGGCGCGGCAGCGTCTCCCCCGAGCTCTCGTCGGCGGACGTCGCGCGACTCGCGATCGAGCGCGGCCTCGTCGACGCCTACCGACAGGTGTTCGCGGTGCTGTTCTGGTTCACGCTGCTGCCCGGCCCCACGGGAGCGATCCTCTACCGCGCGGCCGCCCGTCTCGCGCAGGAGTGGGCCGAGCCGCGCTCGGGCGACGACCTCACGCCGATCGTCCGCGAGCGCGACCGGTTCGGCGCCCCGGTGCGCCGGCTGCTCGCGCTCCTCGACGCGGTGCCCGTGCGGCTGACCGCGATCGCGTTCGCCGCGGTCGGCGATTTCGAGGACGCCGTCGCGAGCTGGCGCACCCAGGCGCGCGAGTGGGCGCGCGAGACGGGCGGCCGCTCGATGGGCATCGTGCTCGCGAGCGGCGCCGGCGCGCTGGGGGTCGTGCTCGGCGGCCCGGTGCCGGCACCCGGCGGCGAACCGGAGTGGCGTCCCGAGCTGGGGCTGGGAGAGGCGGTCGAGCCGGAGGTCCTGCCGTCGGCAGTCGGGCTCGTCTGGCGTGCGCTCGCGCTCTGGCTCGCGGTGATCCTGCTCGTCACGATCGCCAACCTGCTCCCCTGACGGGGTCAGACTGCAATCCGACCCCGGTCGGAGACGGGGTCGGAGCCGGTGCTTGATTCACCGCGCCGGATCGCGCGCCGCCGTGGCCTCGCGCCGCAACGCGTGCAGCAGCGCCACGCGTTGCGGGGCGACGCGTCCCTCGCCCACCGCCGCGAGCACCGCGCAGCCGGGCTCGCGGTCGTGACGGCAATCGCGAAAGCGGCAGTGGCCGAGCAGGGGCCGCAGCTCGACGAACGCCTCGGGCAGCGCCTCCGGATCGGCGTGCGCGAGCCCGAACACCTTCATGCCCGGCGAGTCGACGATCCAGCCGTCGGTCGCGCCGGGAAGCATGAACAGCGCCGTCTCGGTCGTCGTGTGGCGCCCGCTGTCGAGCGCGCCGGACACCTCGCCGATGCGTGCGAGCGCATCGGGCACCAGCGCATTCAGGATCGTCGACTTACCCATCCCCGATTGTCCGATCAGCACGCTGCGCTGGCCGGCCATCCAGGCCGCCAGCGGCTCGGCCGAGCGCTTCGCCGCGCATTCGACCACCGTGTAGCCGAGCTCGCGGTACGGGACGAGGCGCTGTCGAAGCGCGTCGAAGCCCGGCAGGTCCGCCTTGTTCGCCGCGATCACGAAGCGGCATCGCTCGAGCTCGGCGGCGACGATCCATCGGTTGAGCAGGCTCTCGTCGACCGAGATGTCCGGGGCGACGACGCCGACGATCTGCGTGACGTTCGCGGCGATCACCTTCTCGCGGAACGCATCGGAACGGTAGAGGAGCGAGCGCCTGGGCTCGACAGCCTCGATCGCGCCGCCGCCGGCCACGCGCGCGATGCGCACGCGGTCGCCGCACGCGACGACGGTGCGACGGCCCTTCATCACGCAATCGACGACCTCGCCGTCGTCGAGGCGGACCGCGAAATGGCGCCGCCAGGCCGCGACGACCAGCCCCGTCGCGCTGCCCTTCACCAACGGGGGGTCCCGGGCACGGCGCTCGGTCAGGGGGCGAAGCGGTAGTGCTCGCGGTCGAGGAACGCGGCCACGTTCGCCTCGTCGTCCGGGAAGTACGACAGCGACAGCTGGGTGTTGCACACCTGGACCTGCGCCATCAGCTGCGCGGGCGTGCGCACCTTGTGGTCGGGGCGCGTGTACATGCGCGTCGCGTCGCCGTCGAACATCCGGGCATGGCACGCGACGCAATCCTTCTGCGCGAGCGCGCGTCCCGCGGCGGCGTCGCCCGAGGCGTAGGGCTTGGGCGCGCCTTGCGCGAGCGCGACGCCAGTGGCGCCGAGCGCCGCCGCGATGCCCCACCACGCGCGCCTGCTCATGCGCCCGCCGCGACCGGCGAAGGCGGCGCGTCGCGCGCGAGCGCCTCGAGGTGCGCGATGCGCAGCGCTGCCGGGGGATGCGAGTCGTGGAACGCCGAGTGCAACGGGTCCGGCGTCAGCGTCGCGGCGTTGTCCTCGTACAGACGCACGAGCGCCGACACCATCGAGCGCGCCGAGGCGTGCTGCGCCGCGAACGCATCGGCCTCGTACTCGTGCCGCCGCGAGTACCACGACGCGATCGGCGCGAGCAGGAACGTGAATACCGGCAGCACGAGGAAGAACAGCACCAGCGCGACGCCGGGGCGGTCCTGGGACGGGGGCACGTAGAGTCCCTGGTAGAACCAGTCCGCGGTCGCGAGCCACGCCAGCAGCGCGAAGAAACCCAGCGACGCCAGCGCCGACCACGCGATCCGCTTCGCGACGTGCCGCAACTTGAAGTGCCCGAGCTCGTGCGCCAGCACCGCCTCGGTCTCGTCGGGCGCGAGGCGCTCGAGCAGCGTGTCGAACATCACGATGCGCTTGGCGCGCCCGAAGCCGGTGAAGTAGGCGTTGCCGTGGCTCGAGCGCTTCGAGCCGTCCATCAGGTAGAGGCCGCGCGACGCGAACCCGCAGCGGGCGAGCAGCGCCTCGATCCGCGCGCGCACGGGACCGTCGGGCATCGGCGTGAACTTGTTGAACAGCGGCGCGATCACGGTCGGGTAGAGCGCGAGCAGCACCAGCTGGAAGACCATCCACCCCGCCCAGGCCCACAGCCACCAGGCGTCGCCGGCCCACCGCATCAGCGCGATGACCAGCGCGGCGATCGGCAGCCCCAGGAGCGCGCCGAGCAGGGTGCCCTTCGCGAGGTCCGCGAGCCAGGTGGCGAGCGTGGTGCGGTTGAACCCGAAGCGCGCCTCGACGACGAACGTGCGGTACGCGGAGAACGGGAGCGAGACGAGCGCCGAGACGAGCACCACCGCCACGATCAGCAGGAGGTCCTGCACGAGCGACGGCACGTCGACGATCCCGGTGAGGCCGGTCAGGAACGCGACGCCGCGGCCGCGGGTGAGCCCGACGAGCACGAGGGTGCCGGCAATCGACGCGAGCATCGCGAGCTTCGTGTGCGCGATCGTGTAGTCGGCCGCCTTCTGGTGCGCCGCAAGGCCGATGCGCCCGGCGAAGGCGGGCGGCACCGCGTCGCGGTGCCTGCGCACCGCCGCGACCTGGCGGAACGCGAGCACGAGCTCGATCGCGAGCGTGAGCGCGACCGCGGCCAGGAACAGCGCGGTGAACGTCGGGGCGGTCATCGAGGGCAGGTCGCCATGTGCCAGAATGTCGATTCCATTCTACGACAGCGGCGCCGCCGCGGCCGTTCCCCGATGCCCCTGCCGACGATCGCCCCCGCCGACGACCGCCTGATCTGGATCGACCTCGAGATGACCGGGCTGCGCCCCGACGTCGACCGGATCATCGAGGTGGCGCTGGTCGTCACCGACGCGTCGCTCACGGTGATCGCGGAGGCGCCGGTGTGGGTCGTGCGCCAGTCCGACGCGACGCTGGCTGCGATGGATTCGTGGAACCAGGGCACGCACGGGCGCTCCGGCCTGATCGACCGCGTGAAGGCGTCCACGCTCGACGAGGCGGCGGTCGAGGCGGGGGCGCTCGCGTTCCTGCGCGAGCACGTGCCCGCGAAGACATCGCCGATGTGCGGCAACTCGATCTGCCAGGACCGGCGCTTCCTCGCGCGCTGGATGCCCGCGCTCGAGGACCACTTCCACTACCGCAACCTCGACGTGTCGACGCTGAAGGAGCTCGCGCGGCGCTGGGTGCCGGACGTCGCGAAGGCGTTCGCCAAGGAGTCGAAGCACACGGCGCTCGCCGACGTCTACGAGGCGATCGAGGAGCTTCGGCACTACCAGCGCCACTTCCTGCGCGGGCCACAGGAGGCGTGAGCGTGAGGTTCTGCAGCGAATGCGGCAGCGAGCGGCTCGCCTGGCGCGTGCCCGACGGCGACACGGTGCCGCGGGACGTGTGCGAGGCGTGCGGCACGATCCACTACCGCAATCCGAAGATCGTCGTCGGATGCCTCGCGACGCTCGACGACCAGGTGCTGCTGTGCCGCCGCGCGATCGAGCCGCGGCAGGGCCTGTGGACGCTGCCCGCCGGGTTCATGGAGAACGGCGAGACGCTCGCGGCGGGCGCGGTGCGCGAAACGCTCGAGGAGGCGAACGCGCGCGTCGACGTGGGCGAGCTCTACACGGTGATCAGCCTGCCGCAGATCAGCCAGGTGTACATGATGTTCCGCTCGCGCCTGCTCGACCGGGACTTCGGGCCGGGGCCCGAGAGCCTGGAGGTGCGGCTGTTCCGCGAGGACGAGATTCCCTGGGAGCGGATCGCGTTCCGCACGATCGGCCGCACGCTCCGCCGGTTCTTCCTCGACCGCCGCGACGGGGCGTTCCCCCTTCGCGTGTCGTCGCTCGAGCGCCGGGCGCGGGTGACGCCGGACCTGATGGGCGCCGCCTGACGGGCGAAGCCGGGCTCCGGAGCCTCGCCCCGGGAACCCTCTGGTAGACTCGCGCGTCTCAAGCATGACAGGCGTGCCGACCCGCGCTGACGAACGCGGGCGAGCGGCGCCGTTCCTGCCGTCGTGCATCGCAACGGCGGCGCTCGCTCCCTGGAGGATTCGATGCATTCCTTAGTCCGCGCGGCGCTGGCCGCGACCAGCGTCCTCGTTCTCGCCGCCGCCACCCCCGCGATCGCGCAGCAGAACCGGATCTCGATCACCACCGGCGGCACCGGCGGCGTGTACTACCCGCTCGGCGGCGGCATGGCCAACATCCTGTCGAAGTACCTGCCCGGCATGCAGGCGACCGCCGAGGTGACCGGCGGCTCGGTCGACAACCTGAAGCTGATCGGCGCCGGCAAGTCCGAGGTCGGATTCTCGATGGTCGACGCGGCGTGGGACGGCTACAAGGGCCACGACAAGTTCAAGGACGCGCCGGTCCCCGCCCGAACGCTGATGGTCCTCTATCCCAACCGCATGCAGGTCGTGACCGTCGAGGGCAGCGGCATCACGAAGCTCTCCGACCTCAAGGGCAAGCGCGTGTCGACCGGCTCGCCCGGCAGCGGCGTCGAGGTGATGACGCTGCGCGTGCTCGAGGCCGTGGGCATCGACCCCAAGAAGGACATCAAGCAGGAGCGCCTCGGCGCGGCCGAGAGCGTCAACGCGATCAAGGACCGCAAGATCGACGCGTTCTTCTGGGTCGGCGGGGTCCCGACCGCGGCGATCACCGACCTCGCGGCGACGCCGGGCATCAAGGTCAAGCTGATCGACCATGCCGAGGCGATCGCCGCGATGAACGCGAAGCACGGTCCGCTGTACGTCAAGGGCATCATCCCGGCGAACAGCTACTCGGGGCAGGACAAGCCGGTCGAGAACATCGACGTCTGGAACATCCTGGTCGCCAGCGAGAAGATGTCCAACGACATGGCCTACCAGATCGTCAAGACGCTGATGGAGAAGAAGCCCGAGCTCGTCGCCGTCCACAAGGAGGCGACCAACATCGACGTCAAGTACCAGGCGCTCGGCTCACCGCTGCCGTGGCACCCGGGCGCGAAGAAGTACTTCGAGGAGCAGGGCGTCAAGTTCGCGAACTGACCTGTCGACCCGGCCCGATCGCCCGAGGGCGGCCAGCGGCCGCCCTCGCCGTTTCCGGGCATCGGCCGCAGTCGCGGCGGCCCGCGTGTCAGACCGCAGCGAGCGCCCGATCGAGCCGCGCGCGCACCTCGCGCGCGAGCGGCTCGACGTCCGCGCGGCCGGTGAGCTCGAAGAGCGCGATCGGGTCGAGCATCTCGACGTGCACCTGCCCTTGCGCGTCCTCCCGGACGACCACGTTGCACGGCATCAGGAGCCCGATCGACGGCTCGGCGTCCAGCGCCTTTGCCGCCAACGGCGGGTTGCACGCACCCAGGATGCGCTGGCGCGGCCGGTCGAGGTCCAGCTTCTTCTTGAGGGTCGCCTGGACGTCGATCTCGGTCAGCACGCCGAAGCCTTCGGCGGCGAGCGCCGCGATCGTGCGCTCCAGCGCCGAGTCGAAGGGGAGGGCGACGACGCGCCCGAATCCGTAACGGTTCTTCATGCAGCCTCCAGAGGGATACGGACAGCATACGACAGCCGGGCCGGGCGGTCGGTGACCAAGGTCACCGAGCGGCGGCTCGCGTGCTACGCTTGCCGCCGCATCGGGTGAGCGAGGAGCGACACGTGGGTGAAGCGCCCGGACGTCCGGCGACCGCCGACGACGGCGTCGTCGCGGTGAGCGCGGACCGCCTCAAGGCGGCCGAGGCGTTCATCGAGCAGGACGAAGGCGCGACCAGCCGCTACCGCGGCCTCCTCGCCGCACTCACGACGACGCTGCTCGTCGCGATGAGCGTGTACCACCTGTACGCGGCCGTCGAGATCGTCGGCGCGCAGGTGCTGCGCCCGGTGCACGTCGGCTTCGTGCTGGTGCTCGTGTTCCTGCTGTTCCCGATCGCGAGCCGCTACCGCAACCGGCTGATGTGGTGGGACGTGGTCGGCGCGCTGCTCGGCCTGGCGACGATCGCCTACCTGCTCGCCGGCGGCGACGACATCTGGGACCGCAACGTCACGCCCAGCGCGTCGGACACGTTCTTCGGCGTCGCGTTCGTGCTGCTGGTCCTCGAGGCGTGCCGGCGCACGTCCGGCTGGATCATGACCGGCGTGATCTCGCTGTTCGTCGCCTACGCGTTCGCCGGGCCGTGGCTGCCCGGCCAGTGGGCGCACCGCGGCTACGACGTCGCGAGCCTGAGCGGCTTCCTCTACCAGACGCTCGAGGGCATCTTCGGCACCGCGGTCGACGTGAGCTCGACGCTGATCATCCTGTTCACCATCTACGGCGCGTTCCTGCAGCATTCCGGCGCAGGCCGCTTCTTCCTCGACTGGAGCTTCGCGGCGATGGGCGGCAAGCACGCGAGCGCGGGGCGCACCGTCGTGCTGGCGTCGTTCCTGCTCGGCGGGCCGTCGGGCTCGGGCGTGGCGACGACGGTGACCATCGGCTCGGTCGCGTGGCCGATGCTCGAGCGGTCCGGCTACGGCAAGGACGCCGCGGGCGGCCTGCTCGCCGCGGGCGGGCTGGGCGCCATCATCTCGCCGCCGGTCCTGGGCGCGGCGGCGTTCCTGATCGCCGAGTTCCTGAAGATCGGCTACCTCGACGTGATCCTGATGGCGGTCGTGCCGACCTGCCTCTACTACCTGTCGCTGCTCGTCATGGTCGAGCTCGACGTGCGGCGCTTCGGGATGTCCGAGGTGGTGGCGGAGCGCGTGATGTCGCTGTGGCAGCTCACGAAGCGCTACGGATACCACTTCGTCTCGCTCGTCTCCATCGTCGCGTTCCTGCTGCTCGGCTTCTCGCCGATCCTCTCGGTGTTCTGGGCGACGGTCGTGACCTTCGCGATGAGCTTCCTCGATCGCGGCCATGCCCTCGTCCCGCGCCGCCTCGTCACCGCGCTGCGCGACGGCTCCGCGCAGATGCTGAACGTCGCGGCGACCTGCGCCGCGGCGGGCATCATCGTGGGCGTCGTCGCGAAGACCGGGCTCGGCCTCAAGTTCTCGGCGATCGTGATCGCCTACGCGGGCGGCAGCCTGATCCTCACGGCGGTGTATACGGCGCTGATCGTCTGGATCATCGGGCTGGCGGTGCCGGTGACGGCGAGCTACATCATCTGCGCCGTGATCGCAGCGCCGGCCCTCACCAAGCTCGGCGTGCCCGACTTCGCCGCGCACATGTTCATCTTCTACTACGCGGTGCTCTCCGAGGTGTCGCCGCCGACCGCACTCTCGCCGTTCGCCGCCGCGGCGATCACCGGCGGCGATCCCTACCGCACGACGCTCCAGTCGTGGAAGTACACGCTGCCGGCGTTCGTCGTGCCGTTCGTGTTCGTGCTGTCCGCGGACGGCGTGGGCCTGCTGCTGAAGACGCCGCCCGAGGGGTCGTGGGCCAGCGTGGCGTGGATCGCGATCACCGCGATGGCCGGCATCACGGCCCTCGCGTGCGGCGTGCAGGGCTGGCTCGCGGGGCGGTTGTCCGCGTTCGAGCGCGCCGTTCTGGTCCTCTCGGGACTGGCGCTGGTCTACCCGGCGTCCTGGAGCGACGCCGCGGGGATCGCCGGCATCGCAGTCGTCTACGCTGCGCGCAGGTTCCTGCCCCGTACGGGCCGGGCCTGACCGTGCGCCGCGTCGACACGCTGTTCGATCGCTACGGCCAGGCGCATCGCCACCCGAAGAACGAGGCGATCCACTGGGTGTGCGTGCCGCTCATCACGTGGAGCCTGCTCGCGTTGCTGTGGTGGCTATCGCCCGCGGCCGCCTACCTCTCGATCGGCGCGGCGACGCTGTTCTACCTGACGCTGTCGTTCACGATCGCGATCGGCATGCTCGCGATCGCCGCGCTGATGGTGTACCCGCTCACGCAGCTCGGCGACGCGACGCTGCCCGTGGCGCTCGCGGTGTTCGCGGCCGCCTGGATCGGCCAGTTCGCCGGGCACCGGATCGAAGGCAGGAAGCCCGCGTTCCTCGACGACCTCCGGTTCCTGCTGGTGGGGCCGGCGTGGTTGCTGGCGAAGGCGTTGCGGAGGGTGGGAGTACCGTATTGAGGAAGGTGGCGATGGGCGATGGGCGATAGGCGATGGGCGATAGGCGATAGGCGATAGGCGATAGGCGATAGGCGAAAAGCCGGAGGCGGAAGGCGGAAGGCGGGACGGGCGGGTCGCACGACTGCCCTCGCGCTGGTATCGGCCGAAGGCTGCGGTGTTCCTATCGCCTATCGCCCATCGCCGCCTTTGCCTTCTCGCCCTTCACGCGATCAGCCTACGACATTGATCCCCGCGTCCCCCAGCGCCTGATGCAGCTGCCTGACGTGCTCGTGGCCCGTCGTCTCGACGACGCACACGACGCGCACCGCCGAGAGATCGGGCCCCGAGAAGGCGCGGTCGTGCACGATCTCCTTGATCGACGCACCGGTCGACGCGATGACCGCGGTCAGCCTCGCGAGGCCGCCGGGGCGGTCGGAGATCGCGACGGTGAAGCGCGCAAGCCGCCCGTCGGTGACGAGCCCGGTTTCGATCACGCGGTCGAGGATCGTCAGGTCGATGTTGCCGCCGCACAGCACGAGCGCGACGCGCCTGCCCTTCAGGTGGTCGAGCTTCGCGGCGAGGAACGCGGCGAGCGGCGCGGCGCCGGCGCCCTCGACGACGCTCTTCTCGAGCTCGATCAGCCGCAGGATCGCGAGCGCGATCGACGCCTCGTCCACGGTCACGAGCCGGTCGACGACCTTCCGCGCGATCGGGTAGTTGATCGCGCCGGTCTGCGCGACGGCGAGGCCGTCGGCGAGCGTCGGCGACAGCGCCACCGACACGGGGCCCTGGTGCGAGAACGCGGCTGCGAGCGACGGCGCGTTCTCGGGCTCGACGCCGACGACCTCGACCGACGGCCGCTTCGCCTTCGCCGCGAGCCCGATGCCGGAGATCAGCCCGCCGCCGCCCACGGGCACGACGATGGCGTCGAGGTCCGGCGCCTGCTCGAGGATCTCGAGGCCCATCGTCCCCTGGCCGGCGATGACGTGGGCGTTGTCGAACGGATGGATGAACGCGAGGCCGCGCCCGGCGGCGAGCTCCTGCGCCTTCGCGCGCGCCTCCGACAGGTCGTCGCCGTGCAGGACGACCTCCGCCCCGAGCTGCCGGCAGTTCGTGACCTTGATCAGCGGCGCGAAGCGCGGCATCACGACGGTGACCGGGATCCCGAGCAGGCTGCCGTGGTAGGCGACGCCCTGGGCATGGTTGCCGGCGGACGCCGCGATGACGCCGCGCTTGCGCGCGTCGTCGGGCAACAGCAACAACGCGTTGCGCGCCCCGCGCTCCTTGAAGCTGCCGGTCCGCTGCAGGTAGTCGAGCTTGCAGAATACGTGCGCGCCGGTGAGGTTCGACAGCGGGATCGACTCGACGCAGGGGCTTTCGTAGATGCCGCCGCGGATGCGCTCGCGCGCCGCCTCGATGTCGGCGATCGTGACCGTCGCCGGGCTCGCCGTCGCCAACGGGCCGGCCGCGCGGGGGCTCGCCATCAGAAGGGCAGCCGCAGCTGCGGCCTGACGTCCGCTAGCACGCGACGGAACTCCCCCTGGATGCGCGCGAGCGCGTCCGCGTCGTCCGCCTCGAAGCGAAGCACGACGACCGGCGTCGTGTTCGACGCACGCGCGAGGCCGAAGCCGTCGGCGTACTCGACGCGCAGGCCGTCGATGCGGATCACGTCGCTCGCGCCGGGAAACGACGCGCGCTCCGCGAGATCGCGCACCAGCGCGTGCTGCTCGCCCTCGCTGCAGGGCACGTGCAGCTCGGGCGTCGACACCGCATCGGGCAGCGCGTCGAGCACCGCGGAGGGATTGGCGTGGCGCGACAGGATCTCGAGGAGCCGCGCACCCGCGTAGAGGCCATCGTCGAAGCCGTACCAGCGCTCGCCGAAGAACGTGTGGCCGCTCATCTCGCCGGCGAGCGCGGCGTGCGTCTCCTTCATCTTGACCTTGATGAGCGAATGCCCGGTCTTCCACAGCAGCGGCTTGCCGCCGTGCGTGGTGATCCAGGGCTTCAGGTTGCGCGTCGACTTGACGTCGTAGATGACGGTCGCGCCGGGCACGCGGCCGAGCACGTCGGCGGCGAACAGCATCAGCTGGCGATCCGGGTAGATCAGGTGGCCGTCGCGGGTGACGACGCCGAGGCGGTCGCCGTCGCCGTCGAAGGCGAGCCCGAGCTCGCAGTCGCCGCGCTCGAGCCGCGCGACCAGGTCGACGAGGTTCTTCGGTTGCGAAGGATCGGGATGGTGGTGCGGGAAGCGGCCGTCGACCTCGCAGAAGAGCTCGACGACGTCGCAGCCGAGGCGGCGGAACAGCGCGGGTGCGTAGGCCCCGGCCACCCCGTTGCCGCAGTCGACGGCGATGCGCATCGGCCGCGTGAGCTTCACGTCGTGCGCGATGCGGTCGAGGTAGGCGCCGCCGACGTCGTGCACGCGGTAGTGACCGGCGCCCGACGCGACGTCGCCGCGCTCGAGCCGCTCGCGGAGGCGCTGGATCGCGTCGCCCGCGAGCGTGTCGCCGTCGATCACCATCTTGAGCCCGTTGTAGTCGGGCGGGTTGTGGCTCCCGGTGACCATCACGCTGCACCCGGTGTCGAGCGCGTGCGACGCGAAGTAGGTCATCGGCGTGACCACCATGCCGAGGTCGATCACGTCGGTGCCCGAGGCGCGGATGCCGTCGGCGAGCGCGGCGGCCAGCTCGGGGCCCGAGAGGCGGCCGTCGCGGCCGATCGCGATCGCCGGGCGCTTCGCCTCGCGGGCGAGCGTGCCGAGCCCCTGCCCGATCGTGCGGACGATCGCCGGCGTCAGCGTGCGCCCGACGATGCCGCGGATGTCGTACGCCTTGAAGATGTCGGGGGGGAGGGGCATGGAGAGACAGGCGGCGATAGGCGATAGGCGATAGGCGATGGGGGGTGGGCACGTGGCATGCATCGACTCGACCTCGAGTCCGACGCGCTGTTCCTATCGCCTATCGCCCATCGCCTATCGCCTCGAATGATACCGGTACCTCGACGCCGCTCTCGAACCACGCCATCAGCCTCCGCGGCAGCCACGCGAGGCGGCCCGGGAAGGGCCCGGTGGGAAAGCCGGCATGGCCGCCCTGCTCGGGCTGCTCGAGCGTCACGGTCCTCGCGACCTCGTCGGGCCGCGCGAGCGATACCGCCGGGATGAACGGATCGTTGCGCGCGTTGAGCACCAGCGTCGGCACCTCGATGCGCAGGAGCCAGGGCTTCGCGGAGGCGCGCGTCCAGTAGTCGGTCGTGCCGGCGAAGCCGTGCAGCGGCGCCGTGACCGCGTTGTCGAACGCGTACATCGTCCGGTAGCGGCGCACGCTCGACGGGTCGAGCACGTCGGGATGGCGCGCTGCGATCGCGCGCGCCTTCGGGTTCATCGTGCGCAGGAACACGTAGCCGTAGAAGCGGTTCGCGCCGCGATCGATGGCCTGGCCGGCGGCCATGATGTCGTGCGGGGCCGAGACCGCGGCGGCGCGCGCGAGCGTCGCGCCGGCGGTGCTGCCGGCGCGTCCGAGCCAGTTGAGCAGCGCCGATCCGCCGAGCGACACACCCATCGCGTGGAGGGTCGTGCGCGATCCGACGCGCTCGCGCACGGCCGCGAGCATCGCGTCGATCTCCTCGTGGTCGCCGAGGTGGTAGGCGCGCGGCAGGCGGTTGTCGAGGCCGCCGCATCCGCGGAAATGCGGCACCACCCCGCGCCAGCCCCGGCGCGCGAGCTCTTCCATCAGCGCGACGGCATAGGGCGACAGCGCGCCGCCCTCGAGCCCGTGGAAGAGCACGACGAGCGGCGCGCCGTCGCGCCAGGGGGCATCGAGCCAGTCGAACGCCCAGCGGTCGCCGTCGAGCGTCGGGACGATCTCGCGGCGCCAGCGCACCGCCGACTGCGAGACGAACCACGGCCAGATCGTCTGCGCATGCCCGCCCGGCAGCCAGGCGGGCGCGCGGTACGGCTCGGGCGGCGCGAACCGCATGTCAGCCGCCCCGCACGAGCGGCGGCGTCGAGGCGAACGCCGCCCACGCCGCCTCGAGGCGTCGCACGCTCGCGGATGCCCGCGCCGCCGACCAGCTCTCGATCGTCGCCGTCGCGGCGGCCGCGGGACCGGCGATGGCGGACGCGACACGGGGCGCGACCGCGGCGTCGTTGAAATCGCCCAGGACCTGCTGCAGCTCCGCGAGCGCCTTGCGGTAGCCGCGCGCGCGCTTGCGCGGGAACAGCGAGGCGAAGAACTCGGTCGCGTAACGGAGCTTCTTGGCCGCGATCCTGACCCGGTGCCGCTCGTCGGCGCCGGCGTGCGCGAGCCGGGCGGCCGCCCTGTCGAGCCGTCGCGCGCGCTTCGCGACCAGGCGCGTCGCGAAGCGCTGGGCGTGGTCGTCGCGAAGGCTTACCGTGCCGGTGGGAGCCGCCGTGCGGACGTCGTGCGCGAACGTCTCGGCCGCGAGCTCGAAGCGGGTGAAGCGCGCGGAGCCCACGCACTCGAGC
>DASTCK010000086.1:0-31362 GCA_035711225.1 Casimicrobiaceae bacterium
CTGCTCGCCCGCGTTCGCGCGCCGGCGCGGCCTCGACGTGGCGGTCGCGATCCGCGCGCAGGCGATGACGACCGACCGCCCGTCGACGTTCGAGTCGCGCGACATGCGCGAGCTGGTCGGCTGCGGCATGACGCACTCGGCGGCCACGCAGGTCTACGACGAGGCGGGCATCGAGCCGGCCGACGTCGACGTCGTCGAGCTGCACGACTGCTTCGCGCACAACGAGCTCCTGACCTACGAGGCGCTCGGGCTGTGCCCCGACGGCGGCGCCGAACGCTTCGTCGAGGACGGCGACAACACCTACGGCGGACGCGTCGTCACCAATCCGTCGGGCGGCCTGCTCTCGAAGGGTCATCCGCTCGGCGCGACCGGGCTCGCGCAATGCGCGGAGCTCGTGTGGCAGCTTCGCGGCCGAGCCGACCGGCGCCAGGTCGACGGCGCGCGGCTCGCGCTCCAGCACAACATCGGGCTGGGCGGCGCCTGCGTCGTGACGCTCTACGAGCGCGTGGCGGCCGGCTGAGTGGGGGTCAGACCCCGCTCCTGAATTGGGGTCAGACTCCGCTCGCCCCCCGAGCAGGGTCCGACTCCCTTGGCGGCATTCGCGCGACCGCGTCGCCGATCGCAACCGCATTGTTCGCCGCGATCGCGCGAAACGGCTGCGAGACGCGCTCGTCGCGCGCCACGCTCCCCCAGTAGCCGGACGCCATCTCCGCAGCGTCGAACCACACACGCGCGTGACCGGGCTCCGGCATCGGGACGACGTAATCGCGGCGCGGCACCTCGCCTGCGACCGGCGCATAGCCCATCGGAAGCATGTCGTAGACCGGCGCGAGGTCGAGGAGCCCGTCGTCGCGGGGCAGGAACGCGAGGTTCTCCAAATGCATGTCGGTGTTCGCGAGGAAGCGGCCGAAGGTCTCGAGCAACCGCACCCGCGACGTCGTGCCGCGACCGACCCATCGTGCGGCCTCGAGCCGCTCGACCGCGCCGGACCATTCGCCGGTCGACGGCGGCATCCCGACGTACTCGCCGTTCATCGCCGCCAGCGACACCACCGCGCGCCGCCCGCGTGCGCCGACGCGATCGAACCGCGTCGTCTGCAGGAACACGCGCGAGCCGCCTTCCACGATCTCCGACTCGACGGCGGCGATGCCGTGTCGACCCAGGAGTTCCGCGGCGAGGTGCTCGCAGACGAGCAGGTCGCACCAGCGGCGTGCCGGCGCGGAATACTCGGCGGGGGAGAACTTGACGAGGACGTGGCGCGGCGAGCGCGCATCGCCGACGACGACGCCGAACTTCGGCTGGTCGCCTCCCGCGAACGACCCGGGAACGATGCCCGCGATCGCCTCCGCGGCCAGCGCGGCGAACGCGCGCGAGCGCTCGTCGGCGGCGATCGCCGCACCGGTGCCCGCCAGGCCGTCGTAGAAGCGCCTCGCCGCATCGTCACCGACGACGAGGTCGCCCGCGACGTCGCTGCCCTCGCGCGCGAGCGCGACGAGCACATCGTCGTCGCTCCATGCGTCGGGACGGCTCGAGAGGCCAAGCGCGGCGGCGTGGCGGCCGGCGAAGGCGCGGCCGAGGAATCCGCGCGGGCGCGCATCGTGCACGAAGGGCGGCAACGCGTCGAACGCGCCGTTCCCGTGCGCTCCGCGCATCCATCGAGGCAGGCGCGCGGGGTCGTCGACGAAGACGCCGCGGGGCGCGAAGGGCCTCAGCGTGCCGATGCGGTCCATCGTTCCCGCGCGGTCGACCCGGTAGAGCGGCAGTGCGCGCCCGAGGCGGGGAAGCTCGCGGGCGGCGGCATAGCGGCGCGCACGCGCCCGCCCGATGGCCACGACACGGTCGCCGGCACGCGTGACCAGCCGCGAGAACGACGCCTGCGACCCGATGCCCAGGCTCCGGATCAACGCGTCCGCCGTTGCGTACGGCGCCCGGCGCAATTCCGACAGGAGCGCTGCCTCGTCGGGCGTGGGCGTGGGTGTCATCGAGTCGACCGCAGGCGAGATGAATTGATTCTGGATAGAAATCTACGCATCGGGCCTCGTCGGGTCAAGGACTTACGGAGAGCTGGCTGCCTGACCGACAGGGTCGACGCCGGAGCGGGATGACCACCCTCAGCCTGCTGGCGTCCTCTCGGAAATCGCGGCGTGAGCGCCGGGGTGTTATGTGAATAGATTCACCCGCACGGCTGTCGCGGACATCCGATCAACAGAAGGGTATCGGCCCGGCGAGTTGGACGACGCCAGCCGAGTCGACACGGGGACGCGCTCAGGCGTGGCCAGCAGGCCCGTCCGGCCGAGCGACGTCGGCGCGCACAACGGGAGTTGTGCCTCGGCGGCTGAGGCTTACACCCGGGCCGAGAGGCGGATCGGCACGCGCCGCGGCCCGAACCCGCGCTCGAAGCGCTCGAAGCGACCGGGCACCGTCGTGCCGCAGTGGCCGCACGCGCCTTCGGGCGTGAGGCGGTAGTCGAGGATCCGGTGCCAGTCCCGGACCACCACCGGCTTCCCGCACCCCGGGCAGAACGTCGTTCCGCCGGTGCGGTCGTGCACGTTGCCCGTGTAGACGTAGCGAAGGCCCTCGGCGCGCGCGATGTCGCGCGAGCGCGTCAGCGTCGCCGGCGGCGTCGCCTCGATGTCGCCGAGCTTGTAGTCGGGATGGAACGCGGTGAAGTGCAGCGGCACGTCGGGCCCGAGCTCGCGCGCGATCCACCGGCTCATCGCCTCGATCTCCGCGGGCGAATCGTTCTTGCCGGGGATCAGCAGCGTCGTGAGCTCGAACCAGCAATCCGTGTGGTGACGGAGGTACACCAGCGTGTCGAGCACCGGGTTCAGGTGCGCGCCGCACAGCTTCACGTAGAACTCGTCGGTGAAGCCCTTCAGGTCGACGTTCGCCGCGTCCATCTTCGCGAAGAACTCGCGCCGCGCCTCGGTGCCGATGTAGCCGGCCGTCACCGCGACCGCGGCGACGCCATGCTCGCGGCACGCATCGGCGGTGTCCATCGCGTACTCGGCGAAGATCACCGGGTCGTTGTAGGTGAAGGCGACGCTGCGCGCGCCGGCCTCCTTCGCCGCGCGCGCGATGCCGTCGGGCGACGCCGCGTCCATCAGCGTGTCCATCTCGCGCGACTTGCTGATGTCCCAGTTCTGGCAGAACTTGCACGCCAGGTTGCAGCCGGCGGTGCCGAACGAGAGGATCGACGAGCCGGGGTAGAAATGGTTGAGCGGCTTCTTCTCGACCGGGTCGAGGCAGAACCCCGACGAGCGGCCGTAGGTCGTCAGCACGATCGCGTCGCCTTCGCGCTGGCGCACGAAGCACGCACCGCGCTGGCCCGCGTGGAGCTTGCAGTCGCGCGGGCACAGGTCGCACTGGATGCGCCCGTCATCGAGGCGATGCCACCAGCGGCCGGGATGGTGGCTCATCGGCTCGCCTCCGCGGACGCGGGGGCCGCGCCGAACTCGTCCTCGCGCCACTTGGTGTTGGTGTAGCGGGAAACGCGGATCTCGCCGCTCCAGAAGTCGGAGGGCATCCCGGCCTTGCGCTTCAGCGCGCGCAGGAAGTCGCGCGCGTCCGGCAACGCGTCCCACACCTGCGGCAGGAAGGTCGCGCGCCGGGCGCCGAGCTCCAGCACGACGCCGTCGACGCCCGGCCGCAGCCGCGCGAGCAGGTCGTCCTCGTCGGCGACCTCGACCACGGCCGCCGCCGACAGCAGCGACACCTCGACGCTCGTCGCCTCGATCTCGTGCCTCGCGAGCGGCTCGAAGCGGGGATCGCCGAACGCGGCCGCGAGCGCGTTGTGATGGACGTCGGCGACGAGCGGGCGACGGGCCTCGAGGCTGCCGATGCAGCCGCGCAGCTCGCCGTGCCGCATCAGCGTCACGAACGTCGCGCCGGGCCGGTCGAGCGCCGGGTGCGGTCGCACCGCCGCCACGGGACGCCCGAAAGCGCCGTCGATCGCGCCGCGCGCGGTCGCGATCAGCGCTGCGCCGAGGGAGAGGTCGCGTTCGCCGCTCATGCGCTCGTCCCGCCCGAGAACGCGAACGACGCGTAGCCGACGACGCGCGTCCGGTCGCCCGCCGTGTCGCCCGAGTTGCGCAGGTCGATCAGCTCGGGCACGAGGCCGCGCCGGCGCGCGCACAGCAGCAGGCCGTTGATCGGCGTGGCGCCGCAGGCCTGGTCGTGGTCGAGCGAGCCGTCGAGCGCCAGGATGCGCTCGGCGCTCGCGCGATCGATGGCGCGCGCCTCGGCGTACGGGCGGTAATGCGAGAGGTCCGAGCTCACGACGACCAGCGTCTCGGGGCCGCCCCACAGGCGGTCGAGCACCTCCGCGACCTCGCGGGTCGAGGCGTCGCCGACCGCGAGCGGCACGATGCGGAACGCGCCGAGCACGGCCTGCAGGAACGGCAGCTGCACCTCGAGCGAGTGCTCGAGCGCGTGCGCCGCGCCGCTCTCGACGACCTGCGGCAGACCGGCCAGCAGCGCCACGGCCTCGCGATCGACCTCGACGCTGCCCAGGGGCGTTGCGAACGCGCGCGCGGACGGGAGCGCGAGCCCGCGCACCGCCACGCGATGCGTCGGGCCGAGGATCACGACGCGGTGAATCGCGCCCCGCGCATCCGACAGGCGGGCGTAGGCCCCCGCCGCGATCGGGCCGGAATAGACGTAACCGGCGTGCGGAACGATGAGCGCCTTGGGCCGCGGGGACGGCACCGCGGGTCGCGCCGCCCCGTCGAGGCAGGCGCGAACGGTGTCCGCCAGCATCGCCGGCGCGCTCGGGTAGAACAGGCCGGCCACGGCGGCCGGACGAATGTCGTTCATGACGTCCCCTCCCACGGGATCGGCGCCGGGTCGGTCGATGACGACGCTCCCGGTCTGCGTCGCCGGCCCGCCGAAGCGGTCCTGGCGACCCTTGCCAATGTGCGTCCGACCACGCCAGGAATCAACCGCGCGGCGCTGGCCGTCGCCGGCGCGCGCCCGCCGAGGGCAGGCTCCGGAAGCCTGCCTCGGGGAGCGCCGGGCAGGCGAGGACGCGGCGACCTGGCGAGCGACGCACCGATGGGTTGCAGGCGTTGCCCCCGGTGTATGCTCGCGCCTCGCTGGCGTGCACTCTGGCGCTGTCGTGACGGGCGCCTGCCTTTTCCGAGCCGGGGATTCCAACCGAGGTGGCCATGAAGACCCTTACGTCCACGCTGGTCGCGGCGATCGCTGCGACCTGGGTAAGCGCCGCTGCCGCGATCACGATCTCCGACCCGAGCGATTGGGCCTCCGGCTGGGCGTTGTCCGGCGTGACGTTGGGCGGCGTCGGAACCGCCACCGCCGTCGTCGAGGCGACGTCCGGCAATCCGGGCCAGCGGCTCAACGTGACCACGGTCACGCCCGTGGTCGCCGACGTGGCCTTCGGGCTCGCGCTCTACCAAAACACGGCCACCGCCGCACCGCTGGCAGGAACGGCGTTCTCGATGCAGTTCGACGTGCTGGGCGGCGCCGGCGCGTTCGGGCAGGGGCAGGCGATCATGATCCTCGTCGAGCAGGCCGGCACGGTCTACTACCAGCAGCTCGGCGTCACCGGCTTTCCGATCGCCTCGTTCACCACGCAGACCTACAACGGCGCGTTCAATGCCGCTTCGTTCACGCGGGTGATCGGCGCGGGCCCGCTCACGCCATCCTTCGACGGCGTGACGCCGACGCATTACGGTTTCGGCGCGGGCAACAGCGGCAGCGCGACGCTGACGCAGTACTACGACAACTGGAGCGTCACGTTCGCCCAGCCGGTCCTGGCGTCCGTCCCGGTGCCGGTGCTGCCGGCCGCGCTGCTCGCCTTCCTGACGTTGATCCTCGCAGTCGCGGGCTTGCGCGTGCTTCGCCGGTCCCGCTGACCGGAGCGGCGCGCGGCCGTCGGGTCGAGGGGCGTCGACGCTCGACTGCCGATGCGCTCTCGTGGGCTCGGATCCCCGAAGCGCGATCGCTGCAACGCCAGCCGCTAGTCGACGGCGGCCAGCCTCACGACGTAGCCCCCGGACTTCTCGTCCCGCTCGAGCGCCAGCGCGCCTGCGTCCCGCGCCGCCTCGAGCATCGCGTTGAACGAGCGGAAGCCGTAGTAGCTCTCGGCGAAGCCGGGCCGCACCCGCTTCAGCGCCTGCTTGACCATCGAGCCGTAGACCTTGTCGCCCCCGCGCTCCTCGGCGAGCGCCTCGGTCGTCCCGACGACGATGTCGATCGCCTCCTGGCGGCGGATCTCGGCGGCGACGTCGGGAGTCGCCTTCCAGCGCTCGAGTTCCTCGGACGTCAGCTTCGGATCGGCAAGGTCGATCATCGGCAGGCCGGGATTGGCGCGCATGGCCCTCGTGTAGAGGGTGTCAGGCGCGCTCGGGGCCGTCCCTGCGTGCGCCGGCGGCGTCGCCGCGGCGGCCGGCGCGTTATGGCTCTCGGCGGCGGGCTTCGCGGCCGGCCTGCCCCTGGCGGCCCTGGGTTCGCGCGAGGGCTGCGTCGCCCCCACCCGCGTCGGGGCCTTCTTCACGGCACGCTTCTTCTGCTCGCGGACGAGGTCGTCGTAGTAGATGAACTCGTCGCAATTGGCGATGAGCAGGTCGGAGGTCGAGTTCTTCACGCCGACGCCGATCACCGTCTTGTCGTTCTCGCGCAGCTTGCTCACCAGCGGCGAGAAATCGCTGTCGCCGCTGATGATGACGAAGGTGTCGACGTGCGCCTTGGTGTAGCAGAGGTCGAGCGCGTCGACGACCATCCGGATGTCGGCCGAGTTCTTGCCGGACTGGCGCACGTGCGGGATCTCGATCAGCTCGAAGGACGCCTCGTGCATCGGCGCCTTGAACGCCTTGTAGCGCTCCCAGTCGCAGTACGCCTTCTTGACGACGATCGAGCCTTTCAGCAGCAGGCGCTCCAGCACCTTCTGGATGTCGAACTTCTCGTAGCTGGCGTCGCGCACGCCGAGCGCGACGTTCTCGAAGTCGCAGAACACCGCCATGTTGGTGACGTCGCTTTCGCGCGCCATCGGGCTCTCCCCTGGGAATGCGAGGTCCCACGATAGCACTTCGCGCGGGACCGCCGACGGCCGCGTGCGCGGCGCGCTACACTGGCGCCCCTCGTCGATCGCCTCGCCCGTCATGCCGGCACCGCTGCGCCCGCTCACCGCGCTCGAAGCTCGCGTCCTCGGCGTCCTCGTCGAGAAGGAGCGCACCGTCCCGGACAGCTACCCGCTTTCGCTGAACGCGCTCGTCGGCGGCTGCAACCAGAAGACCAGCCGCGCGCCGCTGATGGAGGTCGGGGATGCCGAGGTCCAGGCGGCGCTCGACGAGCTGCGCGGGCTCTCGCTCGTCGTCGAGTCGTCGGGCGGCCGCGTGATGCGCTACGCGCACAACCTGCCGCGCGTGCTCGGCGTGCCCACCGAGGCCGCCGCGCTCGTCGCGACGCTGATGCTGCGCGGCCCGCAGACGCCGGGGGAGCTGCGCATCAACGCCGAGCGCCTGCACCGCTTCGCCGACCTCTCGTCGCTCGAGGCGTACCTGGCCGAGCTCGCGGCGCGAAGCGCCGGCGCGCTGGTCGTCGAGCTGTCGCGCGCGCCCGGCGCGCGCGAGAATCGCTGGATGCATCTCCTGTCCGGCCCTCCGGCGCCGGGCGACGCGATGCCCGCGGCGATCGCGCCGATCGCGGGTGCCGATCGCTTGGCCGCGCTGGAGGCACGCGTCGCGGAGCTCGAGCGCGACGTTCGCGAATTGCGCGACGCCGCGGGCCGACTGTCCGACGCAGTGTAGGCGACCACGCCTTCACGCGGGGCCGCCGACGCGGCACTATCGGGGACGGTCGACCGACCGCAGGAGAACCCTCATGGGATTGCTGGACGGATTGCTGGGGCAGGTGCTCAGCGGCGCGCTGCAGCCGGGCCACGACGACGGACGCGGGCTGCCGGGCATGGGACGCGCGCAAGGGGACGCCGGCATGGGCGGCCTCGATTCGATCCTCGGCGGGCTCGCGGGAGGCGGGGCGGGCATGCCCGGCGCGGGGCCGGCGATGGGCGGCCAGGGTGGGGGCGCCGCGCTGATCGCCATCCTGCTCGGGCTGCTGCAACAGCATGGTGGCCTCGGCGGACTGCTCTCGAAGTTCCAGCAGGCCGGCTACGGCAGGCAGGCCGACTCGTGGGTGTCGAGCGGCGGCAACCAGTCGATCGACCCCGACGCCCTGTCGCAGGTGCTTGGCGCAGGCGAGATCGATCGCATCGCGCAGAAGCTCGGCGTGCCGCGGCGCGAGGCGGCGGAGCAGGTGGCGGGCGCGCTGCCCGAGGTCGTCGATCGCATGACGCCGCGCGGCGCCCTGCCCGACGACAGCGAGGCGCTGGTGAACCGCGCGCTGGACATCCTGAAGCGGGGCGGCGGATGAGGCCAGGGATGACGCGGTCGCTGCGCGCGGCTCGCCGCGCCGCGGCGATCGCATCGCTCGCCGCCTCGCTCGCGGCGGGCGTTGCCGCGCACGCGCAGGCGTCCGCGGTCGTCGCGTTCCCGAAAACCAACCTCAGCACCGACGTCACCGACATCTGGTGGCCGGACAGCGAGCCCGGCTGGGGCATCCAGCTCATCCAGAACGCGGACATCATCTTCGCGACGATGTTCGTGTACGGCCCCGACAGCGAGCCGCTGTTCTTCGTCGCCACGCTCCAGAAGGTCGCCGGCGCCGACACCTGGACCGGGGATCTCTACCAGTCGAGCGGGACCTTCTTCGCCGACACGTGGAATCCCGCCGACCGCGCCGAGTTCCTCGCCGGCGCGATGACCTTCACGCTGACAGGCATCGGTTCGGGGACGCTCAGCTACAACGTGGGCCCGACGAGCGTCGTCAAGCAGATCAGCCGCCAGGCCCTCAAGCTCGAGGACAACAGCGGCGACTATCGGATGACCCACACCTGGAGCGCGGCGGGCGCCGGCTGCACCTCGAGCGACCTGTACAGCCCCGCCGCCGGGCCGGTCAACGGCGATCTCGCCATCTCCCGCGTCAACGCCGACACCGCGACGGTGTCGCTCACCTGGCAGCTTTTCCCGGTGGACACGTGCTTCATGACGGCCACCTACACGCAGGTCGGGCGGCTCGGCAGCTACAGCGGCGCGCTGGCGTGCTCGCCGAGCGGCAGGACGGGAACGCTCGCGCTCTACGAGATCGCGAACCGGCCGAAGATGCTGACCGGACGCTACGAGATGGCCTGGAACGGCGGCTGCACGCGGAGCGGCCAGTTCACCGCGATCATGGCGACGCCGTAGACGGCGCGCGCGCGCCTCGACGCCCACGACTACCCGGTCCCACGGCCTGCAGGCGCACGCTGCATGGCGTTGTCGCACGGCGCGACGGATCGGCCTTGCGTCGGCGGCGAATGCCGGTGCGCGCGCAGCCGACCACCGGCGCTCCAAGGAAATGTCGGGCGCCATGTGCGGGCGCCGAGCGACGACACCGCGCCGGGACCGGCGGATCGAGGCACGCGGGACGACGCAGCGCACCGTGCGACAATCCGCGCTCGTCACGCAGCCCGTCGCGACACGCCCTTGGACGCCCCTTCGCTCATCGTCGCGCTCGCGCTCGGCATCGTCGAGGGTCTCACCGAGTTCCTGCCGGTGTCGTCGACCGGCCATTTGATCGTGGCGGGATCGCTGCTGGGATACACGGGCGAGCGGGCGCAGGCGTTCGAGATCGCGATCCAGTCGGGCGCGATGCTCGCCGTGGTGTGGGAGTACCGCGCGCGCTTCGCGCACGCCATCGCGGGACTCGCCTCGGACCCGCTCGCGCGCCGCTTCGCCCTCAACCTCGCCATCGCGTTCCTGCCCGCGGCGGTGCTGGGCCTGGCCTTCGGCTCCGCGATCAAGCGCGTGCTGTTCGCGCCGGTCCCGGTCGCGATCGCGTTCGTGGCGGGCGCCTTCGTGATCCTCTGGGCGGAGCGGCGCCAGCGCCTCGCGCCCGGGACGGTGCGCGTCGACGACGTCGACGCGATGACGCCGCTCGACGCGCTCAAGGTCGGGTTCGCGCAGGCGTTCGCGCTGATCCCCGGCACGTCGCGCTCCGGCGCGACGATCATCGGCGGCATGCTCTTCGGGCTGTCGCGGAAGGCGGCGACCGAATTCTCGTTCCACCTCGCCGTGCCGACGCTCGTCGCCGCGGGCGCCTATTCGCTGTGGAAGAGCCGCGACGCGCTGTCGGCCGCGGATCTTCCCGCATTCGGCGTGGGCTTCGCCGCGGCGTTCGTGTCGGCGTTCGCGTGCATCCGGTGGCTGATCCGCTACGTGAGCCGCCACGACTTCGTGCCGTTCGCGTGGTACCGGATCGCCTTCGGCGCCGTGATCCTCGCGACGGCGTGGAGCGGACTCGTGCGCTGGTCGTGAGCCGGGGCGAGGGCGAAGGCGGCGAGCGCCCGACGCGTCGCGCCCTCGCAGCGGGACGCGCGCGCCACGCGTCGCGGAGCATCGCCTGGATCGGCCCGGCCTGCGCCGTCGTCGGCACGCTGGGATTCTCCGCGAAGGCGATCCTGATCAAGCTCGCGTACGCCGCGTCGACCGTCGACGCGATCACGCTGCTCGCGCTGCGCATGCTCTACTCCGCACCGTTCTTCGTCGCGATGGCGTGGTGGTCGGGTCGCGCGGGCGCGCCGCTCGCGCGCCGCGACTGGCTCGCGCTCGCCGGGCTCGGATTCCTCGGCTACTACCTCGCGAGCCTGCTCGACTTCCTCGGGTTGCGCTACGTGAGCGCGTCGCTCGAGCGCCTCGTCCTCTACCTGTACCCGACGATCGTGGTGCTGCTGTCCGCCGCGTTCCTCGGCAAGCCCGTCACGCGCCGTGCAATCGGCGCGCTCGCGCTGTCCTACGCCGGGATCGCGCTCGTCTTCCGCCACGACGTCGCGATCGCGGGGGACGGCGCGGCCACCCTCCTCGGCGGCACGCTCGTGTTCGGCAGCGCGCTCTGCTACGCCGTCTACCTCGTCGCCGCGGGCGGCGTCATCAGGCGCATCGGCTCGATGCGGTTCATCGCGCTCGCGATGCTCGTGTCGACGCTGTTCGTGCTCGTGCACTTCGCGCTCGCCCGGCCGCTCGCGGCGCTCGACGTGCCGCCAGCGATCCACGCGCTGTCGCTCGTGATGGCGATCGGCTCGACCGTCGTGCCGACCTGGCTCGTCGCCGAGGCCGTTCGCCGCATCGGCGCGAACACCACGTCGCTGGTCGGGTCGCTCGGGCCCGTGTTCACGATCGCGCTCGGCGCTTGGCTGCTCGCGGAGCCGGTCCACGCGATCCAGCTCGGCGGCGCGGCGCTGGTGCTCGCCGGCGTCGCGCTCGTCACGATGAAGGCGCGCGCGACCGACGCTTCGCCGTAGGCGCCCTCGCCGCGAGCCCATGGACGGGACGTACCCCGCTCGATGCTCGAGCGGGGTACGTCCCCAAGGCGCAGAAAGGGAGCGGGGCTAGAATCGACGCTTCCCTCGCCGCACGAGACTTCCGGAGACCCCATGGCGCCCGACACGATCGAACGCAAGCTCCCCACGCTCAAGGACCCCGACCTGCTGCGCCAGCAGTGCCACGTCGACGGCCGCTGGATCGACGCCGACGGCGGCCGCACGATGGACGTGCGCGATCCGGCGACCGGGCGCGCGATCGGCATCGCGCCGGTGTTCGGCGCGGCGGAGACGCGGCGCGCGATCGAGGCTGCGGCGCGCGCCTTCCCGGCCTGGGCGGCGAGGACCGCGAAGGAGCGCAGCAACGTGCTGCGCCGCTGGTACGAGCTGATGGTCGCGCACGTCGACGACCTCGCCCTGATCCTGACGAGCGAGCAGGGAAAGCCGCTCGCCGAGTCGAAGGGCGAGGTGACGATCGGGGCGGCCTACGTCGAGTGGTTCGCCGAGGAGGCGCGCCGCGTGTACGGCGACGTGATCCCGACGGTCGGCAACGACCGGCGGCTGGTCGTCGTCAAGCAGCCGGTCGGCGTGTGCGCGGCGATCACGCCGTGGAACTTCCCGTGCTCGATGATCACGCGCAAGGTGGCGCCGGCGCTGGCGGCAGGATGCACGGTCGTGATCAAGCCCGCGGAGGCGACGCCGTACTCGGCGTTCGCGCTCGCCGAGCTCGCGCAGCGCGCGGGCTTCCCGCCGGGCGTGCTCAACGTGATCAGCGGCGACGCGCCCGCCATCGGCGGCGAGATGTGCGCGAACCCGGCGGTGCGCAAGCTCTCGTTCACCGGCTCGACCGAGGTCGGGCGGCTGCTGATGAAGCAGGTCGCGCCCACGATCAAGAAGATCTCGCTCGAGCTCGGCGGCAACGCGCCGTTCGTCGTGTTCGACGACGCGGACCTCGATGCGGCGGCCGACGGCGCGATCGTCTCGAAATACCGCAACTCGGGGCAGACCTGCGTGTGCGCGAACCGGTTCTTCGTGCACGAGAAGGTCTACGACGCGTTCGCCGCGAAGCTCGCCGAGCGCGTGCGCGCGCTCAAGGTCGGTCCCGGGACGGAGGCCGGCGTCGCGCAGGGGCCGCTGATCAACGCCGAAGCGGTCGACAAGGTCGAGGAGCACATCGCCGACGCGACGTCGAACGGCGCGCGGGTGGTGGTCGGCGGGAAGCGGCATGCGCTCGGCGGGACGTTCTTCGAGCCGACCGTGCTGACCGGCGTCACGCCGGCGATGAAGATCTTCCGCGAGGAGACCTTCGGGCCGGTGGCGCCGCTGATCCGATTCTCGACCGACGCCGAGGCGATCGAGCTCGCCAACCGCACCGAGTTCGGCCTCGCGTCGTATTTCTACTCGCGCGACCTCGGCCGCGTGTGGCGCGTCGCCGAAGCGCTCGAGTACGGCATGGTCGGCGTGAACACGGGCCTCATCACCACCGAGGTGGCGCCGTTCGGCGGCGTCAAGCAGTCGGGGCTCGGCCGCGAGGGCTCGAAGTACGGCATCGACGAGTACGTCGAGGTCAAGTACGTCGCGTTCGGCGGCATCGACCGCTGAACCGCGCGGGCGCGTCCCGCGCGATCAGAAGCGCTCGGCCGCGCCCGTGTCCGCGCTCGCCGCGGAAGCCACGTCGCGCGGCTGCGCGACGACCGCAGGGTGCTCGTCGGCCTGAGCCCGGACGTCCGCATCGCTCACCGGGTAATACGCCGGCACCAGCGCCACGATCGCCACGATCAGCAGGATGACGTAGGCCCCGGCGGTCTCCAGCGGATCGCGCGGGCGGTAGTAGTCGTGTTCGGAACTCGGCTTCATCGGTCCCTCCCCTGCCGGAGGCGGCGCCTGGCCGGCGCCGTCGTCGACATCCCCGGGTGGATTCGAATCGAAGGTCGACGGAGGCATCGTGCGGCTGCCGCGCCGCGCCGTGGTGCGAGCGTTGCGCACGCGCCGCGCGGAAGATTCGACAGGAAGCGCCGGTCGTCGTCGTACCGCCGCCGCGACGCCGTCAGCGAGCCGGCAGGGGACACCCGAGGGTGTGCCGGGGCCTCAACGCGCGGCGCCGTCGGCGAGCCGCTGCTGCTCCTTCTGGCGGGCCAGCTCGACGACCTTGAGCGCCACGTACTCGTCGCGCTCGAGCTCGCGCAACTGCTCGGCGTGCCGTTCGACGAGCGCGTCGAAGCGCTCCAGGCGCGCGCGTTCGCGCTCCGCCGCCTCGCCCATCCGCGTGTCCAGGTAAGCCTGGACGGCCAGCAGCTGCCGCATCGCGTTGCGCTCGACGATGCCGCGCACGCCGCCGACGTATTGCGCCCGGCCACCGGCATCGCGGCCGACGATCGTGAAGCCGTGCTTGCCGGCGCCCACCGTCGCGAGGTAGCCGGCGGTCGCGAGCCGGCTCTCCATCGACGGGCGGTAGGCGTAGCGAACGACGAGCCGCGTCGTGCGCTCGCCGGCCGGCTCGGCGGAGATCGCGAACTCGTAGTCGCGCGTCCTGAGCGGCCCCGAGGCCGCGCTCAGCCGGATCTCGATGCGCTCGGGCGTGACGACCGGCGCGGCGAACGCGTAGCGGATCGGGTACGTGTCCTCAAGGCTCGCGCCGCGCTTGGGGCCCGCGTAGAGCGTCACGCGCTCGCCCGCGGGTGACGTCTCGCAGACGCATCCCTTGACGTTCGGGTGCAGGATCGCGAACGCGCACCACTCGCGCGGCGCGGCGAGCGCCGCCGAGACGGCCGCGAACGGGTGGCCGATGCGTGCGCGGATCTCGCCGACGAAGCGGCCGTCCTGCTCGCTGGAATCGACCTCCGGCGCCGGCGGCGGCAGCGGGGGCTCGGCCCGCCCCGCGGGCGCGACCATCAGGACCGCGAGGGCGAGCGCGGCGATGGCGCTGCGCCGGCCGGCGCGCGTCGTCGTTCGCCCTTGTCGTGGCCTTTCCGCGTCCATGCCCCGGTCCCCGCAGGGATGACAGGATCGCTTCGGGGCGCCTCCGGCGTCGCCGCACGGTTCCGCCGCCGCGGCGCGGAAAATTCGCGCCGCCCCGACGAGCTTACGCCGGAGTGCGCAGGCTCACCAGCCGGTCGGGAGCTTGCGCAGGATCGTGATCGTGCGGTCCTCGATCGCGAGGTAGCCGCCGGCGACCAGGTCCTTGAACAGCTTGCCGATCATGTCGCGCGACGCGCCGACCCGCTCGGCGATCGCCTGCTGCGTGAGCTTCTCGGGGACGGTCGAGGTGCCGTCCTGGTTGGGCACCGCGAGCGTATTGAGCAGGCGCACGAGGCGCCCGTAGACGTCGGTGAGCGCGAGGCTCTTCACGTCCTCGGTCGTCGCGCGCACGCGGTTGATGAGCTTCTCGATCAGGTGCAGCGCGAAATCCGGGTTCTTCAGGATGAACTCGCGGAACTGCTCGCGATGCACGACCGCGCACACGGTCGGGTCGATCGTCACCACCGACGCCGAGCGCACGCCGCCGTCGAGCGTCATCTCGCCGACGTATTCTCCGGCGCCGTGAAACGCGATCGCGAACTCGCGCCCCTGCGCGTTGCTCGCGTAGACCTTCACGCGGCCCGACAGCACGATGTAGAGGGCGTCGCCGCTGTCGCCCTCGTGGATCAGCACCGTGTTCTTCGGGAACGTGCGCACGACGCCGGTCTCGGCGATCGCGCGCAGCGTCGCTTCCTCGAGGGGGGAGAACGGGTCCGGCGGGATGGGCGGCGCGGTCACGGGCGTCGCGGGCAGACGGGATCGCGAAGCTTTGGATGCTAACACGCTCGCCCGCCGGGCCGTCGCGCGGCGCCGCGGTCTCGCCGCGACGGGGACGTCAGGAAATCTTCCGCCGGTCCTCGATCACCCTGCCGTCGTTGGGCAGCGTGCCGGGCGCATGGAAGCTGACGTCGCCGCGCAGCTTGGTGACGTCGCGGATCGTCGCGACGATCGCGTCGGCCTCCGCCGTCGCGCCCGCCGGCCCCTCCACCTGCAACGTCATGCGGTCCTGCAGGTCGGGATTGTCGACGACGAGGCGCGCCTTCGCGATCGACGGATGCCGGCGCACGATCTCCGCGACCTGCGACGGGTGCACGAACATGCCCTTGACCTTGGTCGTCTGGTCGGCGCGTCCCATCCAGCCCCTGATGCGCGCGTTGGTGCGCCCGCAAGGCGAGCGGCCGGGCAGGAACGCCGAGAGGTCGCCGGTGCCGAAGCGGATCAACGGATAGTCGGCGTTGTCGAGCATCGTGACGACGACCTCGCCGACCTCGCCGGGCGGCACCGGATCGCCGGTGCCGGGCCGCACGATCTCGACCAGCACCCCTTCGTCGACGACGAGGCCTTCGCGCGCGCTCGTCTCGTAGGCGATGTTGCCGAGGTCGGCCGAGGCGTAGACCTGGTAGCCCGCGATGCCACGCGCGAGGAACGCGTCGCGCAGTGCGGCGGGAAACGCCTCGCCCGACACGAGCGCCTTCTTCACGCTCGCGAGCGACACGCCCGACTCGTCCGCCTTCTCGAGCAGGATGCGCAGGAACGAGGGCGTGCCGACGTAGCCGTCGGGCTTCAGGTCGGCCATCGCCTGCACCTGCTGCTCGGTCTGGCCGGTGCCGGCCGGGAAGACGGTGCACCCGAGCGCATGCGCGCCGGTCTCGAGCATCGAGCCCGCCGGCGTGAAGTGGTAGGCGAACGTGTTGTGGACGAGGTCGCCGGCGCGGAAGCCGGCCGCGTGGAGCGCGCGTGCGAGCCGCCAGTAATCGGGCGCCGCGCCCTCCGGCTCGTAGATCGGTCCCGGCGACGCGAAGACGCGGAGCGCACCGGCGCGGCCGTGGCCCCAGCCCGTCGCCGCGTAGCCGCCGAATGGCCGCTCCGCCTTCTGGCGAGCGCCGAGCTCGGACTTGCGCGTCACCGGCAGGCCGGCGAGCGCTTCGCGCGTCGTGATCGCGGCGGCGTCGAAGCCGGCGAACAGCCGCGCATACGCAGGCGCACGCGCTTTTGCATGGGCGACCTGGCGCGGCAGCCGCTCGAGGATCGCGCGCTCGCGCGCCTCGGGGTCGCGCGTCTCGAGCGCGTCGTAGTGCGCGCTCATCGGCGCGACTTCGACCGGGCGACCGCGCTCGCGGCGAGTGCGTCGCGGAACTGCCGCGGAAGCTTGGAGGCGACGAGCGCGTGCGACCGCTCGACGAGCGCGCGGGCCTCGGCGTCGGAGAGCGCCTTCGCGTCGGCGACCTGCACCCAGTGCGCGCGCGCGAGGTAGGGCGCCGGGACGATGCCCGGGCGGTCGGTGAGCTCGAGGAAGCGCTCGGTCTCGACCTTGAACGCGACGTTGGTGGCGCGCCCGCGCTCGATGCCGAACACCGCGTACATCCTGCCGCCCACCGAGGCGCACTCGTCCGCGCCCCATTTGACGTCGACCACGGCGCCGGGCAGCGTCGCGGCGTGCTTGCGGAGCGCCTGGAGGTTCATGAAGACAACGGCGGCGATGGGCGATGGGCGATAGGCGATAGGAAAGACACCGCGGCCGAATTTCCCATCGCCTATCGCCTAGCGCCTATCGCCTGCATCACGCGAGCCAGCGCTTGCGCCGCCGGTAGTGCTTGACGTCGCGGAAGCTGCGGCGCCCGGCCGACGAGAGGCCGAGGTAGAACTCCTTGACGTCCTCGTTCGACGCGAGGTCCGCGGCGGCCCCGTCCATCACGACGCGGCCGTTCTCGAGGATGTAGCCGTAGTTGGCGTAGCGCAGCGCGACCATCGTGTTCTGCTCGGCCAGCAGGAAGCTGACGCGCTCCTTGCGGTTCAAGTCGCAGACGATCTCGAAGATCTCCTCGACGATCTGGGGCGCGAGTCCCATCGACGGCTCGTCGAGCAGGATCATCGTGGGGCGCGCCATCAGCGCTCGGCCGATCGCCGTCATCTGCTGCTCGCCGCCCGACGTGTAGCCTGCCTGGCTCGAGCGCCGCTGCTTGAGGCGCGGGAAGTAGTGGTAGACGCGCTCGAGCGCCTCGGCGAGTTCCGCGCGCGACGCGGTGCGCGTGAACGCGCCGGTCTGCAGGTTCTCCTCGACCGTCAGGTGCTGGAAGCAATGGCGCCCCTCCATCACCTGGCAGACGCCGAGGCGCACGAGCTGGTTGGCGGTCAGCTTGTCGACGCGCTGCCCCTTGAACTCGATCGTGCCCTTGGTGACGTCGCCGCGCTCGGCGGCGAGCAGGTTCGAGATCGACTTGAGCGTCGTGCTCTTGCCCGCGCCGTTCGCGCCGAGCAACGCGACGATGTGGCCCTCGGGAACCTCGAGCGACACGCCCTTCAGCACGAGGATCACGTGGTCGTAGATGACCTCGATGTTGTTGACCGACAGGATGCCCTTGGCGTTGGACATCGTCGCAGCGGTCGGCTCGAGGGCGGTGGCGGTGGTCATGGGTCGGCGGCAAGCGAGACTGACGGGCGGGAACTCCGGCTTGGCGGGCATCGGCCGCCGATTCGCACCCCTCGGCGAGGCGACCTTCACGCCCCGGTGCTTCGTGCCGTGGATCCACGAAAGGCGCCGGGCCGTCCCGGGCCTTTCGGGCCGGGCCCCGGACGCCTTCAGCGGCGAAGCGCGTCGTTCGCGTTGCGGGCGAAGGGCATCGTGCGCCGGATGCGCGGGCGCCGCAGACGCCAGCGCATCCGGGGCGAATGCGTTTCGACGCTACGACTCCTTGCCGCAATCCCTCGGCGTGAACCCCTTCTCCTTGGCGTACTTGGAAGCGGAGTCCTCGATCATCCCGCGCAGCATCTTCTTGTCGGGCGTGATCCAGTCGGAGACGACCTTCCACTGGTTGCCGTCCCAGCTCTGGAACTTGACCAGCCCCGAGCCCTCGTGGTCGGCGCACGACATCTTGATCGGCGGCATCATCCCGGCGGCGTTCAGCGCCTTGAGCCGGGCCTCGCTCAGGTCGAGGTTCTCGAGGCCCCAGCGGATCTGCTCGGAGGTCATCACCTTGCCCTTGCCGTAGCGCTCCTGCGCCTTGCGGATCGCCTCGACGGTGACGATGCCGTGCACGATGCCGCGCACGTGGTAGACCGAGCCGACGCGCGACTCGTCCTCCATGTTGCCCTTGCCCTTCGCGTAGACGACCCGCTTGATGTCCTGCACCAGCGGCAGGTTGGGGCCGGCGATGTTGAACACCGCGGTCGTGTAGCCCTTCGCCGCGGCGCCCGCCGGGATCACGTCCTCCTCGGAGCCCGCCCACCAGACGCCGATCATCTTCTCGCGCGGGAATCCCGAGCGCTGCGCGGCCTTGAGCGCCGTCGGGTTCATGACGCCCCAGCCCCACAGGATCACGTAGTCCGGCTTGATCTGGCGGATCTGCTGCCACTGCGAGCTCTGCTCGTTGCCCGGGTGCGGGACGGCGATCGAGGTGAGCTCGTAGCCGAGCTTCTTCGCGTACTCCTGGAACACGCCGATCGGCTCCTTGCCGTACGCCGAGTCGTGGTAGAGGTGCACGATCTTCTTGCCCTTGAGCTTGTCCTCGCCGCCTTCCTTCTTCGCGATGTACTTGATCATTGCGTCGGCCTGCGACCAGTACGTCGTGATCATCGGGAACACGTACGGGAACACGCGGCCGTCGGCGGCGTCGGTCCGCCCGTAGCCGATCGTCACCATCGGGATCTTGTCGACGCCGACGCGGTCGATGAGCGAGTAGGTGATGCCGGTCGACAGCGGCTGCACCATCGAGGCGCCGCCGCCGCGCTTCTTCAGGCGCTCGTAGCACTCGACGCCGCGCGAGTTGTTGTACTCGGTCTCGCACTCTTCCCACGAGAGCTTGACGCCGTTGACGCCGCCCTCCTTCATGTTGATGTAGTTCATGTAGTCGATGTAGCCGCCGAAGATCCCCGAGCCGCCGGCGGCGTAGGCGCCCACGCGGTAGGACAGGAGCGGCACGAACTGGTCCTGCGCGGCCAGCGCGCCGGAGAACGCGGCGATCGCGACGCCGACCAGCGTCGAAGCGAGCTTATTGCGCTGCAACATGATTCCTCCTTGAACAGCTACTGGTAAGGCCGATGCGGGGTGCTCTGAGGCACCCGCTGGTCCGTCGGCCAGCATAGCGGATTTTCAGTGCGGGAAGGGCCATAGCCTGAGCTTCTCCTTGCCGATCTGCCACAGCCGCGCGAGCCCGTGCGGCTCGACGATCAGGAAGAAGATGATGAGCCCGCCGAACACCATCAGCTCGAGGTTCGAGCTGATCGACGCCGGGAGCGACCAGTTGAAGAGGCTTTCCAGCACGCCGTTCGCGGCGTGGACCGAGATGTTGAGGAAGGTGGGCAACAGCACGATGAACGCGGCGCCGAGGAACGAGCCGAGGATGCTGCCGACGCCGCCGATGATGACCATGAACAGGATGCGGAACGACAGGTCGAGCGTGAACGCCTCGGGCTCGACGGTGCCGAGGTAGGCGTAGGCGAAGAGCGCGCCGGCGACGCCGCAGTAGAACGAGCTCACCGCGAAGGCGAGGAGCTTGGTCTTCATCAGCCGGATGCCGATCACCTCGGCGGCGACGTCCATGTCCCGCACCGCCATCCACGCGCGGCCCACCGAGCCGCGCACCATGTTCTTCGCCGCCAGCGCCATCAGCACGACGATCGCGAGCGTCAGCAGGTACTTCTCGATCGGCGTCTCGAAGCGGTAGCCCAGGATCTCCATCTTCTGCGCCGTGATGACGCCCGAGCTCGAGTAGTTCGAGAACCACGGGAAGCGCACGAGCGCCCACACGACGAAGAACTGCGCGGCGAGCGTCGCGACGGCCAGGTAGAAGCCCTTGATGCGCAGGCTCGGCAGGCCGAACAGGATGCCCACGCCCGCCGCGCACAACCCGGCGAGGACGAACATCACGAGCAGCGGGATGCCGGGCACGCGAAGCTCGAAGTTGTAGGCGGCGAACGCGCCCACGGCCATGAACGCCGCGGTCCCGAGCGACAGCTGCCCCGCGTAGCCGGTGAGGATGTTGAGGCCGAGCGTCGCGAGCGAGAAGATCAGGAACGGGATCAGGATGCCCGACAGCCAGTACTGTCCCTGCGCCGGGAAGACGGTCGCGAGCAGCGGCACCGCGACGAACGCCGCGACGAGCACGATCACGACCCCGACCCGGTCCTGGCGGATCGGGAAGATCTGCTGGTCCGCGGCGTAGGACGTCTTGTACTGGCCGGCTTCGCGATAGAGCATGGAATGGCAGGCGATCGGTTAGGGGCGATGGGCGATGGGCGATCGGCGACAGGAAAAGCGCGGCGCGAGCGTTGGGCCTGTCGCCCATCGCCTGTCGCCTATCGCCGATTTCCGGCTACACGCGATCAATGTGCTTCTCCCCGAAGAGCCCCTCCGGCCGCACGAGGAGGAACAGCAGCGCGATGACGTAGGCGACCCACCCTTCGATGCCCCCGCCCACCATCGGGCCGAAATAGACCTCGGCGAGCTTCTCGACCGCGCCGATGATGAGGCCGCCCAGGATCGCGCCGGGGATCGACTCGAAGCCGCCCAGGATCAGCACCGGCAGCGCCTTCAGCGCGGTGAACGTGAGCGCGAACTGCACGCCGTTGCGCGCCCCCCACATCATGCCGGCGACGAGCGCCACGAAGCCGGCCACCGCCCAGACGATCCCCCAGATCTGCTGCAGCGGGATGCCGATCGACAGCGCCGCCTGGTGGTCGTCGGCGACGGCGCGCAGCGCGCGGCCGATGCGGGTGCGCTGGAAGAACACGGCGAGCGACGCGAACATCACGAGCGCCACCGCCGCGGCGAACAGGTCGAAGCGGCTCACGCTGATGTTGAAGCTGTCGAGCAGCCACGCGAGCGGCACGTCCTCGATGCCGAGCTCGAGCGCGCGCGGGTTGCTGCCCCAGATCATCTGCGTCACGCCCTCGAGGAAGAACGTGAGCCCGATCGTGGCCATGAACAGCGTGATCTGCGGCTGGTTGACGAGCGGCCGCAGCACGACGCGCTCGGTCGCGAGCCCGACCACGACCATCGCGGCCAGCGTGAGCGCCATCGCGATCCAGAAGTTGATCCCCATCTCCTGCAGGCCGACGAAGGTCGCCGCCGCGAAGAACACGAGCGCGCCCTGCGCGAAGTTGAACACGCCCGACGCCTTGTAGATCAGCACGAAGCCGAGCGCGACCAGCGCGTACATCACGCCGGAGAGCAGGCCGCCGATCAGGGTTTCGAGGAAGAAGGCCATAGAGGGCGGGCGACAGGTGATGGTCGATAGGCGATCAAGGCCGGGCGGCCACTCGCGGCGTGCGGGCAAATCCGCGACGGGGTTGCATCGCCCATCGCCTCTCGCCCCTCGCCGCTTTCCGCTTCAATGCGCCACCCCGAGGTATGCATCGATCACCGCCTTGTTGCCCCGCACCTCGTCGGGCGTGCCGTCGCCGATCTTGCGGCCGTAGTCGAGCACGACGACGCGGTCGGAGATGTCCATCACGACGCCCATGTCGTGCTCGATCAGCACGATCGTGGTGCCGTACTGCTCGTTGACGTCGAGAACGAAGCGGCACATGTCCTGCTTCTCCTCGACGTTCATGCCCGCCATCGGCTCGTCGAGCAGCAGCATCGTCGGCTCGGCGGCGAGCGCGCGGGCGAGCTCGACGCGCTTCTGCAGGCCGTAGGGCAGCCGGCCGACCGGCGTCTTGCGGATGTGCTGGATCTCGAGGAAGTCGATGACCTCCTCGACCTTGCGGCGTTGCCGGAGCTCCTCGCGGCGCGCGCGACCGATCCACAGCGCCTGCTCGAGGAAATTCGCGCGCATCCTGAGGTTGCGCCCGGTCATGATGTTGTCGAGGACGCTCATCCCCTTGAACAGCGCGATGTTCTGGAACGTCCGGGCGATGCCGTAGGCCGCCGCCTGGTGCGGGCTCATCTCGCGGCGCACCTTGCCGCGGAACGTGATCGTGCCCTGCTGCGGGTGGTAGACGCCGTTGATCACGTTGAGCATCGAGCTCTTGCCGGCGCCGTTGGGCCCGATGATCGCGCGCACCTCGTGCTCGCGCACGTCGAAGCTGATGTCGGACAGCGCCTTGACGCCGCCGAACGCCAGCGAGATGTCGTCGAGGCTCAGCACGACGTCGCCGATGGACCGGGTCACGGCATGGGCTCCGGGCGCGCCTACGCGGCCTGGCGCGCCGCGCCGGCCGAGAACGTCTTCGCGTCCTCGATGCGAAGGTCGGCGGCGACCTTGCCGGCGCGGCCGTCCTCGAACTTGACCTGCGTCTCGATGAATTGCGTCCGCTTCCCCGCGTAGAGCGCGTCGACCAGGACCGCGTACTTCTCGCCGACGAAGCCGCGCCGCACCTTGCGCGTGCGGGTGAGCTCGTCGTCGTCGGGGTCGAGCTCCTTGTGCAGGACGAGGAAGCGGTGGATCTGCGACTCGGCGAGTCCCGGCTCGGCGGCGAGCTGGGCGTTCACGTCCTCCACGCATTCGCGGACCAGCTCGACCACCTCGGGCTTGCCCGCGAGGTCGGCGTAGCCCGAGTACGCGAGGCCGCGACGCTCGGCCCAGTTGCCCACCGAGCCGATGTCGATGTTGACGAAGGCGCAGACCTTGTCGCGGCCCTGGCCGAACACGACCGCTTCCTTGATGTGCGGGAAGAACTTGAGCTTGTTCTCGATGTAGTTGGGCGCGAACATCGCGCCGCCCGACAGGTTGCCGACGTCCTTGGCGCGATCGATGATGCGCAGCTGTCCCTCGGCGTCGATGATGCCGGCGTCGCCGGTGCGGAAGTAGCCGTCCGGATCGATCGACTCCGCGGTGGCGTCGGGCCGGTTGTAGTACTCCTTGAGCAGCATGGGCCCGCGCACGAGCACCTCGCCGTTCGCGCCGATCTTGACCTCGACATGCGGCGCCGGCACGCCGACGGTCTCGAGCCTGACGTCGCCGTTGGGCTGCAGGCAGCAGTAGGCGCAGGTCTCGGTCGAGCCGTAGAGCTGCTTCATGTTGACGCCGATCGACCGGTAGAAGCGGAACAGGTCGGGCCCGATCGCCGCGCCCGCGGTGTACGCGATCCGGATGCGGCTCATGCCGAGCACGTTGCGCAGCGGCCCGTAGACGACGAGCTCGCCCAGCGCGTAGGCGAGCCGGTCGCCGAGCGGCACCGGCTTGCCGGCGAGGATCTCGGCGCCGCAACGACGCGCGACCGCCAGCGCGCGCGCGAAGATCCAGCGCTTCGGCGCGCTCGCGTCCTCCATGCGGATCATCACCTGCGTGCGCAGGTTCTCGAAGATGCGCGGCGGCGCGAAGTAGTAGGTGGGCCCGATCTCGCGCAGGTCGGTCATCACCGTGTCCGCCGATTCCGGGCAGTTGATCGTGAAGCCGGTGACGAGCCACTGCGCGAAGCTGAACAGGTGGTCGCCCACCCAGGCCATCGGGAGGTACGACAGCACGCTGTCGTCCGCGGTGAGCGAGTCGAACGACGCGCCGCCTTCCGCGGCCGTGATGAAGGCGGTGTGCGTCTGGCGCACGCCCTTGGGCTTCCCGGTCGTGCCCGACGTGTAGAGCATGATCGACACGTCGCTGCCGCGGCCCTTGGCGACCTCGGCGTCGAAGTACCCGGGGTGCGCGCGGTCGAACTCGCGGCCCGCATCGACCATCGCGTCGTAGCTCATCACGCCTTCGAAGCCGGGACCGGCGTAGTTGCGCAGCCCCCGCCCGTCGTCGTACACGATGTGCGCGAGCGTGCCGACCTGCGGGCGCGCCTCGAGCATCTTGTCGACCTGCTCCTGGTCCTCGACCAGCGCGTAGGCGATGCGCGCGTCGTTCAGCACGTAGACGAACTCGTTGGCGGGCGCGTCCTGGTACATCGGCACCGGGACGCCGCCGAGGCACTGCGCTGCGATCATCGACCAGTACAGGCGCGGCCGGTTGTCGCCGATGATCGCGAGGTGGTCGCCGCGCCTGAAGCCGAGCGACGCGAGCCCGCACGCCATCGCGCGCACCTCGGCGGCGACCTGCGCCCACGTCCAGGTTTGCCAGATGCCGAGGTCCTTCTCGCGCGTGGCGGGATGGCGCGGCCGGACGCTCGCGTGGTGCAGCATCCGGCGCGGAAACGTGTCGAGCGCCTCGGCCATGCCTCCTCCTTTTGCGCGGCGCCCTGCCGGGCGCCTGCCCCTCCGGCGTCGCCTCTGGCGGGCGATCGCCTGCGGATCCGGGGCTTCGGATGCCGCCGGGCCGGCCATCTTAGGTCCTGCCCGGGGCGGCGGCAACGCGCAGGACGTCGGCGCGCCTCCCCGCCGGGTAGAATCGGGCCCGACGCGTGCCGAACCTTAGCCGCGCGGGCCGCGCGAGGGTGTCGCCGCGCCGACATTCGCGGCCTCGGCCGTCGACCCGCCTCGCGACGCCTTCCCATGTCGACCTCCGCGTCGCGGCTGCGCAGGATGCTGGAGGCGAGCGCCTGGGCGCGCGCGCTGCCCGCCGCCGAGCTCGACCGCATCGCCTCGGAAACCGCCGTGCGGGCGTGCCCGGCAGGCGGGCTGGTCTGCCGCAAGGGCGAGAGCGTCGAGCACTGGATCGGCATCGTCGACGGGCTGGTCAAGATGGCCAGCGTGTCGGCCGAGGGCAAGCCGATGAGCTTCACGGGCATCGGCACCGGCGGCTGGTTCGGCGAGGGCTCGCTGCTCAAGGACGAGCCGCGCCGCTACGACATCGTCGCGCTGCGCGACTCGCTCGTCGCCTACATGCCGAAAGCGACCTTCACGCGGCTGCTCGACCACCACCTGCCGTTCAACCGCTTCCTGCTCGTGCAGCTGAACGAGCGGCTCGGCCAGTTCATCGGGCAGGTCGAGCACGACCGGCTTCACGGTCCCGAGGCGCGGCTCGCACGCTCGCTCGCGGGACTGTTCAACCCGGTGCTCTACCCGGGCATCGGCCCCACGCTGCCGGTGTCGCAGGAGGAGCTCGGGCAGCTCGTGGGCCTGTCGCGCCAACGCGTGAACCAGGCGCTGAAGCGACTCGAAGCCGAGGGATTGCTCACCGTCGAGTACGGCGGCGTCACGGTGCTCGATCTCGCGCGGCTGCGGGAGTACGGGGAGTGAGCGGCTAGAATCGGGAAAAGGCGGGAGTTTGGAGTGGGTGGTGGGGAGTGAACGCCCGCGTTGCGGCGCACCTCGACATTTGGCACGACCTCCCTCCCCACTCCCTACTCCCCACTCCCGACCTTCTCCCGCATGCCCTCCCCCCTCGCCCCCCTCGTCGCCGCCCTCGCCTCCGCGCACCGTTCGGGACGCGCGGCGCCGCCCGCTTCGCTCGACGGCTACAGCGTCACGTTCGCCGAGGCCTACGACGTGCAGGCCGGCCTCGCCCGCTCGCTCGGCGAGCGCGTCGCCGGATGGAAAGTCGGGTTCGGTCCCGACGCACGGTCGGTCGCCGCGCCGCTCCTTGCCGGCGTGGTGCATCGAAGCGGCGCGACCATCGCGTTGCCGCCCGACCGTCCGGCGATCCTCGAGATCGAGATCGCGTTTCGCCTGGCCCGCGACCTTCCGCCCCGGCCGGCGCGTCCCTACGCAGCGCCCGAGATCGCCGAAGCGGTCGAGGTCGCGCTGTGCGGCGCCGAGCTGATCGCGGCGCGCGGCGGCATGCCGTCGGCAGGCACGCCGTACGCCCGCTTCGTCGGCGACCTCCAGGGCAACGCCGGCTACGTGACGGGCGGCGCGACGCGCATGTTCCGCCCGCTCGACCTCAAGGCGTGCCGCGTGCAGCTGTGGATCGACGACGCGCTCGTGCACGACGCGGTCGGCGGCCATCCGCAGGGCGACCCGTGGGCGCCGCTCGTGGCATGGGCCAATGCGCAGTGCGACCGTCTCGGCGGGCTGAGGGCCGGGCACCTGGTCACGACCGGCAGCCTCACGCCGCCGCGGCCCGTGGACGAGCCCTGCGCCGTGCGCGCCATGGTGCACGGGGTGGGCGAGGTCGCGCTCGCGTTCTCCGCTGCGCGCTAGCCTCGGGCCGGGAGTGCGCAGGGCCGAGCCACGGCGCTGCGCCGACGCCAAGCGCTAGCGCGACGAGCGGCCGTCGCGCGTCGTCTGCAGTCGATAGACGGCGACGTCGGGCGCCCGTGTCGCCAGCGCGAAGGCGCCCTCGCGCGCGAACGTCCGCGCCAGCGCCTCGAAGGCCGGCGCGTCGCCCCATCCCTCGGCGACCACGATCCAGCGGGGGACCTCGGTCCCGGTCCCCCTCGCGCGCTTCTCCTCCGTCTCGACGGCGCTCGCGGCCTCGTCGGCGACGAGCAGGTGCGCGCCCGCGACGCCCGGAGCGTCGACGAGGCGATCGAGCGCTTCGCGCATGCTTGCGCGATGAGCGGAAGCGTGCGCGTCCGCCACGTCGTAGCGATAGGTCGCGACCAGTCCGCCGTCGCCTTCCCCGCGCGTGTGCGCCACCTCGCACAACGATCGCGCGACGCCGCGGAAATGCTTGACCGTCGCGATCGTCCAGGGCGTCGGATGGTCGAGGCGTCCGAGGTACGCGGGGCCCGACAGGACCGCGGTCGTCGCGGTCTCGTACAGGTTGAAGAACTCCGGCGCGCCGCCGATCGCCGCGTACCGGCGACCGCGCAGGAAACCGGGGATCGCGACACGCTCGGGCATGTGCTCGTTGCCGTGCCACGCGTAGAACGCCTCGCGACCTTCCGGCGCGATGTCGTGCCAGATCGCGACCGCGCCCCTGCCCGCCAGTGCCACCCCTCGCTCCCGGTTCGCGGCGCCGCGCCGCACGGGTTGACATCATGCCACCGAATGCCAGAATGAAACGACGCCCGCTCCCGGTCGCGTTCCTCGCCCGCGACATCGCGACATCGGACGAACGGGTGACGCGAGCATCCCGAATGACGGCTCCTCCGCGATGAACCGGATCCTGTTCCGCGACGCCCGCGTCCTCGACGGCAGCGGCGCAATGCCGTATCGGGCCGACGTGCTCGTCGACGGCGAGCGCATCGCCGCCGTCGCGCGGGGCGGGCTCGCCGCCGCGACGATCGACGCCGCGGTCGTCGACTGCGACGGCCGCACGCTGATGCCGGGGCTGGTCGAGTCGCACGCTCACCTGTCGTTCGTCGACACGATGACGCTGCAGCAGCACGCGTTCCTGCCGGTCGAGGAGCACGTGCTCGCGACGCTGCGGCACGCGAAGCTCTACCTCGACAGCGGGTTCACGTCGTGCTTCTCGGCCGCCGCCACCAAGCCGCGCCTCGACGTCGTCGCGCGCAACGCGATCGCGAGCGGCGAGCACCCGGGGCCGCGCACGCTCGCCGCGAGCGTGCAGCTGACGCCGACCGGCGGCGTCGGCGACCTGCGCCAGCTTCACCTCGACCCGGGCGACGCGATGTACACGCAGCCCTGCGACGGCGCGGACGGGTTCCGTCGGGCGGCGCGCGAGGCCTGCCGCGAAGGCGTCGACGTGCTGAAGATCGTGCCGTCGGGCGACACGTCGACGCCGCACCTCCCGGCGGCGGCGACGCTGATGACCGACGACGAGGTCGCCGCGGTGTGCGAGGTCGCGCGCCAGCGCGGCAAGCGCGTCGCGGCGCACGCGCGGAGCGCCGAGTCGGTCAAGATGTGCCTGCGCCACGGCGCCGACGTGCTCTACCACCTGACCTGCGCGGACGACGAGGCGCTCGACGGGGTCGAGGCCGCGAAGGCGCGGGTGTTCGTCGCGCCCGCGCTGTCGGTCACCTGGACGCGGCTGCACGAGGCCGGCAATTACGGCCTGCCCGCTTCGCCCTCGCTTCGCGCGCGCATCGAGAACGACCTCGGGATGACCTGCGAGCGCATGCGCGATCTCAAGCGCCGCGGCGTGCGCGTGCTGCCTGGCGGCGACTACGGCTTCCCGTGGAACCCGCACGGCAACAACGCCCGCGACCTCGCGTTCTTCGTCGACCTTCTCGGCTACACGCCGATGGAGGCGATCGTCGCCGCGACGCAGTGGGGCGGCGCGTTGATGGGTCGCGACGACCTCGGGCTCGTGCAGGACGGCTACCTCGCCGACCTGCTGCTCGTCGACGGCGACCCCCTGGCGGACGTGGCGTTGCTGCAGGACCGCGCGAAGCTCCTCGCGATCATGCAGGGCGGCGCGTTCCACAAGGCGCCGCCGCCGCGCATCGGCCGCGAGCGCCGCCGCGCCGCCTGATCGAGCCGCCGCTTCCTTCCCACCCACCGACGCGTCGCCGGACGCGCCTGCCATGGACTACGACATCAAGGGCAAGACCGCGATCGTGTGCGCCTCGAGCCAGGGGCTCGGCAAGGGCTGCGCGCTCGCGCTCGCGCGCGAAGGCGTGAACCTCGTGCTCAATGCGCGGACCGCGACGACGCTCGAGGCCACCGCCGCGGAGATCCGCCGCGAGACCGGCGTGACCGTCACCGCCGTCGCGTGCGACATCACGACACCGGAGGGACGCGCGCAGGTGCTGGCCGCCTGGCCCGCGCCCGACATCCTCGTCAACAACGCGGGCGGCCCGCCGATCGGCGACTTCCGCGACTGGGACGAGCGCACCTGGCAGAAGGCGGTCAACGACAACATGGTGACGCCGATCATGCTGATCCGCGCCGTCGTCGACGGGATGATCGCGCGGCGCTTCGGGCGCATCGTCAACATCACGTCGCGCTCGGTGAAGGCGCCGCTGCCGGACCTCGGGCTGTCGAACGGCGCGCGCGCGGGCCTGACCGGCTTCGTCGCGGGGCTGGCGCGCCAGGTGGCGAAGCACAACGTCACGATCAACAACCTGCTGCCGGGGCCGTTCGAGACCGCGCGAACCGTCGACGGCATCGCGAAGCGCGCAGCGAAGGTGGGCATCGACGTCGCGACCTTCGCCGCCGCGCGGCGCGCCGAGGTGCCCGCCGGACGGTTCGGCACGCCCGACGAGTTCGGCAAGGCCTGCGCGTTCCTGTGCAGCGCGCACGCCGGCTTCATCGTCGGACAGAACGTCCTGATCGACGGGGGGGCGGTGAATCTCGCGATGTGAGGAAAGGAGGCGATAGGCGATGGGCGATGGGCGATAGGGAAACCTGCCGGGTGCCGACGCCTCCTGATTGACACCTCCGCGCCCTCGGCTCCGTGGACACCGCGGCGAGGTCCTATCGCCTATCGCCTATCGCCTATCGCCTATCGCCTATCGCCCATCGCCACTTCACTTGCCGTACTCGTAGAACCCCTTCCCGCTCTTCCTCCCGAGCCAGCCCGCGGCGACCATCTCGCGCAGGAGCGGCGCGGGGCGGTACTTGGGATCGTTGAAGTCGGCATAGAACACGTTCATCACGGCGAGCAGTACGTCGAGCCCGATCATGTCGGCGAGCGCGAGCGGGCCGATAGGGTGGTTGCAGCCGAGCTTCATGCCGTCGTCGATCGCCTGCGCGCTCGCGAGGCCCTCCTGCAGCGCGAAGATCGCCTCGTTGAGCATCGGGCACAGGATCCGGTTGACGACGAAGCCCGGGCTGTTCTTCACGACGATCGGGGTCTTGCCGAGGCGCTTCGCGAGGGCCTCGGCACCCGCGACCGTGGCGTCGCTCGTCTGCAGGCCGCGGATCAGCTCGACCAGCGCCATCATCGGCACCGGGTTGAAGAAGTGCATGCCGATGAAGCGCCCGGGATGCCGGGTGACGGCGGCGAGCTGCGTGATCGAGATCGACGAGGTGTTCGACGCGACGATCGCGTCGCCCTTCGCGATCGCGTCGATCTTCTTCAGGATGTCGACCTTGACGGCCGGGTTCTCGGTCGCGGCCTCGATCACGACGTCGACGCCGCCGAGCTCGTCGTAGCTCGTGGTCGGGTGGACGTGCGCGAGCGCCGCGTCGCGCTGCGCGACGGTCAGCTTCTCCTTCTTCACCAGGCGCTCGAGGCTCCCGGCGATCGTCGCGCGGCCCTTCTCGAGCGCGGCGTCCGACACGTCGACCATCACGGCACGGATGCCGGACGCCGCGCAGGCCTGCGCGATGCCGTTGCCCATCGTGCCGGCGCCGATCACGCCGACGGTTCGTATCGTGCTCATGAGCGGTCTCCTGCGAAGCGAAGACCGTGATTATGCCGCGCGCGAGGGGCGCAGCCGGCCGGGCGCGGCGCAGGCTACTTGTGCGAGCGTCGCGCGGCGGGCGCGGACGTCGAGGCGGCGGAAGCGGCGCGCGACCGCCCGCGCGGTGCGACCGCTGCGCCGTTGCGCGACGGCTCGCCGGCCTTCGAGGCGGGCACGACCGCGGCGATCACCCGCGGCGGATGCGCGACGAGCCCGGCGATGAACGTGTCCACCAGCGCGGGCGCGCTCGCGCGGAGGTCGTAGGCGGTCGGGTCCAGCGTCCACTCGTGCATGAGGCCGGTCACGAACGCGTGGATCGCGCGTGCCGCGAGCGCGACGTCGGTGCCGCGCCGCAATTCACCCGCGGAGACGGCCCGTGCGATCACGGTCTCCACGCAGGCGCGCGCGTTGCACGACTCGCGGTCCTGCCGTTCGGCGACGGCAGCGAGCTCGCCGGCGAGCTCGCTGCGGTGGAACATGATCTCGAACACCGCCTGCGTGCGCGGATCGTCCGCGAGGTGGCGGAGCGCATCGACGCACAGCGCGCGAAGCGTCGCGAGCGGCGACGCGGTGGTCGCCTCGCTCGCCTGCTCGATCAGGCTGTCCATCGGGCTCGTCGCGCGCTCGCACATGGCGGCGAACAGGTCCGCCTTGTCGCGGAAGTGCCAGTAGACCGCACCGCGGGTCACGCCCGCCTCTGCCGCGACCTCGGCCAGCGACGTCCGGGTCACGCCCCGGTCGCGGAACACGCGCTCCGCGGCGTCGAGCAGCTGCTCGCGCGTGGCGGCGGCGGCTTCGCGGGTACGGCGGGCCATGGCGGGAGACCCCGATCTCAAAAAGGTTGCAAACGTTCGTGAATGTATGTAATTTGTCGCGTTTCGTCAAGCCGCGCCGCAGCATCCCCTCCCTCGAGAGCTTGCCCATGCCCCGCGCCATCGCCTTCCTCGCCGCCGCGATCCCCC
>DASTCK010000087.1:0-6483 GCA_035711225.1 Casimicrobiaceae bacterium
CGCGCTCGCCGTCGCGCGGGGTCGCCCGTTCGCGGACGTCGCCGCGCTCGTCGACTGGCACGACCTGATGCTCTTCGTGCTCGCGCATCCGGCGTCGCGCGGCGAGGTCGTCCGCGCGAACCTCGAGCTCGCGCGCGTCGCGCGCGCCGCCCGCGCGATCGCGCTGCGCGGGCGCGCGGCCGACCGGCGAGCGCTCGAGCACACCGGCATCGCGTGGACGACGGTGCGCGCGTCGTTCGGCCTGGCGATCGCCCGCTGGCTCCTCGCGCGCTGGCCCGGCGCCGCGTCGCTCGACTCGATCGACGGCGATGGCGCGCTCGCCGACGTGCTCGCGACCGCCCTCCCGCCGCTCCAGGCCGACGTCGCGGGCGGCGGGCATCTCGACGCCGACGAGATCGTGGCAGCGTTCGCCGGCGATGGCGACCGCGCCGCGTGGCTGGTGCGCACGGCCGACGCCTTGCCCGCCGCCGAGGCGGTGCGCGAGCACCTCTACGAGACGCTCGGTTCGACGCTTGCCGTCTCGCCGCGGGCGAGCGCGCTCGCCCGCACGTTCAATCGCGGTCCCGCCCACGCGCCCTACCTGGTCGGCGCGCTCGTGCGCGATGTCGACGTGCGCGCCGCGACCGGCGTGCCGCTGCCGCGCGCGCGCCCGCCGACGCTCGCGCAGCGGGAAGCGATCGTCGACGCGAGCCGCGCGACGCTCGCGATGCTGGGGCGCGAGACCGATGCGCTGTCCGCCACGAGCGCGCGCGACACCGCGTGGCATCGGCTCGGGCGCGGCGTCGCGATCGCTCTGCACGCGCCGTCGGCCGGACGGCGCGGCCCGCTCGACGCGCACGTCGGCTTCGTGCTCTATCGCAACGGCGTGCCGGTCGCGTACGGCGGCGGCTGGCCGTTCCTCGGCGGCTGCCGGATCGGCGTCAACGTGTTCCCGGCGTTTCGCGGCGGCGAGTCGGCGTGGCTGTTCGCGCAGGTGCTGCGCGCGTACCGCCAGCGCTTCCGCATCGTCCGCTTCGTCGTCGAGCCGTCGCAGTACGGGCGCGGCAGCCGCGAAGGCCTGGTCTCCGGCGCCTTCTGGTTCTACTGGCGGCTGGGGTTCCGCCCGGTCGTGCCGCGCCTGCTCGCGCTCGCCGAGGCCGAGGCGGCGAAGATCGCCGCGGATCGCCGCTACCGCGCGCCGATCGCGGTGCTGCGGCGATTCACCGAGGGCGATGTCGCGCTCGCGCTGGAGGACGCCGCCGTTCCCCCCGACCCCGCCGATCTGGCCGAAGCCGCGTCCGGCTGGCTCGCGGCGCGAGGCGGCGGCGATCCCGCGCGCGCGGAACGGCGCGCGCTCGCGCTCGCGACGCGCTACGTCGGCGTCACGCTGCCGACCGACCCCGTCGAGCGCACGGCCTGGCGCGCGTGGGCGCCGCTCCTCGCCCAATGCCCGGCCATCGCGACGTGGCCCGACGGGGCGCGGGCCGGCGTCGCGGCGGTGATCCGTGCGAAGGCGCGCGACGAGTACGCGTTCCAGGCCGGGCTGTGCGCGCATCGGCGTCTCGCCGACGCGCTGTCGCGGCTCGCGCGCGACGTCGCCGCGAGAGGCGTTTGTTAAGATGCCGCCATCGCCACGGTCCGCTCGCGCGGACGATCGTGCTTCCGTCGCCAGGCTGTCATGACGTCCACCGCACGCCGTCGCGCCCGCCCGTGGCGCGTCCTCGACTCCCCGATCCACGGCCGCGGCGTGTTCGCCGCGCGCACCATCCGCAAGGGCGAGACGATCATCGAGTACCGGGGCCGCCGCACGACGTGGGAGGAGGCGAGCGACGCGTCCTCCGGCGACGACGATCCCTACCACACGTTCCTGTTCTCGCTCGACGACGGCCGCGTGATCGATGCCGGCGTGCGCGGCAACGCCGCGCGCTGGATCAACCACTCGTGCGCCCCCAACTGCGAGACCTACGAGGACGATCGGGGCCGCGTGTTCGTGGCCGCGCGTCGCACGATCCGGCCCGGCGAGGAGCTCGCGTACGACTACCGCCTCGCCATCGACGGCAAGGTGGGCCCTCGCATGAAGCGCGCCTACGCCTGCCGCTGCGGCGCCCGCCGCTGCCGCGGCACGATGCTCGCGTAGGGTCGTTGCACCGCCCCCGAGTTCGTGCGAACCGAGCCGGGCGTGTGCGAGACCTCATACGAGGACTGCCGCGGCAAATACCACGGCCAGCAGGGCGTCGCGCTGCCGAAAATTTGAACGGGTCGCGTCCGGAACCAGGTTCGGAACCGAGTTCCGAACCTGGTTCCGGAAGTTCGCCCCCCGACGTCGAGGACGACGGTGGCCGCCGTGGCTCGGCATCCCTATCGCGCTCGACGGTCCGATAACCTGACTCGATCGCGCCGATAGTAATAATCAAATTGAATCGCCAATGATGCGCCCATAATATTCTCCTTGTCGGGCGGGCGTCCCGCCCCGCAGTCAAGGAGAAGCGCATGAAAACCGTCGGACAGAAGGTCGAGCCGTTCAGCGTCGTCGGCGTCAAGCCCGGCTTCAACCACCACGAGGAGAACGGCGTCTCGGCGTTCGAGACGCTCTCCGAGCAGTCGTTCCCGGGCAAGTGGAAGGTCGTCTACTTCTACCCGAAGGACTTCACGTTCGTGTGCCCGACCGAGATCGTCGGGTTCGCGAAGCTCGCGCAGGACTTCGCCGATCGCGACGCCGTCGTGCTCGGCGGCTCGACCGACAACGAGTTCGCGAAGCTCGGATGGCGGCGCGACCACAAGGACCTCGCGAGCCTCAACCACTGGCAGTTCGCCGATGTCCAGGGCTCGCTCGTCGACCAGCTCGGTGTGCGCGATCCGGCCGAGGGCGTCGCGCTCCGCGCGACGTTCGTCATCGACCCCGACAACGTGATCCAGCACGTATCGGTCAACAACCTCAATGTCGGCCGCAACCCCGACGAGATCCTGCGCGTGCTCGACGGCCTGCAGACGGATGAGCTGTGCCCGTGCAACCGCAAGGTGGGCGGCACGACGATCTGAGGAAAGGCGAAGGCGGCGATGGGCGATGGGCGATAGGCGATAGGAAAACCGTACCGCAACGCCCGTTGCCTATCGCCCATCGCCTATCGCCCATCAGCTATCGCCACATTCCGGAGCCTCCATGACCACCCTCGCCGACATCAAGTCCCTGCTGCCCGACTGGGCCAAGGACGTTCGCCTCAACCTCGACGCGACGATCGCGCGCTCGAGCCTCGAGCCGCGCCTCGCCGCCGGGGCCGCCCTGGCCGCGGCCTATGCGGCGCGCTCCCCCGCGCTGGTCGAGGCGTTTCGCTCGCCCGATTTCATCGATGCGCGGCACGCCGAAGGCGCGCTCGCGGCCGCCGCGCTGATGGGCATGAACAACGTCTGGTACCCGTTCGTCGAGATGGCGGGCGACGAGGCGCTGAAGACCCTGCGACCGGAGTTGCGAATGAACGCGTACGCGACGCACGGCGGCGTCGACAAGGTGGCGTTCGAGCTGTACGCGCTGGCCGCCTCGATCGTCGGCAAGTGCGAGCACTGCGTGCGCTCGCACGCCGCGCTGCTCGCGGAGGCCGGCCTCACGACGCAGCAGGTCCGCGACGTCGGGCGCATCGCCGCCTCCGTGCACGCGGCCGCGATGGCCCTCGCGGTGGCGCGCGAACCCTCGGCGCAGGCGGCGTGAAAGGCCGCCGCCGACCGCCGCCTCGCTGCCTTGGCGCCTAGGCGGCGGCGCGCGTCACGCACGCCGCGAAGAACGCGGCGCGATGCCGCTCGGGATCGAGCGGCCGGTCGTAGACGCTCTCGACCGCCTCGCGCAGGAAGTCCTCGTCGTCGGCGTCCTTGACGAACCAGCGCAACGCCACGGGAAAGGCGCGTATCGCCAGGAAATCGGCTTCGAGGCGGTCGAGGAACGGCCCGCGCGCGAGCCCGTTGTCGCGCGACGCCGCGGCGTTGGCGACGAAGTCGGCACCCTCGATGCATTCGACCAGCGTCGACGGCGCGCCGACCGCGCCGAGCGGCCACAACGCCGCGAGCGCCGCGATGCCAGCGGCGCCAGCGACGACGACCTTGCTGCGAGTCGGCACGCGCACTCCCCGGGCCACCGGGCCCTTCGGTGGCATCCTAGCCGCCACCTCGCGCCCGCGCACCTTGCCTTGCAGCATCGGCCGGCGATTGCCTCGACGCGCTCCGGTGGTCACAATGCCGGGCCGCGCGACACGCGCCGCCCCCTTCCTCGCGCGATGGCCCGCAAACGCCACGATTCCCCGTCCGGCCGCCTCGTCGTGCTCGAGCACGCGTCCCGCGTGCTCGCCGGCAACCCGCTCGGCGACCCGCACGTCCGCCGGCTGCCGGTGTGGCTTCCGCCAGGCTACGACGAGGGCGCGACGCGGGGCCGCGGCAGGCGCTACCCGGTGCTGTTCGACCTGGTCGGCTTCACCGGCTCGGGCCATGCGCACGTCAACTGGCGCCCGTTCGACGAGAACGTGCCCGAGCGCGTCGCGCGGCTCATCCGCGACGGGCGCATGGGGCCGTGCATCGTCGCGTTTCCCGACTGCTTCACGAGCCTCGGCGGCAACCAGTACGTCGACTCGCCGGCCGTCGGCCGCTACGCCGCCTACCTGACGCGCGAGCTCGTGCCGCTGGTCGACCGCGAGTTCCGCACGCTCGCCTCGCGCGATCATCGCGGCTGCTTCGGCAAGTCGTCGGGCGGCTACGGCGCGATCGTTCACGGCATGCGCCATCCCGAGACCTGGGGTGCGGTCGCCGACCACTCGGGCGACGCGATGTTCGAGTTCTGCTACTACACCGACCTGCCGCGCACGCTCAACGAGCTCGACCGCTACCGGCTGCCGAAGCGGCGGCCGGGCAAGACGCATCCCGCCGCCTCCGCGCGGCGCGTGGCCGTGGGCCGCGACGACGGCCGCATCCGGCGCTTCCTCGACACGGTGTGGTCGAAGGAGAAGCTCACCGACGGCGAGGTGCACGCGCTGATGATGCTGGCGATGGCGGCGACCTACGACCCGGTCCGGCGCGATCCGCTCGGCTTCCGGATGCCGGTCAACCTGGAGACGGGCGAACTGATCGCGGCGCGGTGGCGCCGCTGGAAGGCGAACGACCCGGTCGAGATGGTGCGCCACCATGTCGCGGCGCTGCGGTCGCTGCGCGCGATCTACGTCGACTGCGGCTGGCGCGACCAGTACCACCTGCACTTCGGCGCGCGCATGCTGTCGCTGGCGCTCACGCGGCGCGGCATCCGCCACGTGTACGAGGAGTTCGACGACACCCACTCGTCGATCGACTACCGGATGGATGTGAGCCTGCCCATCCTGTCGCGGGCGCTGAAACCCTGAATTTCCTGTCCTGACGCCCGCCGTCCGACGGTGGAGCCGCCCTTACGCCTGCGGGTGCGGCCAGTAGCGGGTGCGCTCGGCGGTATACGCCCTGGCCCGGCGCTCGATCCGCGCGGCCGCGGCATCAAAGACGCGCCGCAGCAGGCGACCCGCGGCGGCGAGGGCATCGACCAGCGCTTCGGCGCGTGCGATCTGCGCCTGGGCGAGGAAGCGGTCGTGCTCGTTCAGCGTAGCCAGCCGGACTGCGATCGGATCGTTCTTCATGGGACACCTTCCTGTTGGCCTTCCGGGCCTTCGTCAGGTCGAAGCGTTGGGGGCCTCGACGGTTCTCATGATGATTCCTTCCAACCTATCAATCAATACGATATACTGGCACTAGATTGATGCCAATTTGGCACTAATTAAGAAGGAACCTTCTGGACACCCTGTTCGCCATGGACGTCCTGCTCCGCGCCGTCGACCGGGGAGGCTTCGCGGGCGCGGCCCGCGACCTCGGCGTGTCCCCCTCGGCGCTGTCGAAGGTGGTGGCCAAGCTGGAGGCGCGCCTGGGGGTCAAGCTGCTTCACCGGACGACCCGACGGCTGCGGCCGACGGCCGAAGGCGAGGCCTATCTCGAGCGCGCCGCACGAATCGTCGAAGCCGTCCACGAGGCCGACAACGAGGCGATGCGTCACGGCGGACAGCCGAGCGGGCGCCTGCGGGTCGTCGTCGGGGTCTCGTTCGGCACCTACGCCCTCGTTCCCGCGCTGCCCGGCTTCCTGGCGCGCTATCCGGAGATCGACCTCGACCTCGTGATGGGCGAACGCGCCGTGGACCCGGCCGAGTCGGGCGCCGACCTGTCGATCCGCCTCGGCGCGCTCGCGGACTCGTCGCTCATCGCGCGCCGCATCTGCGACGTGGAGCGTGTCATCTGCGCGTCGCCCGCCTATGTCGCCGTGCACGGCGCGCCGACGCACCCGTCGATGCTCGACCGCCACCAGTGCCTGACGCTCTCGGACGCGCCCGAGCTCGCGCGCTGGCCGTTCGTCGTCGACGGCAAGCGCACGATCGTCGACGTGCGAGGCCGCGGCCGGGTCACCGCGAACAACGCCGAGACGCTGCTCGAGTTCTCCGTCATGGGCCTGGGCCTCGT
>DASTCK010000088.1:0-4713 GCA_035711225.1 Casimicrobiaceae bacterium
ACCGCTGACCCGTAACCCATTGCAAGGCACGTGCCCGGCGAGAGCGCGCCTAACGCGTTGATTGTCGGACGTTCCGCTGAGAGCGTGCGCGCAGCCCACGCAAAAGGCCGCGTGCGCGTTGCAAGTCGAGGACATCGCGTCGTCGGAAGACTGACGCGCGGCCTACGCGGCTCGCCGAGGTCGCGTCGCGACGGGCCGCACTCGGCGCCAGTGCCAGCGCAGGGCGCAGCCCCGGGGCCGCGCCGGGCCGGATTGCCCGCCCTTGGGGGCCACGCTATAATGAAAGGCTTACCGGGGACGTAGCTCAGCTGGGAGAGCGTCGCGTTCGCAATGCGAAGGTCGGGAGTTCGATCCTCCTCGTCTCCACCAGAATTCCACGAAGGCCGACGGTGATCCCGTCGGCCTTTTCGCTTTCGGGGCGCGTCCGGATCCCGGCGTGTACGCAGAACGCTTACCCCGCTCGCCAGCCGCAGCCGACAGCGCGGTGCGTTCGCCTCCCTTAAGGTGTCGCGACACCCACGAGGGAGATCCCCATGCCACGCAACGACAAGGCGATGGACGCCATCGCACTGCTCAAGAACGACCACCGGACCGTCGAGGACCTCTTCGAGCGCTTCGAGAACACGAACGCCAAGGCCACGAAGGAGAAGCTCGCGAAGCAGGTGTGCCTCGAGCTGATGGTCCACGCGCAGATCGAAGAGGAGATCTTCTATCCCGCCGCCAAGGAGGTCGTCGAGGAGGACGTGCACAACGAGGCCTACGTCGAGCACGACGGCGCCAAGGTGCTGATCGCCGAGATCCTCGACAGCTCGCCGGACGACGAGTTCTACGACGCCAAGGTCAAGGTGCTCTCCGAGATGATCAAGCACCACGTCAAGGAGGAGGAGCAGCGCGACGGCCTGTTCGCGCAGGCGAAGAAGGGCGGCATCGACATGGAGGAGCTCGGCGCCGTCCTCCTGGCGCGCAAGCGGGAGATCATCGAGAAATTCGCGAGAGAAGGGGTCCCGGCGCCGGAGACGCGCGTGATGAAGGGCGCGAAGCTGAAGCACGGCGAGCCGGTCGACGCCCCGCTCACGGCCTGATCCGCCCCGCCGGCGATCGTTGACGCATAATCCGGGGGTTCCGTACCCCCGGAGACGCTCGATGATCGCTCGACTGGTCGCCCTCGCGGCGCTTGCCTGCGCCGCGAGCGGCGCGTGGGCCCAGGCAGGACCTCACTGCGGCGGGGACGGCCGCTGCCGCATCGCCATCAGCGTCGACGCGAGCCGCCCGTGCGGCGAAGCGACGATCCGCGTGACCCCGGAGGTCGCCGAGATGGGCCGGGCGCCCGGCCAGCGGACGATCGTGTGGCGCATCGACACGCCCGGCTACGCGTTCTGCGACGGCGACGGCATCCGGTTCAAGCGCGACGACCTCGACTTCCAGTTCTTCGGCGCGGCTGCGACCGACAACGACGCCGGCGACGACGACGCGCAGGGCGGCTGCAAGCGCAACTTCCGCTGGCGCGACAAGAACGAGGCGCACACGTTCGGCAAGCGCTACGAGTACCTGGTCCGCTTCACCGGGCCGGGCGGCCAGGCGTGCGTCAAGGATCCGGTGATCCGGAACGGGTGAGCCCTCACCGCGGCGCTGCGCATCGAGGCGTCCGGCGTTCGCGAGTGCGCCTCGGTGAGGCGCCTGCATTCACCGACCGCGGTCAGACCGCGGCGCGGTAGTCGTTGCGCACCACGTCCAGGTATTCGCGATGCTTCCTGATGTACGACATCGCGTACGGGCACACCGGCAGAACGGACAACCCGCGCTTGCGCAGGTCGTCGAGCATCCCCGCGAGGAGCTTCGACGCGTATCCCTTGCCTTCGTGCTCGGGCCCCACCTCGGTGTGCTTGAGCAGCAGCGCATCCTCGCCGATCGGGTCGTACTCGACGAACCCGACTTCCTTGCCGCCCGCCATCAGCCGGTAGCGCTGCGCGACACGGTCTTCGACCACCCTGGTATCCATCGATGCAGTATGCACGCGCCGGGCGTCCGCGCAGCAGGCGAAGCACCGACGCGACGTGTCGGCGAATGGCGCGAGTCGTGTTGATCCCGCCGCTCGCACGCCGGGGTCGTGCGCGACGCCTGGGTGCTCGGACGCGCGAGGGGCAAGCGCTCCTTCCCGCTGGCGCCGCGGGCCTACGCCGAGCGGGTCCGCGACGAGCGCGCGGGGTGGGGCGCGACGCCGCCGAGACGGTGCCGTTCCAGCGCGAAGCGTTGCGCCCTGATGGCGCGAGCGATGACGGCGACGGCGACGCGGGCCGTGGCTGAAAGCGCAATTTCGTCTGGCGACCAGGGCGAGCCGCCCCGTTCGGCCGCTCTACGGGTGCCTGATCCGCTTTACCGGCCCCACAGCCGGGCCTGCGTCGAGGTTCCGCTCGTCACAAAGGATGACGGTCGAATTCGGCCCGCCTATCGACTGCCTTCCCGCTTCGCACCGGTCCCTTCGCCGCCCATTGACGGCCGTCCTTATTTCGATTATTGTGCAATTATCGATTTGATGGGGCCTTGGGATGCCGCGCAACGACGACCGCCAGACCGCCCGCTACGCCGACATGCTGGCGGCGATGGGTACGGAGCCGAGGCTTCGCATCCTGCGGCTCCTGCTCGGCGCCCACCCCGAAGGCCTCGTGGTCGGGGACATCTCGTCCGAGCTGGACATCGCCAGCTCGACGCTGTCGCACCACCTGGAGAAGTTGCGCAACGAGGAGCTGGTGAGCGTGCGCCGCGAAGGCACCTTCCTCCGCTACTCGGCCAACACCGCGGCGCTGCAGGAGGTGCTGGGCTTCCTCTATGCCGAATGCTGCACCCGGAACAAGGTTGTGGAACCGCAGCGCGTGATCTGCTGCAAGTGACCCCATGGAGAGATCGATGACGACGACGAGCGACGTCAAGGACGTGGTCCGCGAGAAGTACGGCGAGGCCGCGAGGCGGGTGGGCACGGGCGCGAAGGGCGGCTGCTGCGGGACGAGCGCGGGCTGCGGCTGCGACCCGATCACCTCGAATCTCTACGATGCGTCGCAGACCGGCGAGGTTCCCGGAGACGCGCTGGCGGCGTCGCTCGGCTGCGGCAATCCGACGGCGCTCGCCGAGCTCGCGCCGGGCGAGACGGTGCTGGACCTCGGCTCCGGCGGCGGCATCGACGTGCTGTTGTCGGCGCGCCGCGTCGGGCCGACCGGCATGGCGTTCGGCCTCGACATGACCGACGACATGCTGGCGCTGGCCGAAGCCAACAAGCGCGCCAGCGGCCTCGCCAACGTGCACTTCCTCAAGGGCGAGATCGAGGCGATCCCGCTGCCCGCGAACTCGGTGGACGTCATCATCTCGAACTGCGTGATCAACCTGTCGGGCGACAAGGACCGCGTCCTGCGCGAGGCGTTCCGCGTGCTGAAGCCGGGCGGCCGGTTCGCGATTTCCGACGTCGTCGTGCGCGGCGAGGTCCCGCCGGCGATTCGCCGGAGCATGGAGCTGTGGGCCGGTTGCGTGGCCGGCGCGCTCTCCGACACGGACTACCTTCAGAAGCTCGCGGCGGCGGGATTCGAGAGCGCCTCGATCGAGGTCACGCGCGTCTACAGCGCCGACGATGCGCGCGACCTGCTCGCCGGCCAGGGCGCCGAGGTCGAGGGCATGGCGGACGCCGTCGACGGCAAGTTCGTCAGCGCCTTCGTGCGAGCGGTGAAGCCTGCGGAAGCGCGCGCGGCCGCCCCGGCGGCGGCACAGGAGAAGAACGCGGCAGCTTGCTGCGCGCCGTCCTGCTGCGGCAAGGGCTGACGCGCAGGTTAGGGCCGGACCCTGCTCGTTCCTGCGCCGGGGTCTGACCCCGATGGGTAGCATGCGCTCGACCTCGCGCGCCGACGCTCGTCGCACGACGCATGGCCGCGAGCCCTTCGGTACCATCGCGTAGCCGACCCGTTGGCAGCAGGCACGCGCGGGCCGGCCGCCCCGTGATCCCCCACCTCGCCCGCCGCGCCGCCGGCAACGCGTACGTTCTCGCGCTCGCGCGCGGGCAGCGTTCGATCCCGTACGCACCGCGCCACTATCTCGAGCGGCTGCGCGATGCGCGCGTGCGCCGGATCGTCTGCTATGCCGCAGCCACGGTGCCGTTCTACCGCGATGCCTTTCGCAAGGCCGGGATCGACCCGCGCGACGTTCGCACCGCGCACGACGTCGAGCGGCTGCCGATGGTCGAGAAGGACGACCTGCGCCGCGATCCGGAGCGCTTCGTCTCGACGTCCCGGGCGGGCCGGCGATCGATCGCGTTCGAGACGAGCGGCTCCACGGGCGCACGCGCCCGCATCCATCACGACCGCGGCTCGCTGCTCGCGAACATCGCGTACGGCGAGCGCGAGCGCGCCGTGATCACGCGCCTCCTCGGCCGCGAGAGCGGGTACCGCGAGGCGCGCCTCGGCTACGACGGCGGCACGCTCGAGCGGATGTCGACCTTCTACCGCGACAACACGTGGATCCCCGCGCGGCCGCAGAGGCTCCAGTTGTGGGTGACCGACCCGCTTCGCGCCAATGTCGAGGCGCTCAACCGCTATCGCCCCGACGTGCTGTTCGGGTACGCGAGCTACCTCGTCGCGATCGCTCGCCACGTCGCTGCCGGAAAGCTCGCCGTCGAGCGCCCGAAGCTCGTGATCTACGCCGCCGAGGCGCTCTCGGACGGCGAGCGCGCCGAGG
>DASTCK010000089.1:0-5340 GCA_035711225.1 Casimicrobiaceae bacterium
CCATGGCGGCGGTTGATGCGAGCGTCAGGGCGGCGGCAAGCAGGGTGCGCTTCATGGGATCCTTGATGGACGGAGGAATGGCTTTTCGCAGCGACACCGTCAGCATTTCGTGTGCCACTGCAACAATGCTCATGAAAACAGCGAGTTGCAGCACATTTTGCACATGCGGCACGGGCGGGGAGAGGGCTCGCGCGCACCGGATCGGTGCACTGCCGGCCGCATCCGCACCAACCGGGCGCGTTGCTCGCCGAACCGTGTTCCCGGCGGCGGCGAGTGCCGGGCCCCTTTGCTAGACTGGCCGGAACCTGCCGGCCGCCCCTGGAGAATCGCGATGATCAACACGGCTTCCCTGGACGAGCTCGCGAAGCGCATCGGCCGAGCGATCGAGGCCTCGCCCGCGAAGGACATCGAGAAGAACGTCAGGACGATGCTGCAGAGCGGCCTCGCGAAGCTCGACGTCGTGCCGCGCGCCGAGTTCGACGTCCAGGCGAAGGTGCTCGCGCGCACGCGCGAGAAGCTCGAGGCGCTGGAGCGCAAGGTCGCCGAGCTCGAGGCGCGCGGGGCCGCGGCGCGCTGAGGGAACCAGGTTCGCAACCTGGTTGCGAACCTGGCTCCATGGCGGCGGCATCGGCCGGCCGGACGAGGGCGCAGGACCGCCCGACGCGCTAGCCTGATCGTCCGCCGCGCGGGGCGGCCATCGGATCGGGAGTCAGGCGGTGAGCGGCGAAGGGCCGGATCGAGGCGCTCGCCCATCGGGAAGGTCCGGGCGACGTTCGCGACGTGCAGGCGCACGATGAGCGTCGCCGTCGTGCGGAGCCGCGCGCTCGCGGGGCTCGCCGCTCCGCCGGTCAGCGTCGAGGTTCACCTGGCCGGCGGCCTGCCCGGCGTCAACCTGGTCGGCCTGCCGGAAGCCGAGGTGCGCGAGGCACGCGACCGCGTGCGCGCCGCGTTGCAGAACGCGAACTTCGACTTCCCGTCGCGCAAGGTCACCGTCAACCTCGCGCCGGCGGACCTGCCGAAGGAATCGGGGCGCTTCGACCTGCCGATCGCGATCGGCATCCTCGCGGCGAGCGGGCAGGTGCCCGCGGCAGCGCTCGACCGGCACGAGTTCGCGGGCGAGCTCGCGCTGACCGGCGAGCTTCGCGCGGTTCGCGGCGCGCTCGCGATGGTGCTCTCGGCTCGGCACGACGGGCGGGCGTTCGTGCTGCCGCACGCGAGCGCCGCCGAGGCGTCGCTCGTGCCCGACGCGGCCGTCCATCCGGCGCGCTCGCTGCTCGAGGTGTGCGCCCACCTGGCGGGGACGGCGCCGTTGCCGAGGCTCGCTGCCTCGATGCCGGTCGCGCCGCGCGCTTCGTCGCCCGACCTCGCCGACGTGCGCGGGCAGCGGCAGGCCAAGCGCGCGCTCGAGATCGCGGCGGCCGGCGGCCACGCGCTGCTGATGTGCGGCCCGCCCGGTGCGGGCAAGTCGATGCTCGCGCAACGCCTGCCGTCGCTGCTGCCGCCGCTCGACGAGGACGAGGCGCTCGAGGTGGCGGCGATCGCGTCGCTCGCCTCGCGCTTCGATCCTGCACGCTGGCGCGAGCGCCCGTGCCGCACGCCGCACCACACCGCGAGCGCCGTGGCCATCGTCGGCGGCGGCAGTCCCCCGCGGCCCGGCGAGATCTCGCTCGCGCACCGCGGCGTGCTGTTCCTCGACGAGTTGCCGGAATGGGGCCGTCGCGTGCTCGAGGTGCTGCGCGAGCCGCTCGAATCCGGCCTCGTGCAGATCTCCCGCGCGGCACGGCAGGCGACGTTCCCCGCGCAGTTCCAGCTCGTCGCCGCGATGAACCCGTGCCCGTGCGGCTGGCTCGGTCACCGCAGCGGGCGTTGCCGCTGCTCGCCCGACCGCGTGATGGGCTACCGCGCGCGGCTCTCCGGCCCGCTGATCGACCGCATCGACATGGCGATCGACGTCCCCGCGATCGCGCCCGAGGAGATCGCGTCGGCCGGCGTCGCCGACGAGGAGCCGTCGGCGCGCGTGCGAGAGCGCGTGAGCGAGGCGCGCGAGCGCCAGCTCGCGCGGCAGGGCGTGCCGAACGCGCGCCTTCCGGTGGGCGACCTCGCACGCCATTGCTCGCCCGGCGCGGAGGGCCACGAGCTCGCGATGCGCGCGATGGCGCGGCTCGCGCTGTCGGCGCGCGCGTACCACCGGATCCTGAAGGTCGCCCGCACGATCGCGGACCTCGCCGGCACCGATCGGATCGCGACGGCGCACGTCGCCGAGGCGATCGGACTGCGGCGCTTCGACGCGGTGCGCGCGGGGCTGCCGGGTGACGCGGAGTGAGCGACGCCTTCCTTCAGCCGCCCGGCTTCACCGCACGGTAGCGCTCGCCCGCCTCGATGCGCGGGGCGAGCACGTTCTGCTGCGGCGGCAGCGGGCAGCTCGTGTACGCGGAGAACGCGCAGGGCGGGTTGTAGGCGCGGTTGAAGTCGATCGTCCAGCGGCCGTCCTTCGGCTTCTCGAGGTAGAGGAAGCGGCCCGGCGGATAGGTCGCGTCGGCGCTGGTCGCGTCTCGGAAGATGATGAACAGGTTGCCGCCGTCGTCGACCGCGTCGAGCGAGTAGGACTTGCCGTCGATCGCGAACGCGATGTTGCCCGCGGCGTCCTCCTGCGAGATCTCGTTCAGCACGTTGGCGATCGTGATCTTCGTGCCCTTCGGGTACGGCGTGAACGTCGCGGGCAGCGCGAGCGACGCGCGCGGCTCGAACCAGACGCGGCCCGGGAAGCCTGCGCGCAGCGCGGACTGGTTGTCGGCGACGCGCAGCACCGCCTGGCCATCGTCGCGGCGGATCACCTGCAGCGACAGCCGGTCGCGCGACACCCAACCGGCGCTGTCGGGATCGGTGGTGAGCGCGATCGTCGCGGACGCGGGCGCGGCATCGCCGGGCGGATGCATCGTGACGCCGGGCGCGAGCTCGAGGCGCACGTGCCGCTCGCCGACGTGGACGACGCCGAGGCGGGGCGGCGCGATCGCGGCGTCGAGCACGACGTCGTTGTCGCTCGCCGAGCCCACGCGGGTCGCGCCGTAGCGCAGCACGTGGCGGCCCACCAGCGTAAGCCAGCCGTTGTCCCTGCGCAGCGACCGGTCGACCTTCGCGCGCCAGGTCGCGAGGTCGTCGTTCCACGCCGTCGAGCCCGGCGGCGCCGGCGACGTCGCGGCGAGCGCGGCGAGCGCAACGAGCGACACGGCGGCGAGCGCGGCCAGGCGGGCGGTGGCGCAGCGGACGGTCATCGCGAGGCGTCCTCGAGCAGTCAGGGAGGCCGCGCCGCGAGCGCGGGGCCTTGCCCCGAGCCGTCATCGTCGTCCGACTCCCGGCGGCGTGCAAGGCCCGTTCGCGGTCCCTTCGCGCCGACTCGCCGGGGATGGCGTCGCACGTGGGAGCCCCCGGCGATGCTAGGCTGGCCCCGCGCGATGCCACCGACCTCCTCTCGACCCATGGGCACGCGCCGATGAGCGGCGATGCCGGCCTGCTCGCCGGGCTCTTCGCCTCGAGCTTCCTGTCGGCCACGCTGCTGCCGGGGAATTCGGAGCTCGTGCTGGGCGCGATCGTGGCCGCGACGCCGGCGCTCGCGTGGCCGGCGATCGGCGTCGCGACGGTCGGCAACACGCTCGGCGGCATGACGAGCTGGGGGATCGGCCGGCTCATCCCCGCGGAGGGCGGCGAACGCCTCGCGCCGCGCGCCGTGGCGCTCGCGCGGCGCTACGGCGCCTGGTCGCTGCTGATGTCGTGGGTACCGGTGGTGGGCGACGCGCTGTGCGTGGCCTCCGGCTGGCTGCGGCACGACTGGCGCGTCGCCGCGCTCGCGATCGCGGCGGGCAAGTTCGCGCGCTACGTCGCGCTCGCCGAGGGTGTGCGACGATTCGCGGGTTGATGCCGCACGCCCGTCTCCGGGGCGTCAGTTTTCGAGATGCCGATGCAGGACCGCCCGTCGACTCCCGTTGCTCGCACGGCGCCGTTGTCCTACGGACAGTCGCGCCTGTGGCTCCTCGACCGCCTGTTTCCCGGCGACGCGGTCTACAACGAAGTGCACGCGTTGCGGCTGGCCGGCGCGCTCGATCGTCGCGCGCTCGCGGCGGCGCTCGACGAGATCGTTCGCCGCCACGAGATCCTGCGGACACGCTTCGAGGTCAGAGACGGCGAGCCGGTGCAAGTCGTCGCGGCGTCGCCGGCGCTCGATATCGTCGACGAGGATCTGCGCGGTGTGCCGGCCGCGTCGCGCACGACCGAGGCAGAGTCGCGCCTGCGCGACGAGACGCGGCGCCCCTTCGCTCTGGAGCAGGGTCCGCCGGTGCGCGTTCGCCTGCTGCAACTCGCCGACGACGAGCACTGGTTCGTCGTCGCGATGCACCATATCGTCACCGACGGCTGGTCGGTGGGCGTGCTGTGGCGCGAGCTCGCGCTCTGCTACGACGCCTTCGCCGCGGGGCGGCGCCCCGCGTTGTCGGCGCTCGCGGAGCACTACGCCGATTTCGCGCTGCGCCAGCGCGAATGGCTCGCCGGTCCGTCGCTCGCGCCGTCGCTCGCGTACTGGAAGCAAAGGCTGGACGCTCTCGCGCCGCTCGAGATCCCGACCGACCACCCGCGCCCGGCGGTAGCGGACCACGCAGGGGGCAGGATGACCTTCGCCGTCGCCGCCCCCGTCGTGCAGCGGCTCAGGGCGATCGCGCGCGGGTCCCGCGCGACGCCTTTCATGGCGCTCGCCGCCGCGTTCGGCGTGCTGCTGCACCGCTACGGCGGGCAGGACGACATCGCGCTCGGCGTCCCGGTGGCGGGGCGCACGTCGCCTTCGCTCGAGCCGCTGATCGGGTTCTTCGTCAACATGCTCGTGCTGCGCACGGACTTCGGAGGCGCGCCCACCTTCGTCGAGTTGCTCGGACGCGTGCGTGAGCGTGCGCTGGAGGCCTACGAGCACCAGCAGGTGCCGTTCGAGCGCCTGGTGATGGAGCTCGCGCCGGCTCGCGACGCGTCGCGCAACCCGCTGTTCCAGGCGTCGGTCGCGCTGCACGGCGCGACGGCGTCCGCGTGGCGGATGGGCGGGCTGCGCGCCGAGCCGCTCGACGCCGGCGCCACCAGCGCGAAGTTCGACCTCGCGCTCACGCGGGTGGAGACGGGCGACGGGCTGCGCGGGAGCCTCGACTACGCGAGTGCGCTCTTCGACGCGGCGACGGCGGAGACGCTCGCCGCGCAATACGTCGAGCTGCTGGGGTCGATCGCCGCGAACCCGGCGGAGCGCATCGGTCGCCTCGCGTTGCACGACGCGCGCGCGCGCGCGTCGTGCCTTGCGCGCGCGCACGGGGT